>JBGAOI010000127.1:0-14619 GCA_044221885.1 Polyangium sp. (in: bacteria)
ACTGTTGCATGAAGTACCAAGCGACCGGCGAAGCGAGCAGCATGGAAATCAGTACCAGTTTGATGAAATCTTTGGATATGAGTAAAATTATACCTGATACGCTCGATCCCAATACCTTGCGAATCCCGATTTCCTTGGTCCGTCGTTCCGCCCAGCGCGACTTTTTGCACGGGGCCAGCCGTGGGCACCTTGCTTGGAACTAGAACCATGGGATCAGGCGATCCGATGCCAATTTCGCGCGAGACATTTCGTCCCCAACAATACAAGTCACCGAGCGTCGTCACCGCACAGGTATGATCATAACCTGCAGCGATGTGGATCGGATCATTGCATGTCATGCCGACGCACGTTCCTGCGCAAACAATCCCGCAGCCGCCACAATTCGCGGGGTTGTCGAGGATGTTCGTTTCACAATCGGGCGCCGCGTCGCAATTGGCGCGTTCCGCAGGACAAACCTCGCCGCCCCCGGTACCTCCACCTTGGCCACCTTGACCGCCCTGGCCGCCTTGGCCGCCTTGGCCCGCGCCGCCGGCGGTGCCAAAGTTACGCGTCTCGGGATTGCAACCGACGAGAAAAACCACGCCCAACGTTATGAAATAAGGCTTGATGTTCATTGGAGTTTTCCATCACCACGGACGTTCCAAGCTTCGCCACCAAGAAGGCAACGGGGATATCTTCACCGCATTGCCAAGCTGGCGTCAAGAGGTGAAGACGTCAACGCCGCAAATTGATATCATCGACGATGCGGGTACCGTTGGCAGAGAATCCGAATTGCGACCGTGATGTGTGCAGCTTACGCCCGGAGCAATGTCACCATTCGTCCCGACGCTGTCGTATGCGATTCGAATCGAGTGCGGTCATCAATGTTTTCGGCCATGCTTCGAGTATCGAAAATGACGAGGGTTCCTTCGTCCAAACCGAGTCGTGCCAAGTATTCGTCAATCTGCTTCAGGCCTTGGACGAGCGGATCGCCTTTTTTGTCGCGGTCCCGCCAAACCTGGATTTCCACGGCGACCTTCTGTGCTTGCTTTTTCCCGTTTTCGTCGGTGTAAGGCCATTCCACCATGATGTCGATGCGTTTTTTGCCGACGCCAATTTCGCGCTCGACGAGCCCTCCACCATCGACGATCTTATGCAAAAACCCGACGAGCACCAATTGCGCAGCGGCTTCGGAATAGGCCATACGTGGCGCAAGCAATTCTCCGTGCTGTTTCCAAAACTCAGCAAACCCTTCGAATAACTTTTTTACATCGAGTTTTCCGCTTGGGGCGACGTATACGCGAGGGTCTTCGAGAACCCAAGGTTCCGCAGCGCCTGCAAGCACGCGCAGAATGACTTCGCGATAAATGGGATTGGCAATGCGCACCGTAGGTTCTGCAGCAATCAAGCCGAGATCCATGACATACCGTTGGTCGTCATCGAGCGGATCGTGTTGGGGCATTTCACCAGCAATGACGGGCTCCAAAATCTTTCGCACGGGTTCTTCGCGCAATCGGGCGAGCAAAGAATCGATATGCGTAGCTCGCGCCAAAATGAGTTGGTCCTTGGCTTTTTCAATATGTTCGGCGGTGATCGGTTCGTTGACCGGTACTTTCATTTTTTCAATGACCTCGCGAGCGAGCGCATTCACGAGCCATGGTTGACCCTCGGTCAAGGTCCATGCGTTTGTCAGGGCGTCATCGGTGAAAATCTGCCCGGTATCAGCCGTGTGCTGAAGGTAAAGTTCGCGCACTTCGTCTTTCGTGAAATTACCGAGCCGAATCGAAGCGGCTTTGATATTAAAAGGGCTGGCCGAACCCGCCCGTATAGGTTGTCCACCGCTCGCTATTTTGTAATCGCGCACGTCGCGCATACCGCAAAGAATGACGCTCCACGGACAAGGCGAAGGTCGTGCGAGATAACCGGCACGCAGTTGACGCAAAACGGTGCTGAGCGCGGCTCCCTGCAAAGAGTCAATCTCGTCAAACATGAGCACAAGTGGGCGAGGGCAGGTTCGTGCCCACGCGGCAAGCGCGGCGACGATGCGGGTACCCTCGACACCTGGAGAATAAGGTGGGGGCCACAAGTCGGAAGGTAGTGCTTCTTCTGCGCGCTGACGTATGGCATCCAGAACCATAGACTCAGCCGCGCCGTAGTCGCTTTGGGCCACTTCGCCGCCTTCGCACGTGAACCACAACGCCGCGTATCGACCGTCCGCAGTCAAGCGTTTGGCAAGGGCTTTCATCGATGTGGTCTTGCCGGTTTGTCGCGGCGCATGCAGGACGAAATAGGCTTTTTTGTCGATGAGTTCCAAACACTCGCCAAGCCGCCGCTCGGCTGGGAGCATGTAGTGCTTACCTTCGATGCACGAGCCCGATGTGTTGAAGTACCGCATGACGGAGCGAGGTGTAAGCCGAATGCTGCGACAATGCCAGGGCAACGAGCCTGCACCTGCGTGTTTGCGCGAATCACGCAAACGCTGCTGGCCATTCAGCCTCAACTGGGCGTAAGATGACGGTGGAAGGCACCGCGTATGCAAAAAATTGATAAAGATGATAAGGATGATCATGACAAACGCCAACAAGTTGGTCCCATTGGCGACGGCGGGGCGAGTTTTGACGATTGGGCAATGAGCCTCGAACGCGGGCCTTTGCGGCGTCTCCGTTGGAAACGCGGCGATATCATCGATGACGTCGCGGTCCTGTATGGAGATTCGGAAATAAGCCACCTACATCATGATGGCCTGGAGGGATACGAAGAAGCGAACGTTGATTTTACCGAGGATCCGCTGGTGAGAATCTCGGGTTGGTATGGCAATTATTATGGGGCGAATCACTTTTTCGAATTGAGTTTTCACACGCGAAGCGGTAAAACCATTCGGGCCGTCGGGTCCGGCCGGCAATCCGAGGGAGAACGTTTCGAGTTATCGGCGCCCGAGGGACATGGCGCTGTCGCGTTTTTCGGCAATACCTTCGAGCATTCGGATGGAAGCCATTTTCTATCCGCGCTTGGATTTTGGGCGCTTCCATTCGCCGAAACAGCGAACACCGACGCAGCTCCACGATTGCCTGGTTTCCGTTCGGACGCAGTGGACGCAGCCGCAGACGATTTGCTCGGCATTCAGCGTGACGTCGATGCGTTATGCGCGGTGGTTGCATCGAGTCGCGTGTATCCGCCGCTGTCTGTTGGGCTTTTCGGCGATTGGGGCAGTGGCAAAAGCTTTTTCATGGCCAAACTGCGTCGCCGTATCGACGAATTGGCCCATGCTGCGAAAAGGAGCGATACATCGGCGTTTTGTCGCGATGTCGTGCACGTTGAATTTAATGCCTGGCATTTTAATGACGCGAACCTTTGGGCCAGTCTCGTCACGCATATCTACGACAAACTCTTCGCGCATATCCAAGGCCACGAGAGCGAAGAGGAAATTCGTCGACGTTTGGATATGCAGCTCGAAGGCGCCAAACAAAACGAAGAGGCTGCCCGAGCCGAACTCGCGAAGGCCGAAGCCCTGCTTGCCGAGGCCAAACGCGAGCGAAAAGAAAAAGAGCAACGTTACGACAATGAAATGGATAACCTCGAAAAACTCCTCACAGCCGAACCAGCCATTGCGGCGAGCCTCGATGTGGCCTCGAAAGCCCTTGGTCTTCCTGCGCTTGCGGATTCTTTCGGGAGTTTGAGCGAGAGTGCCCAAAAGTTGCGTGCGGCGAGTACACGATGGGCTGTATTGGGGCGTATGGTTCTCGCGTCACCGGTGAGTAAAATCGTTATCCCGATGATTGCTGCGTCGGTCGTTGTTCCAGCGGCCATTCATGCGCTACTCGAACGGTTTCCTGAAATTGCACAATCGATCAACAAATACGCAGCGATGCTGGGCGGGACGTTGAGCACAGCCGCGTTATGGGTCAGCACGCTCGTCAAACGCGTGTCGACGTACGTGTCGACCATTGAAGAGGCGCTCGCGAAAGCAGAAAAAGAACGCGAATTGCGCAAAGAAAAGGAGCGCAAAGAAGGCGGTTATGCCGCGTACGATGAAGCGTTGGCCAAGGAAGCGGCGGCCAAAAAAGCGCTGGAAGAAGCACGCGCGCGTGCACGCGAGCTTCAGGAACAGCTTGCCGAAAGGCACCCGCAACGACGCCTCGCGCGGTTGATCGAAGCGCGTGCAACGAGCGACGAATATCGAAAGCATCTGGGGATCATCAGTGCCATTCGGAAAGATTTCGAGGCCATGAGCGCTGCGCTTGGGCCTCCGCCCACGGCCGAAAATCCCCACCCCATGCGCGTCATGCTGTACATCGATGACCTTGATCGTTGTCGCCCGGAACGCGTCGTCGAAGTGCTCGAAGCCATTCACATGCTTCTTGCGTATCCGCTGTTTGTCGTGGTGGTCGCGGTGGATCCGCGCTGGTTGCGGCGTTGTTTGGAGACGCGTTTGCCCACGTTGCTCGGGGAAACATCGAATCAAGGCGGCGATCGAGTCGCCACGTCGCAGGATTACTTGGAAAAAATATTCCAAATTCCATTCACACTACGCCGCGTGAATCACCTCGAGGCTGGATTTGATAGAATGATGAGCGATCTGCTCGGTCCGGTGTCGGCACGAGGCGTACGACAAACGGTGTCGTCAACGTTTGCGCCGGCAACATCGACGCAACCATCCGTTTATGCACCGGACAAACAACAGACGACGGATTCAATTGTCCAGTTCAGCGCGCCAGCCGCAGGTGCGCCCGCCGAAAAGGCGGCCAACAAAGTCGTCGATCCGCTCTTGTGTAGCTCGGAATTGCTGGAGTTTACCGCGGACGAACATCGCGATGTGACGCAATTGGGGCGACTTTTTCGCACGCCACGTACGGTCAAACGTTTTGTCAACATTTACCGTTTGATTCGCGCCCGCATTGCGCCGCACGATTTGGGTCAATTCCTCGACAATCATCAATATCGCGCCGCTCTCGTTCTTCTCGCGGTTGTCACGGCATATCCCAATTTGTCCGGTCGATTCCTGAATCGACTGCTTTGGTGGTTGCCCAAGAATCTCGAACGGGACCCGCTTAGTTCGTGGAACGATTTTTTGGAAACGCTCGAGGTTTCCGCAGAAAAACTGGACAAACTCGAAAAACTCGCGCCGGGGAAGCGTGAGCCGCGAATGGCTGAATTACGCGCGGAGCGATTGCTGCTCATTGGCGATGATGAATGGCGAGCGATGTGTCACCATGTGCGAACGGTGCTCGATCCGATGCCGCTGCCGTTCCCGGAGAGTGTCATTGAGTTATGGGCGCTCGAGGTGTCCCGGTTTTCATTCTCGTATGCGTTGTCCGGAATGGGTTGATCGATGGGCAAGGTAACGACAAGGCGGTCGGGCCAAACGTGAATCAGGGCTGATGCTGTGGACTGACTGAAACTCCGATTCGCACAGCCACCTGAGACACCCTCGTATGTCAGACCATTCGGCAAGACAGTCATTGGTTTGGCGGATCTCAGCGTCGAGGGAGCTTCATGAGAAGGTAAAACAAAGTGTTTGGCTCTCAAACAACTTGCTTGTTGCCATGTCGTAACGTTTAGGTAAGATGAACCGCGATGAGCCACGGTGAACTCAGGTCGTTCGCGACGACGATCCACGTCCGAATCGAGGAAGACGTGGTGTTCGTTCGGGTTACCGGGTCACTAACGTTGCGCGATTTTGAACACATCGCCGAGATCAACACCCAGCTCAGGCGCCAATACGGGTATGCTTTGGGGCTGTATGATGCTTCGCGCATGGACGGAATCGAGCCAGACGCTCGAAAGGCGTTGAAAACATCGCCGACGCTGCGCGATGCAGGAGCAGACGTCACAGCCATCTTTGGGGCGTCGTATACCATCCAAACGTTGGGCAACATGATTGATCGGGCCATGTCGGCGCTTGGGCGTCGGACCACAGGTCGACGGTTTTTCGCGAACGAAACCCTCGCTCGAGCTTATCTTGACGAAGCACGCTTGCGATTGAAGAAGCGTTGATTGCCGACCTCGAGTTCGAGGCTTTGTGCCGGGACGAACCACGGGAACGAGGCGGAAAATGCATTGAGGTTTTTGTGGCAGCGAGTATGCGCCACGTACGGTCAGGCGAGCGACTAACCGATTGTTACACGAGTCCCAAGGTTTTACCGAGCGTGTTGTAGCGCGACATGCCCAAGATTTGCTTCTTGTTGGCCCGGATTCCAAGGCTCGAAAAGTCCTGGAGAAGCTTGGGATCGGCCAAAGAGCTGTTCTTCAGCATTTGAATTTCCCACATCTTGTCAAAACGTACGCCATTGAGTTTGCCGCCCTGATCGTCCCACCAGCACAGCATTTGCACATTTCGCACGTCGTTTTCGTATTTTGCAAACAACCGCTGGAGTGTTGCGTTTTCACTTCCGGGTGGCATGAGCGTCGAATAGAAACCGACGTGATAGTTGATAATCTCGTTTTGCGTCAAAGTGAGGGCGCATTCCAGAACGGTGTGGTGGCCTTGCGAGCCCATCGTGGCCATTGGAAATAGCTGAATCACCGGCAAGTCGGTCGATGCGATCATCTCGGGCAAACCTTTGATGAACGCATTTACGTAGTCGAAAAAGAAGATCGAATCGGCCGTCGTTCCTGATATGTCACACCCCTCGGCCAGCCCATACGCGCAATCAATCTTCTTGACTGTACTTTCTGCTTTCAGGCGCACTTTCTGAATGCCCGAAAAACCTCCTTGCACGCGTTTGGCACCCAAGACTGCTTTGTGAGCTTCACCAATGTGCGTGTCCGTTACGACGAAACCATCGGTGTGGCGAGCTCGGGTTGCTCCAAAGCCCGCTTTTCGCTTGCTCCCGCGAATGCCATCGACTTCGGTGCTGACGGCTCCGCCTTGTTGCAGTGCCGTATCTTCAATCATGCCGCCGAAGAGTCGAATCAGATCGCCGCAATCGTCGGCGGTCCACGATGCCGAATTTTCCCAGACTTTCATGAGACCCGCGGCTGTCTCTTTGGGCGCGCCCCCGGAAAGGCGCCACACGGCCAGGTTGCCTCCAGCCTTTTTTACGGCTGCATCCCAGCCCACGCTGGTTTTGAGGCTATTAAATTGCATCATGCCCAAAATTTGTTCAATCGCCAATGACACAACGGTACGAATCGGATTCAAGATGGGCCCACTGTTGTAGAGACCGTACATCTCCGTGCAGAGCTGCGTCTCCATGATCGCGCGAGCTTTGCTGCAAGCAACGACCTCGTTGTGTGTCATCCGTTTCATGAAATGTACTCCTCCCAACCCGAGCGGGCAGATCGTCGAAAATCGCACGCGCCTATTGCCCTGTATAGCCCAAAATAGGACGAGGTGGGAAACAGCGGCAGTGGATTATTCGTGAGATCCCGCGCATTCGAGCACATGCGAACGCGGAGCGTCGATCGCCCTCGGTTTTCGGACGACTGTGCCAGATGCTGGTGTAACTATTTGAAATGACGATGATTGCCGGCGGAATGGAGACCAATGCTCCGTTGCGGACTGGACGTCGGGAGGTCGATCGTGTCCGCCGTTTCGTGCTGGAATCAGCGCGGATACATTGGGTATCCGCCTTGTTGCCCTTGCTGAGGCATCTGGGCGGCTTGCATGGGTGCAGGCTGCATACCTGCGCCCTGCATGGGTGCTCCAGGCGCATTCCCCGCTGGTGCCGCGCCTGAGGAAACCATGACGTTGCGGTGGAGAATCTGCAGGACCTCTTTGGCCTTCTCCTGATTGACTTCGACACCTTCGATCAGACTGCGCTTGAAAGCGATGGCAAACGAGCCACCGCCCGTTGTTTCAACCATGACAAACATACGCTTTTCCAAGAAGAAAAGAATGATCATCACGATCGGGATGATGACCGTGACTGCCGTCAGACCCGCAATGATGAGGTATTCGACGGGTTTGGCGTAACCGGCCGAGGCACACGCTACACGCGAAGTCGGACAAACCGTGACCGTTTCACCGAAAAGACTTGATTGTCGAAAGGAGACCTCGGTTGGCGTGACTGTGAGTTCAGTGTTTGCGTCCACACCCATGGCCGAAAGAAGCCAACCCATGAACCCTGGCTGACGACCAACGACGTACACACGGCCGGAGTAGGCGTCGGTGGAAAATTGCTTGAGAACGAGCGCGGGTCCGAGAATTCGAATCATGATGCCTCCCTGCTTGGAAAAACAGTGGGCGCGACCGTATCACGAGCGCAACCGGTTCGGAACATTTCGACAACAAATGTTGCAAAAAAAATTCAAACCGACGCGTTTACCGGTTTCCGCAGTTCTTCCTGAACACGTGTGTACTCGGCAAACATTTCGTCGAGCAAACCGGGAAGAGGCGTTTTGTCACCCGCTTTGGCTGCATGCTCGAATTGGCGGCAAAGATCCGAAAACGTCATCGCACCGAAGCTTTTTGTAGACGATACGAGCTGATGGGCTGCGCCCCGCGCATCTGCGATTCGATCCTCGGCAAAACCGTGCTTGCATTTGTCCAGCAGTGCCGTCGAGGACGCAAGGAAATCAGTGACGAGTTGTTCAAATTCCGTCGCGTCGTCAAACATACCTCGCAATTCGGCGAGAATCGACGATTCGATCGCTTTGCGCTGGGTCGATGCAGGCGTTGTGGACGTCCTTGCCAAACCTGTCACGGAATCTCGCAATGGAGCCTGCGCGGTGCTGTCCTCTAGCGCCGTAATGAGTTCGTGTTGGCGAAATGGCTTGGCGATGTGGTCATTCATGCCTGCCGCCAGACATTCATTGCGATCTTGTACGGTAGCACTGGCCGTAATGGCAATGATGTGTGGCTGATTGTCTGCCGAAAGCATTTCTCGAATGCGTTTCGTCGCCTCGATGCCATTCATTTCCGGCATTTGGACATCCATGAGGATGACATCGTAACGTTGGCGTTTGACCGCGGCAATGACTTCGAGACCATTGGCCACGACATCGGGACGATAGCCAAGTCGTTCGAGGGTTGCAATGGCTAATTTTTGGTTGATCAGGTGGTCTTCGGCAAGCAGAATCTTGCGTGGTAAAACGGAGGCGAGCTGTTCCGTGTGGGTTGTGTGACTCAGAATCTGCGTCGTGCCAACTTTTTTAGAGAAAATGTCCACGAGACGTTCACGTAACACCGACGCTTTGACCGGTTTGGCAATAAAGGCAGCAAAAAGGTCCTTACCGATGTCGTGAGGGCGCCAGCCAATGGACGTGGGCATGACGAGCGGTAACTGTGGATACGTCGTTTTGAGCCGTTTGGCGAGGGTCAACCCATCCATGTCGGGCATTTGCATATCGAGTATGGCCAGGTCAAACAGTTTTCCCGAAGTAACTGCGTGGCTTCGATTTTGGGAAAATCAAGTACGTCATTGATGATGGCCAAAAAAGCGTCACCGCTATCGCGAATCGTCGCGGCGAAATCAAGCTGCTCCCTGTCGAGTTTCGTGTCGAGCAGCAATCCCGTCTTGCCAATGACCGCATTCATCGGCGTACGAATTTCGTGGCTCATGTTCGCCAAAAATTCAGACTTTGCTTTGTTCGCTACTTCCGCGCGAATACGTGCCGCCTCGACTTGCCGGTGCGCCGCTTCGACTTCATCCAGCGCGCTTTGCACACCTTCGTATTGCATTCTCAATGCTTGGATCAATGGATATGCAAGTGCGCCGACGGCAGTTAACGCAATGAGCGTCGTCGTGAACTCGCGTCCAAACCCATACCGTAAAGTATATACGAGCGAACAAGTGAGAACGACCCAACTCGTAGGAATCAATGATGCCATGGAACGATAACAGAATGGCAACGCAAAAAGAGAAGGAATCGTAACGAACCAAGCGGGAACCGCACCTGATCCATGCGCGCTCCATACGAGCACCGGCAAGATCGTCATCGACAAAAGCGAGCGTCCAGGGCCAAAAAGAAATTCCGGCCGCTTTCCGGCCGCAAGTTGTTTCTTGATTGCAATGCTGACGGAGATGTTCGTTACGAGATATACGGCGCCAACCGCGCCCGCCAATACACGATCGTGTGCACTGTAAACGGCACGCAAGCGCGTAATGCATTGTGTACGAGTGAATGCGAGCTAAAACGTTTGACCGTTTACCGCGAAAAACACGAGCCCCATCAGCAATGCGGCGGCAAACAACATCATTTGTCCCACCATTCCACCTTCGGGTGATTCTCGTCTTTTGCCCAAGGAAGGTTCCGGCCGACGTTTACGCCGAATGCCACTGGCCGGAACTTTGCTGGAAGGCGGAGGCGTTTTCGAATCGGGCGCCGTATCCGCGCTCGGCGATGCGACGTTTCGTTTACGAATGGGCAAAGCAATGGGCATCAACGTCGCGAGCGGACCCGTTTCCACCGCTTCCACAACGCGTTTGTTGCGACGACGCGCCGGCATGAAATCCGCCGCAAAATGGTCGTGCAAAAACGCCCCGAATTCGCTCGGTGTCGTCATGAGTTTGGCATGGTACGCATAACGCTCGAGGTCCCGAACCATGGCTCGTGCGGACGCATATCGATCGTCGCGGTTTCTTGCGAGCGCCTTGAAAATGATCGCCTGCAATTGATCTTCCGCAGGACAACCGCGGCACGGCAATGGCGGAATGACCGCGCGTCGCGCGACGTCCAGCAACGATTCATCTGGTTTGGCCTTATATAACCGTTTTCCCGCGCAAAGCTCCCATAACATGATGCCCACGGCATACACATCCGAACGCGCGTCGAGCGCTTCCCCGTGTGCCTGCTCGGGACTCATGTACCCCGCTTTGCCTTGATACGCATCGTCCGTGCGCATTGCGGTGCTCGTTCGGGCAATCCCAAAATCACACACCTTCACTTCGCCTTGAAAACTGAGCAACACATTGGCCGGCGAAACATCACGATGCACGATTTGCATCGGATTGCCTTGTTCGTCCCGGCGCCGATGGGCATGATCGAGCCCCCGCAAAACGCTCGTGATCATGTAAAGAGAATGCGATATCGGAATGGGCACGCGCAAGTGCGCCGCTCGCCGCAAAACCTCACGCATATCGAGCCCCTCGACGTATTCCATGGCAATGTGGTAATCGTCGCCATCACGGCCCAAATCTTCGACCCGCACGACATTCGGATGCTGAAAACGCATCGAAATACGCGCTTCTTCCACCAGCATATCGACCGCTTGCGTGTTTCCCGCCAAATCCGGCAGAATCTCTTTGAGCACGTACAGTTTTCCCGCTTCGGGATCCGTTCGCTTGCGGGCCAAGTAAATATTGGCCATCCCGCCGTACCCAATTCGCTCGAAAAGCATGTACGGACCCAAGCGACACGGCAATCGACGACTCGCTTTGGGCTTTTTACGCGACGACGGAACTTCGGATGACGGCGGCGCTGACGCAGCCGTCAACGTGGACGCTGTAGAACCAGTGGAGGAATGGGCGAGAGCTGCACTCACGATTTGCCCATTGCCATAGCTTTTCTGCATGGGCCAAAAAATCAGCAAAAATATTTTCGTGTGTTATCAAGTAGGCGAGGGTATGGCATTGTCTTACATGTGCGTACTGCTGGAAAATATGCAAATTGGTGATGGTAATGCATGAGTAAAAACGATAAGGTTGCGGATCTATGCGTAGATACAAAGCAATCGTGATTTCGTCGACCATTGCAATGGCCGTGTTGATGCCGCTGACGGCGGAGGCGGCAACGGTCATTCCTGCGGGAAACGTTATGAACCAAACGTGGACGCTCGCGGGAAGTCCTTATTTGGTGCAGGGCGATATCACGGTACCAGCGGGGTCGACGTTGACGATTCAAGCGGGGGTTGATGTTCAATTTGCCGCGACAGATTCGTCCGGTGGCGGCCTCGATGGGACGAAAACCGAAGCGACCATTCGCGGGACGCTTGATGTGCAAGGAACGGCAGCAAATCCTGTGACATTTCGGACGATTGCGGGCACGTGGTATGGCTTGGTGGTGGATACGGCGGGGGCGACGTTGTCGACGCCGAACTTGACGGTGCAAAATGCATTGAATGGTTTTCTGATCTCCGCAGGGACTGTTTCTTTGGCGGATTTCGTTGCGCATACCAACACGGTGGGGCTTTTGGTAACGGGCACGGGCGTCGTGAATGTCGCCAATGCGGTGTTTCGGAACAACTCGAATCATGGAGTTTCGATTGCCAATACGAGCGGCATGGTCAACCACGCTTTGACCGGGACGGTGATTCGCAACAATGGCCAGGATGGCGTCAACGTCAATGCAACCGGCGGCGCCAGTATCGACGTGATGCTTGCTTCCATCACGGCTCACCAAAATGCGCAAAATGGCGTGTACGTCAACGCTGCAGCGGGGTCAACCGCCAACGTCACCGTCAAGAACTCGGTTGTCACGAACAACGTCAATGGCATCCATCGGAATCCGGCAGGAGGTACGACGACTGCAAGCGTCGTGAATACCATTTCTTGGGGAAATACGACGGCCAATTTTCCGAACATTACTTCGGCCACCGATGCCCGAGCCATCAATCCGCTTTATGTGTCACCTCCGGCAAACCTCCGCATTACATCAAATTCTCCCGCTCGTTTTGCCGGTGATATGGGGCAAGACATCGGCGCTTTGTCTTATACCGGAGATCCTACGGTGGGGCTTTTGGGCTATCTTTGGGAGGATCGTACATTGACGGCGGCCGGATCGCCTTACACAGCGCCAGGTGATCTTACGGTCAAACCCGGGGTTACGTTGACCCTCGATCCTGGCGTGACCATTCAATTCACACCAACCGATGCCATGGCGGACGAATTCACTCCGAAAAGCACATTGTATGTCGAAGGCATTCTGAAGTCAAAAGGTACATCGGTGCAACCTGTGACCTTGACGTCAACGACGGCAGGAACCGAGCAATGGACCGGATTGCTTATGGAATCCGGTTCGGGAAGCACAACCACGGGCATTGTCATAACGCGTTCGTTTTTTGGTATTGCCGTTGACGGAGGCAATCATGTGCTCGATGGATTTACCTCGCACGGCAATCGATACGGTCTCTATTACAATCCCACGAGCGGCAGCAGTGCAGTTGTGACAAACGCCGTTCTTCGCAACAATTCGCTGATAGGCATGTACATCACCTACTACAGTCCGTTACCTTCGACGGTCAAGATTCACAACGTGACGGTGAATCAGAATGCAAATGCCGGCATTTTTGTCGAAGGAAACGTGAACCTCAATGTCGACATCGCAAATGCCATTGTGACGAACAATGCGACCTATGGCATTGGGCACTATGTGCCGGCGCAATCGACGTTGACGGTGAATTACGTGAATTCGTGGAACAACGCCGCCGGTAACTTTTACAATCAATCGCCGGGCATGGGCAGTCTCAGCGTAAATCCGCTTTACGTAGGCGCTCCGACCAATCTGCGCGTGCAAAGCTCGAGCCCGTGTATTGACGTGGGTACATCGATGAACGCGCCGCTCTTTGATGCTGACGGACATCCCCGGCCGCTCGATGGAGACCTCGTCAATGGTCCCGCCTTTGATATGGGCGCATATGAATATGCGCCACCCGCCGTATGTGGCGATGGCATTTTGGAGCTGGGTGAAGTTTGCGACGATGGCGCGATGAATGGTCAATATGGCAAATGCGCTGCAAACTGCATGGGTGCCGGTCCGTCCTGTGGCGATGGTCAGGTGAACGGTCCCGAGCAATGCGACGACGGAAACATGAACAACGACGACGCGTGCGTCGGGAATTGCAAAAACGCAGCGTGCGGGGACGGGTTTGTCCAGGTAGGCGTGGAAGTTTGCGACGACGGAAACATGAACAACGACGACGCGTGCGTCGAGAATTGCAAAAACGCAGCCTGTGGGGACGGGTTTGTCCAGGTAGGCGTGGAAGTTTGCGACGACGGAAATATGCTGGACGGCGACGGATGCAGTGCCAAGTGCGCTCAGGAAATGGGCAGCAGTTCCAGTGGTATGGGTGGAATGGGCGGAATGGCTGGTTCGGGCGGTGCAGCGGGAATGGGCGGAATGGCTGGCGCTGGCGGTATGGGCGGTTCGGGAGGTGATTCGGGTGGCAATGGCGGCGCGGCCGGAAAAGGCGGTATGGGTGGCGCCGGCGCGTCAGGTGGCAATGGCGGACGTGGCGGTGAAGCGGGCTCCGCGGGGGCAGGCGGAGGCAATCCCAACGACGGCGAATCGTGCAGTTGTCGTACGGTAGGCGAATCTTCGAATGGTTCGTCTGGGATGATGTGGATGCTTGGCGCGCTTGCGTTTGGGTTCACGCGACGCAAACGCGGATGAGACTTACGGCTTTGCGGCTCGGCGCTTGTACGTGAAGTCGTATTCTGTCGTAAACGTTTTCCCGCCGTCCTTCGACTTTTCCGCAAATTGTCGAACTTCATTCTCACTGATGTGGAAAAACGTGAGTCGCCGTTGAGGCTCGTTTTCGGCGCCAGCTTTGGTTTCTCCGACGAAACGCATGGCGCCGTCCTTGAATTCGCCCACGAATTCCGTAATCTCTCCGCCGCTGCCGACCCAGATTTGCCGCCATTGTTTTCGGACCGGGTCGTAAAAATTCATGCTTTTGCCTGAATCTCCGCGCGATCCCGTCCAATTTTCCACGACCAAACATCCGTTGGATGCGCTAAAGACAATATTTTCGCCGGCCTT
>JBGAOI010001280.1:0-1473 GCA_044221885.1 Polyangium sp. (in: bacteria)
GACTCCGCCCCATGCCATTCTGTACGTGGACGACGAAGCCTTGCCGTCAAGTGCACGCGACAAACCAATTGCCCTCGGTCCGGGAAAACATCGTCTTGGTGCGCGAGCCGAAGGTTATGAAAGCGCCGAGGAGCTCGTGACGGTCACCAGTGCCGATCGCGATAAAATCGTTCGATTTGCATTGGTACCCAACATGGGTTGGGTTGTCGTGAAAACGGGCGATCCAGAAATGGCCATTGCGCTGGATCAACAACCGATGGCGCTTGGTGAATGGGCAGGTCTCGTCGAGCCCGGGACGCATTTGGTGCAAATGTACAAGCCTGGCGGGGCTGAATATGCATTTCAAGTGCTCGTGGTGGCGGGAAAAGCGCAAGAGGTTCGTCCGGACGTAGGCGGTGTGCCCATTGCTGTGCCAAAGTCAACGCCGGCTCCACCGACGAGGAAAAAAGCAACGCCGACCAAAATTGCAAAACCGCCGGCACCTCCACAAAGGGGTCTTTACGGACAAGGCACAGCGGGTGCATTCGTGATGTTTGGAGAAGACGGCGCGGGAGGAATCGTGGGCGGGCGATTGGGCTATCGCACAAGCACACGTATTGGATTCGAATTCATGTTCGATTATTTGAACAATCGAATTGAGACGACGAGTTTGGCGACGGGACGTAACCGGGCTGTATTGAACATCGCGCGTGTGGGTGGTGGCGTGCGGCTCATGAGTCCCGGACGATCGACGCGGTTTGTCGCTACGATCGACGCGGGATTTGCATACAAATGGCTCGATGCGGGGAACAGTCCAGGAGCGGTTCCCTTTGGCAATTTGGATTTGGGGCTGGAATTTGATTGGAGCGGGGTGCTTCTTGGAGTTGCCGCACAACAAAGCGTTTTTCTGGGCGGCGATGAAACGGGCGGTGCCGAATTGCAGGATCCTCGTGTAACGCTGGGTCTTGGCGTACGAATTGGATATGCCGGGTGGTGAGCCGACATTATCGTAGGGCTCAAAAAACTGCAAACGCCGAGCTCAGCCTGACAAATCCAACAATTCCTCGGCGGAATTTATGACGAACAACCGATCCGTCCAGGATTCAAGCTGCTCAACCGTAGCCATTTCGACGCGATGCTCAACGAGCGTTGGGAGATCCCCGAATCTTTGCCGCAAGAGACGACGCAACATGTTGCGCCCGTAATGCAAGCCCTCGTCGAGGCCCTTCTTGTGCCCCTCGTCGAGGCCCTTCTTGTGCTCCGCGTCTTGGAGTTTGACAATCTCGGGGTTTTGCTTAGCAATCAGCGCCTTGGCGACTTCGTTTTCCGCTTCCGCCAACGTGCCGTCCATCAACGCCTTGACCGCGATTGGCCGGACGAACACGGGATCATCGAATAGGCTGTCTTTGTCCAGCGGGACAAATTCGCTCTTCGCTTTCGACCATTCACGAATTTCGCCAAGTTTGACGAATATCGCGAAGATGCGCCGCACTC
>JBGAOI010001281.1:0-1470 GCA_044221885.1 Polyangium sp. (in: bacteria)
CTGTTTTTTTGGCAAATCGAGATCCACGTTGATTCGTTCGGCGTGCGTCATTGCGGAATGCCGCAACAGCTCGCGTAAAACCGTAAACCCTGCTCTTGGCATTCGACGCGTCAAATTTTGCTGTGTCTCGCCGCCGTAACACTTTGTCCACGGAAAAAAGCACAATGTTTTGCGGGCGAGACACCACGCCAAATTCACTTCGGCGCCTCCGCCATGCTTTCGCGCAGACCTAGAATCGGCGCAAAGACGTACCCAATCACCGAACGCTGCTCGACCATGATTTCCGCTCGCCCGCTCATTCCCGGAAACAACGGATATGGTTCTCCGCCGACCCGAAATTCACGCGCATCCCGCAATTCGCCAAGAATGCGCAACAACGGTTGAGGCGCTGCCGCTCCCTCTGCGGGCGGTGGTGACGTTCCTCCGGCCACACCATTGGGACCAATGAATCGCACGTCGCCATAACGAACACCATGCCGCTCGTATGGGAATGCATCGTAAAACAGCTTGATTGGTTGCCCGATTTTCACGACCCCGGCGCTTTTCTCCTCGACCGCCACATCCACTTCGAGCTTTTCACCCGAACATGCGACTTCGGCCAATACGTCCCGCTCATTGACCACCGCTCCCGCTGCTTTGATCCGCAATCGCAGAATCACGCCATCGCAGGGTGCTCCAATCGTCACGCGATCCCCGACGCTCGCGACCGCGGTTTCACGCAGCGTATCGAGTTGCGTTTTCGATTTTTGCAGGTCCTCACCTTGTTCGCGCTCTATTTCCTCGAGTTCTCGGGCTCGAACGTCCATTTCGTGTTGCAGTTTGACCAGTGAAGAATTGGCTTGCGCGCGAGCGTCCCCGAGTTCTACCAGCGAAACCTCGGCCCGTACCACGTCCATTTGTCGAAGCAGCAAAGGCTCGATCACGCCGAGATGTTCGTCGTAAAGCTTTTGGCTTTTTTCCTCGAGCCGCCGGGCGATTTCGAGGTTTCTTTTGGTGAGTTCGATGTTCCGGCCCAGCGACGCGATTCGTTGGCGAAATCCATTGGCCTGTTCTTCATCGGCCTTGCGCTGACTTTCGTGTTTTTTTCGCGCGTTTTGAATGCGCTCCTTGGTTCCTTCGATGCGAATCTCCAGCGTCCGCGCTTCGCCCGCACGATTGGCCGAAAATTCGGATCGCAATGTGAAAAGCGGTGCGCCCGCAGTGATATGGTCGCCTTCTTTCGCGTTCACGTCCGTCATGATGCCCCCACGCGTGGCGCGGACGGGATCGGTGCCGTGCACGGGTACCAAGACAAACTTTCCGTTGACCGTGACGGGGAGCTTGATGGTTATGGAAAAAACGACGGCCAAAGTGAAGGAAACCAGGATCGTATATGACAAACCTCGCACCACCAAGGGCGGTGGCGCATCGACGAGGAATGGTAATGGCGTATGGTCGGATTCGCCCGACGTATTCGATTCACTCACGATT
>JBGAOI010001282.1:0-1467 GCA_044221885.1 Polyangium sp. (in: bacteria)
CCAAATCGAGTCCTTCGCTGGTGTCGACCGTTTCCATTTTTCGCGGACGAGCAGGTCGTTTCGGCTCAACCACTTCACCGCGCCAATTCACTAGTGCCCCGTTCGCATATCGCGTCGCCGTTGTCGCGGCATTTGCCCATTTCGCGTAACTCGTGGTTTACTCGCGCCGATGGAGGGTCTCATGCGACTTCGTACGGTGTTTTCCGCGGTGATGACCGCAGGGATGGCGCTTGCGCTCGTGTCACTTGGGTGTGGTGGAGCGCAGGACGAACCTACGAGGATGTCGCGCCCACTGGAAAGCGGCGAGGTTTTATCTTCCAAACAAGCTGCTCCACCGAGTGAAGACGAGCCACCTGCAGCTACACGTCAGCAATTGAAGGAATGTATCAAGTTGCGGTCCGCGGACCAATGGTCAGAGCGTTCGTTTGCGGTGCAATTTGATGCCAAGGCCACCGAGCTGGGGCAAGTGGCCGAGGTGAAGCTTCGGGATACGACGATGCGTGATCCCGACCTGATGGAATGTTTGCGGCAAGCCATTGCGACGACGACCATTCCTGAACGTGCCCTGCGAAAGCCTTCGGTACGGCCATTTTCAGGCGGTGAGCGGATGACGCGTGAGCAACGTGGGCCGATCGGTTCGGAGTCGGCGTCGCAGAATCCCCTCGTGTGGGTCATCGCCATCGTTGTTGACGAAGTCGGGGTGACAGCGATCATCGAAGTTGGTATCGGCATCATCGCCGCGGTTGGGATATTGTCGACGCCACGGAAGCCGAGTCCGAAAGACGAATGCACGGACAAGTACACGGACTGCATGGACTCGCCGCTTGGGAAAATGGTTGTGGACGTATATGGAAAGACGCTTTGTGCAACTTGCAACGAACGCTGTATCGACAAAGGAGAATGGCCATCGGCTGTAAAAATGACACATCGCTGGCACTCTTGCAGGTAGCAGGAAATTCCGAACATAAGTCGATGCTCACCAGCAAACGTCTCGATACGCGGAACGGAATCGATAGGACAGAACGATGAGCGACGAAAGAAACGATGACACAAACGCCCTAGGTGAAGCCCTGGACGAACGTACGGCGTACGAAAAATGGGCCCACGGCGTGTTCATTGCGTTCGGACGAGAACGCGAAGCCGCCCATGTCCGATACATTCGAGACAAAACCATCGATTTCGCTTCGATCGTCGCCACGTACCGAGCGATTGAAGCTGAATACCTCGCCCATTTTCGCGACGACGAAGAGAATACCTACCATGTTCGAAGAATCACCACGGAATTGATTCTGCAGGCCGCCTGGGAGAAGGATCAGCCGTTCGAAACGGGGGAGCGCTACTGGAACGACTTGCGGCGATTGGGGTTTTATAACATCGACCGCGAATGCTTTGCGACATTGTTGTTCGGCGAAATTTGCCGCGACCATGGACAAACCGATACCGGCCTTGCGGTGGTCGATGCACTCA
>JBGAOI010001283.1:0-1465 GCA_044221885.1 Polyangium sp. (in: bacteria)
GCTGCGGGACCTCGCGACAAACCATTCCCAACGACGAACGATTCGGCTCGTCCTTCGGGGATGATTCGACCGGCGTCATAACGAGTCCGACCCGAGGCATCCTTCAATGCCGTGCCGATCACCCATCCGGCTTTGGGCTTTGCAAATACGTACGCGTGCGCGCGTTCGCTCACGAGATCTCCGATATCGATTTCATCTTCATCGCGTGCGCCTGGGCGCGCTTCGCGGGCGGGCGCCAAAAGCGACCAATCGGCGGCATAAACGACTTTATCCGGCGCAGCGCACATGACGTTGTCTTCAATATGTACCGTGAACATTTCTTTTCCAAACGACGCAGCAAGTTCCGGCCACCATGACGGGTAAATAGCCAAGACATCGGGTCGCTCCGTATCTGGAAGACGTTCGATCAATTCAATGACCGCGGGAACTCCATGCACGGAGGCTCGCGCGAAGGGCAAATCATGGTATCCACCCAGGCCCAGGCCATCGAGGGCATCGATGCCAGAAAAGTACGGAATGGCTCCGGCATCACCGACGAAAACACGACGCGGCTTGGGCGTTTGCCGCGCCAAACGTTTGCCCACGGTGACTTGTTGACCTTCGATGTTTGCCGAGGCTCGGGCGAAATGATCGATTTGTTTCGGAAAGTGTTTACCCGGGGCGAAGATCAAGAGTCCTGTCGCAATGGCCGCAACGCTGCGCCCGATGCGTCCTTGACTTGCCAGACGAGACAATCCCACGAGACCAATGACGAGACAAACGAGGATCGAGGGCACGGCGTAACGAAAATTCTGGTACCGTGCTGTCGTATTGAGCGAGACGAGCAGCAACATCCCTACGGCGCCCAACGTCAGGGGCAAGGCCAAGAGGCGCGTACGTCGAATGGCAACCGATGCCAAAACAAGGCCCAATAGAACCAAGGACCATGGCCGGCCGCCCAATGCGTTATCAAAAGCTTGTGTTTGCAACACAATGAGGTTTTTCAAGACTTCAATGGCCATTTCGGCCGGAGACCAATACGGGTTCGTTCCGACCAATTTACGCACGGCCCCAGCTTGGCTCATTTCCGACGTCAAAGCCCAATTCGCGCCTGCTTGGGCCGCCAAAAAGAGCAACATCGGGGCCAGGGTTCGGGCAAGCGACCCCAGCGCGCCGAGGGAACGTGCGGCATACGCCATAGCAATGCCCATGGGAAAAACAACGGCGGCTGCTTCGGGTCGGGTCGCCACGAGGAGAGCTCCCCACACGCCCGCCGACGCTTGCGCGGCGGGCCGCAAAGACGCTTCGATATGCAAAGCACGGTGCGTCGCCTTGACAAA
This sequence comes from Polyangium sp. (in: bacteria), assembly GCA_044221885.1. GTDB lineage: Bacteria > Myxococcota_A > Polyangia > Polyangiales > Polyangiaceae > Polyangium. The sequence continues at coordinate 1,320 of JBGAOI010001283.1, forward strand.
CCGTGCCAAAACCGCAGCAAAAAGTGCGGTTTCCATGCCCGAGTACAAACTCCAGTCGGCCAAAGGTACGGAAAGAAAAACCAGGGGGACAATCCAGGGAATCCAGCGTGAGGACGGGGGTATCAACGTTCGTACGGAACAACAAA
>JBGAOI010001284.1:0-323 GCA_044221885.1 Polyangium sp. (in: bacteria)
AACATGCCGGCACGATCATCCTGAACTTCGAGAGCGCCGACGACGCAAACAAGGTCAACGAAGAGTTCATGACGCCGTACGCGCGAGAACTGCAACGTCAGTTTTCCGCCGATCACAAGCGCGTGACGTTGCGCATCAAGAGCGACATCGAAACGGAAATCCGTGGCAAGGCTGTGGCCAAAGCGAAGGACACTGTTCTCCGCCGCGTTGACAGCATGGGCCTCAAAGAAGCCTCCGTCACGTCACGCGACGAAGACATCATCATCGAAATTCCCGGCGACGATGAGAAGTCCTTCAAGAGCATCAAGGACATCATCGCGCAA
>JBGAOI010001284.1:333-1424 GCA_044221885.1 Polyangium sp. (in: bacteria)
TCAACTTCAAGTCCGGCGGCGGCTTCGTCGTCCTCCAGCGCGACCTCCCCCTCGACCTCCCCGAGAACTTCGAGTTCTCCTTCAACATCCGCGCCGCACAGGGCGCCAAACGCAACAACCTCGAGTTCAAGCTCCTCGATGACGAGACAAACTTCTTCGAGCAAGAAGTTCGCAATCCGAAACTCAAGGACGTTGCTGGTTTGTCCTTCGAGAGCGAACAAGTCAGCGTTGGTCCGGGCAAACAAAAGGTCAGCTACTACGCCGTCATGCGTCGCACGCAAGGCGAGAAGATGGTCGACACGTTGGGACGCATGAAGGAATGGGCGGCAACGCTCTCCGTTCCCGACGACCATCAGATCGGCTTCGGCAAGTACCAGTCGTACGACCAAGAGAAGGGCACGATCGAGGAACTTGGTTGGCGTACGTATTATCTCTACAGCAAAGCCGAGATCACCGGCGACATGGTGCGTGAAGCACAAGCGATGCCTGATCCGAGCGATCGTGGCCTCGGTGGCTGGCTCGTTCGCATGGTGATGACACCCAAGGGCGGCGACATTTTCGAGGACATCACGGCGCGCAACATCAAGCGTCGCTTCGCGATCATTCTCGACGGCAAAGTGGAAAGCGCGCCCGTCATCCAGACGAAAATTCCTGGTGGCATCGCAACGATCACGATGGGATCGGCGAACGTCGATCAGCAGATTACAGACGCACGCAACCTCGAGCTCGTTCTGAACTCGGGTGCTCTTCCTGCGCCAATCTCTCCGTCGAACGAGCAAGCGATTGAAGCGTCGCTTGGTCAAGACGCGATTTCGCAAGGCGTGAAGGCGGCTGTCGTCGGCTCGACCCTCGTGCTGCTTTTCATGATGGTCTACTACAGCCGCGCAGGGATCATCGCGAACATCGCCGTTATCTTCAACGCGATGTTGCAGATCGCAGTCCTGGCGATGTTCGGAGCATCCATGACGTTGCCCGGCATTGCTGGTCTCGCTCTTACGATCGGTATCGCCGTCGACGCGAACGTGCTCATCAACGAGCGCATTCGTGAGGAATTGCGGCAAGGCAAGAGCGCTCGAGCTGCGGTCGACGTT
>JBGAOI010001285.1:0-1410 GCA_044221885.1 Polyangium sp. (in: bacteria)
AGAGGGCATTGGCAAAGGTGTCGTATTCGTCGATCATGACGTAAAGAGCGTCGGACGAACCGGCCATGATGCTAATCAGGCAATCCAAGATATATGCAGGGTCCGACTCGTTCTGGAGAGAATCGTGTAATGTCGCAAGCTTGGGAATACGGTGCGCATGTGCAATGCCGAGCACCTGAATGGCGTTTTTGACGACACCTGCAAAGTGATGTCTGACCACGTCCTCCGAGCCCTCGGCGCTCATCCGCGAAAAATTCAAGTGCAGCACCATGTACTTGCTCTTCTCGGGCGTGGGGTGCGTGTGGACCCAAAGCCCTCGAAAGAGTTCGTCGAACTGGTCGGCCAATGAAATATCGTAATAATGCGCCATCATGCTGAGAAGCGACGACTTGCCGAAACGGCGGGGACGCAAAAAGAAGAGGTTCTTGCCGCCGTACAGATTGCTTTCGAGTTTTGGCAAGAACGGCGTCTTGTCGACGTAAAATGCGCCCATTCGACGAATGTCCGCAAAGTTGGCGTTACCGTACGCAAATTCTACCATGACGTCACCGTTCTCGCTGCGATCGGCGCGAGGGTACCGCAGGTAGAACCCATGTGCAAGGATAGGTTGGTCCGAGTTGATCGGCGGCGGGAATGTTGCTTGTCGCCCGCGTATTTGGGCACGACCAGGGTGGCGTTGTTGAAGAGTTTGGCGTCAGCACCCGCAACCTAAAACCCGCAAAACGTACTGGTGGCAGGGACAGCGGCGACTGCCGCAGCTCCAAGGGGCAGGGCGAGGGGTTGCGTGCGCATAGGTTAGGCACGCACGGTGGAGGGTTTGTTGCGGGAAGCAAGCGGGTCGTGGGACGTGGTTGACGCGCATCAACTCGGCAGGAACACACGTGCTCGACGTGCCAGAGTTCAGGATGCTGGACGACGAAGCGGATGTTATCGGCCAGCGTCATTTTCCACCACTCGTACCGCCGGGAAAATTCGTCAAGTTCTCGTCGCGAACGTTGACAGCGCGTTGTGGCGGATGTCTACTGGACGATTTCGGGTTTTTCCATTGCGACGGACGCTTGGGCGAACGTTTGGCTTGGAGGACCTTGATATGCGACAAATGCGCGGACAATTCCTTATTTTGATCCCATTGGGCATCGTTCCGATGGGACTCTTTGCAGCCTGCAGCGACGACGGTGATACCGTTCAGGTGTCAGGCAGCAGTGGTGGCCGAGCTGGCAGTGGCGGTCAAGCCGGCAGTGGCGGCGAGGTCGCCGGGCAAGGAGGTGAGGGCGGTAGCGAAATCGACGCGGGTGAAGTCGATGCGGGGGATGCAGGCGAAGAAGTCGGTTGCACGGATGGCGCGGTGGGGTGCGATGGGCATACGCCGCGCACGTGCGTCGCGGGCCAATGGGTGCTCGCGAATGCGCC
>JBGAOI010001286.1:0-1395 GCA_044221885.1 Polyangium sp. (in: bacteria)
GCCAGTCCGGAGCGGCAGCGAAGGACTTTTTATTGAGTAGCCCACGGTTTTAACCGTGGGCGGGGTCACGTGAAGGACGGGGCGAATGCGTTTTGAGACAGCCTCTAAATCGCGCCCCTACGTTGGCCTCTTCAATCAATGAAAGGGCTGCTGGTGCCATCACCTGGCGTGCTCCAACCAATGCCTCGAGCATTCTTGCGGAGTCGTGTCATCAACTCGTTGCGCCAACAATTGACGTTTCCGAAGCTCCCCGGCGGAACAGAAAATACGTCAACAGCGCCATCATGATCGCTTGTTGTACGAACGTGAATACCGCGAGCGGCCGTGGTGGAAACGGCGTCGGCAACAAGAAGAACAACGCGGCAACGGTGACGAACAGTGTCGTCCGAATGTTTCGGATTTGAGTCGTAAACACCGACAAGAGCCAAATCAATGTAAACGCCACGTATCCTGGGGCAAGAGGACTACGCAATGCTCCAAGCGTCAAAATGGCCATCCACATCGCGGAGCGTTCTTCCGGCAAGGCGCGCTCCTTACGGGCCGCCAGAACGGTCAAGACGATAACCAACAACGTAAATGCTTGATTGATGGTTTTGGCCAGCTTCCAAGGATCCTCCACCGAAACGCCCAAATAAGCGAGCTTGAAAGGAATCCCAAAAGGCCCGAGGTTCAAAGGCACGCTCATTTCGTCGGCGAGAAACTTCAGCGCTTTGCCTGAACTGAGCAAAGGCAATTGGTACGTCAAAAAGGCCTCGAAGGGCGCGGTGCCCAGCACGATCACGCTGAGAAGGACAAAAGCGAGCCCAAAACCAGCGGTCCACATAACTTCGCGATATCGGCGTTGAACGAGCAACACAATAACCAGCAGCCCGGGGGAAATTTTCGACGCAATGGCAAACGCAAGCATCGCTCCACCCAGCGCCGGCCGTTTCGACTCGAATGCGATCATGGAGAGCACGGCGAGAATCATGACGGTGGTGTGGATATTGCCAACTTGCAGGGTCAGCATCAGGGGCAAACTGATCAAAACGAGCGGCGCGAGAAGCAGCACGCGTACACGCTTCGGACCGCCAATCCACATGGCAACCAGCCACAATCCGCTCGCAACGAACAAACCATTGAGGGCAAACCATGCCCCACGCTGGGCTAGAAAATCGTTGAATGGCAAGAGAAGTCGAGGCAAAAGCAGAAAAGGTGGCGGATAGGCGAATGCATCCAGCGTAAACGGAGCGTAACGTTTTTGATATTCCGCGGAACGTTCGGAATGGCTCAAATCCGGCCAATTCTCCGCGTCGTAGATGTTTGGAGCGTTTTCCTTCGACAGCCGCGCCGCCTCGATATACGCGGTAAAACACGAATGATTGACAATGAAAGGCACCTCCGGAAAAAGCGATA
>JBGAOI010001287.1:0-1395 GCA_044221885.1 Polyangium sp. (in: bacteria)
AGCACCATCCGAAACGCCACCGTGGTCGGTGTCGGGATCGAGTGGCGAGGTCTTCGTCGTGCCCATATCGCCGTCGGGGATGCATTGCATCTTCGAAGCGTCCGTTGCCGGATTCGAGCAATCGAAGCCCATTTCGGTTCCATCGAACAAACCGTCGTTGTCGCTGTCCGAATCGAGCACGTTGATCTTGCCGTCGCCGTCGGTGTCTTCCGCCGGATTGGCTTCTTGACCATCGGGAACGCCGTCATCATCGCTATCGGCATCCATCGGATCCGATCCGATTTGCGTCTCGAAGGCGTCGGTCAAACCATCACCGTCGCTATCGACGAACATGGGATCGTCTGTCGGATCGAGCGGATCGCCTTCACCTGGATCGATCTTGCCATTTTTGTTCGTATCTTCGGAACCGTCCGAAACGCCGCCGTCGTCGGTATCGCGATCAATGGGCGAAGTGGGCGGAGCATCCGGATCCGCATCCGGAATACAGCTCATCTTTGACAAGTCCGTCGCCGGAAGCATGCAATTGTAGCCCATTTCGGTTCCATCGAACAAACCGTCGTTGTCGCTGTCCGAATCGAGCACATTGATGAGCCCGTCGCCATCGCTATCAATGGCCGGATTGACTTCGTCGCCATCGGGCACGCCGTCATCGTCGGTATCCGCATCATTGGGATCCGAACCGATTTGCATCTCGAATGCGTCGCTCAAACCATCGCCGTCGGTATCAACGAGTGACGAATCGTCGGCCGGGTTGTTGGGATCGCCTTCGCCAGCATCGATTTGGCCGTTCTTGTTCGAGTCTTCCGAACCGTCGGGAACGCCGCCGTTGTCCGTGTCTCGGTCGAGCGGGTTGGTCTTGGTCATGCCCTTGTCGGCATCGGGAATGCAAAGCTTCTTCGTGTTGTCCGTGCCGGGATTCGAGCAATCGAGGCCCATTTCGGTTCCATCGAACAAACCGTCGTTGTCGCTGTCCGGATCGAGCGCATTGATCTTGCCATCGCCATCGGAATCCATGTTCCAATCGATCTCTTGGCCGTCGGGCACGCCGTCGTCGTCGGTGTCGGCGTCGTTCGGGTCGGTGCCGAGGTTGCCCTCGAGCTCGTCGCCGAGGACAACCAGACCAAGCCCGGCGAGTCCGCCACCGCCGTGAAGAAGCTCATCTCCCGCGACAAGGTCGTCGCCCTCATCGGCGAAGTCTCCTCCGGCCGCTCGCTCGAGGCCGCCCCCATCGCCCAGCAGGCCATGATCCCCATGGTCGCCCCCGCCGCGACCAACCCGAAGGTCACCCAGACCGGCAGCTACATCTTCCGCGTCTGCTTCATTGATCCGTTCCAAGGCACCGTGATGGCCAAGTTCGCCAAGGAGGACCTGAAGGCCCGGAAGGTCGCCATCCTC
>JBGAOI010001288.1:0-1392 GCA_044221885.1 Polyangium sp. (in: bacteria)
GCCCGCTTCAAGATGAGCCGAATGGCTTCCTCCGCGACTGGCGCCATGTGTCGGCCGCGCACCGTACTCATCGTCGCTACGATCACCGACGCCCTTGCTCGTCGAAACGCGGCAATGAAATTCGAGAATGGAACTTCTTCCATTGCCGTTCGACATCCGAGCAACAACACGAGTGGTCCAGCTTCTGGTGGAGTGGCCGGCGGTTCGCGAACATATCCCGTCTTGACTTTGGCCGCGGCAAGATAGTCTTCTGTGCCCACCTCGAGTACATTGGCTCCCATGAGCATTTCGGTGTGCGGAAGAAGCAATAGAATCTCTGGATGTAGTTCTTGGATCTGCACGACCCAATCCTTCCATGCATCTACCGGGACAAACCGCTTTTTATCGTTTTGCAACATCTTTTGGATCGAGGTAATGGTTGCGTCAAACGACGTTCGATTGAAGTTCGCAGCCTTGCTGGAACTGGAAAACAGCACGCTACGCAGCGGTTGCAATGCATTTTGATGCTCGCATATTTCCACGCCGATGGAAAAACTCGCCCCTTTGTTTTGCAATTCTTCGGCAATCACGGGATCATAAAAGCGGCGTTCGATGATGTGTCGCATGCCCCAAAATCCGAGGGGACAAATGGTGTCATCATCGCGACTGCAATTCGAGCCACATTGCTTTCCAAGCTGCATTCCTGCGCAAAGTTTGGCCGTGACCTCGGGAAAACCGCGATCATAAATGAATTCGAGCGGCACAATCTCATCCGGGTGCATCGATGTGACCTGCACACGTCCCGACGAACTCTCGAGCGACGATAACACCACCTTCATGCCGGGCAGTTCCTGAAGACTTTCGAGGAACGAGTATCCCGCGCGCGCCAGGGTTACGAGCAGCACGCGTGTCGGCTCTCCCAATGGATCGTCAAAATCTTCCGGCGCGTCTTTGATTGCCTCGAGTTCACCTTGCAGGCTCTTCAGGAGTTTCTCCAGGTTCGACGACATGGACGCATAGGCGACTTTGGGACCAGCAATCGCATTGATTCCGCTTACACCTTGCGAATCATTCAAGACAATCGATACATCGAATCCTGGGGCTCCCGCGAGGTCGTCCAGCCGCGTTCGTAACACCGCTTCAAGATCGAGCGCGAGCATCGGGCCATCATTCGATCCTTCGCCAACACGAGCTTTTAGGCGCAATGTTTGAAGAAGGCGATTCTCGAATAAGATCATGACCCGCGCCTCGAGTGTCGTAAGTGCCTCTTTTACCAGGAAGTGAAACGAGCAGCTTTCACTGTCGCCTTGTGCTGGGAGCCATAGGCGAGCGGATTGTGGTTCCGAAAGCAAGGAAGGCGCGACGAAGACGACGGTGAGTTCGTGACCGGTAACGCTTGGTGGGAGTTCATTT
>JBGAOI010001289.1:0-1390 GCA_044221885.1 Polyangium sp. (in: bacteria)
GATGTGTAGGGACAAGGTTGCGCCATCGCGAATTCGGACGAGTCGAATATCCGTGTCGATGTATGCCGTCAAGCCGAGTGTTTCATTATCGAAAAGTCGTGCGTCGGCCGGAAGCGGCACTTTGACGATTGACGTTCCGTTCGTCGCATCGAAAATGGTCAATTGTTTTGGTTCCTGGACAGTACCGCGACCGAAATCGGCGTACAACGTCCATTGCGCATTTTCTACATCGAACGTGCCTTGTACGTCGACGATCTCGGTGCCGTCGATTTTGGCGAGACGGACATTGCCTTTGTTGGTCAACCACATCAAACGTTCGCCATTTTGATGTACGGAAAAACGTGACACATCTTGGGCGATGGTTTTGGCGGATCCAAGTTTTTCATCGCGCGTTTCGAGTTTGTCTTTCCCATAACGAACGATCAAGCGGTGTTCATTGACATAGTCGGCCGATGAGCCGGCGGGGAATTTTTTCTTCCAAACGACTTTTGCATTGGAATCGAAGAGAATCAGACTTCCTTCTTGGGTCGAAACGAGGATTTGTTTTCCATTTGGATGCCAATCGAAGTTCTGCAAGCGATCTTGAGCAGGCAATTTGATGGGAAATTGCGATTTTCCGTATTCACCGCTGAACAACACGTATTCGTCGCGGTCGTCATGAACGAGCGCCGATGTGCCAACGGGACCAAAATACGGCGTCAGCGTTGCCGTCAAACCCGACTCGAAATCAGCATGGCGTCGTTCCGCAAGCAATTTGCCGTTTTTCGCATCCATCCATTTCATGTGCCCGTCGCCGCTCGTGGCGAGCAACATGGTACCGTCGGGCGTGAAGTAACCGTGGCCATAAAAGATTTCTTTGTCTTCGTAAATCTTCTGGCCCGTTTCCTGGTCCCAAAGAATGAAATCTCCACCGCATCCGCGCGAGACGAGACGAGTGCCGTCGGCATTCCATTGATAATTGTTGGGCGAATCCTTGCATATTTCACGAAGCAATGGTTCTGGTTTGCCCAGCTCGAGCACCACGAGCCCGTCGGCGTCAATGGAGAGCGCGGTTTTCTTGGGAATCCAAGCAAGCGAATTGATTGATAACTCGGTGTCCGGTGCCGTTTCTGGAGCGCTCGCTGCTGACGCCAACGCCGACGCCGACGCGCTTGCAGAAGGTAGTGCGGAGGCCGCGGCCAATGGAGCATTCACGTGCGAGGTGCTGGCTGGGTCTTTCTTCGATTCACACGCGGAAAGCAGCAGAACGAAAGGCAACCAGCGGACGAAGAACGGCATGATGAAGGCACGGTATCATGGCGCCGTCGGGTCAGATAGAGGAAAAACGGAACGGATGAGGGGGTTGGTCGTGGGCGGTGATTTTAGGTGAATACCTTCACACGAACCAATT
>JBGAOI010000128.1:0-14598 GCA_044221885.1 Polyangium sp. (in: bacteria)
GTTCGTCTGGCCAATGGTGAAACATCCATTGTCGACTTTCGCGAAACGGCTCCGGCACTTGGCGCAACCACGGAAAAAGTCATGGCCATGCTCGACCACGACGGTGGCATTGGACTTCGTTCCACGGGTGTTCCGGGCACTGTCGCCGGTTTGTCACTGGCGCTCGACAAGTTTGGCACGATGAAACTCAAAGACCTCATCGCCCCGGCGCAAAAACTCGCCGAAAAGGGCTTTAAGCTTGGGCCAAGACAAGCGCTTACCGTCGCCTGGAATTGGAAAACACTGAAGCACGATCCTGCGGCGAGTGCCATTTGGGGCAAAAACAAAAAAGCGCTCGGCGAAGGCGAAATCGTCAAACAAAAGGATCTGGCGAAAACGTTGGGCATCATTGCCGAACAAGGTCCCAAGGCATTTTACGAAGGCTCCATCGCGCAAGCCATTGATGCGGCCATGCAAAAAGGCGGCGGGTACGTCTTGGCGAAAGATCTGGCCGATTACCGCGCCAAACTTCGCAAGCCATTAAAATTCTCTTATCGTGGTTTTGACGTGGAAACCGCTCCACCTCCGTCCATGGGGGGCATTGCGTTTGCGCTCATCATGCGCACGCTCGAGCGTTTACATGCGTACGAAAAACCTGCCAAGTCGGCGGATGCCCTGCATTTGTATATCGAAGCGTCCCGTCGAGCTTATGCGGAACGAAGGCTCGTGGGCGTCGATCCTGATTTTGCGCCGCCCGAGCTTGAATCCACATTGGCCAAGTTTCTCACGGGCGCGCACATTGAGCTGCGTAAGCCGCCCATTGATTTGGCCAAGGCGACACCAAGTTCCGCGATTGCCGTTCCAACCGCCGAAGCCAAGGAATCTCCAGAAACGACGCATTTTTCGGTGGTCGACGCGCAAGGCAACGCCGTTTCGTGCACGTACACGTTGTCCGCCGGCTTCGGATCGAAAGTGGTCATTCCCAAAACAGGAATTTTGCTAGGAAATGCATTGGGCGGTTTTTCGAAGGACGGGCCCAATGTGGTTGCTCCGGGCAAACGCATGGCAACGTCGATGACACCTACGATTGTCACGCAAAATGGGAAACTCGTGATGGTGCTTGGTTCACCTGGCGGCGATACCATTCCGAATACCGTCGCTCAAGTCATGCGGAACCTCGTGGATTGGGGAATGACCATCGACGAAGCGATTCTGACTGGGCGCGTACACCATCAGTTCATGCCGGACAAACTCCGCGTCGAAAAGCAACATCCACTGCCCAAAGCCGTGTTCACGGATCTCGTCAAACGCGGACATTCCATTGAACCCAACGGTCTAACCCAAGGGGACGCCAACGATATTCTCGTCGATCCCGCAACGGGTATTGCGTATGGTTTTGCTGACCCGCGTGAAGGCGGATCGTCCGAGGGAATTCAAAAATCCGAATTGGGAAACACTTCGTCACCTTGATTCGGGCACGTATTCATCGACGCCTGCGTCATTTTCATCGCGTTTTTGCCGCACGACGACCACAGGACAAGGCGCATTGCGAACGATTCTGTCGGCCCACGGACCACCGAACCATCGTTCGAACAGCGTCGGCGGGTGACTCGCAATGACGATCAGATCAGCATCGATCTCTTTTGCCAATTGCACAATGGTTTTGTCCGGACAGCCGTCGCGATAATGCATCGCCATGAGACGCGCTTCGCCGCCCGGTGACCGATGTTCGATAACTCGAAGCGACGGCAAAGGAGCTGCCCCATCTTCAGCATGTGCCGTCGATACGCGGGGCGTGGCGACATCTGTTTTTCCTGGTGAAAGACCTGGCGCGCCAATGACAACGGCATGAATTTCCGTTTCTCCACCTCGCAAATTGGCTAATTCGAATGCGAATCGCCACGCTCGTCCACCCGGTTCGGACAAATCCAAACCCACGAGCACAATATACGGCGTCGGATTTTTCTTCGGCGCGGTTTCGTGATGATGCGCCGTCGCGGCATGACCAGCGTCGGCTTGGTTGGTCTCAACCGAAAACGGAGCACGAACGACCATTGTCCGCGAATGTTCAGATCGCGTTGCGCGGTCGCAAGTCCCCGACGTAATTGATTCGGCTTTTTATTTCGGCGCTACCGGCCGAGCAAATTGATCAGAAGCCCATCAGAATTGAGCGTGGAAGCCGACTGAAGTAGGCCCAATCAATAACGTCGGCCGAGTCCATTCGAATGCCTCAACCCTTCTGGGGACTTTTTTGAGACCTTTGTCCGCGAGCACGATCCCACCAGCAAGCATACCGCCGCCGAGAAGCATCACGACGACCCCTGCGCCTTTTGACTCTGTTCCGGCGGCAACGCTGAGCCCTGTAATCAAAGCAATGCCGCCAAATGTTCCGAGAATGATCCCGCCAGCGGCCATTCCTTTGCTTCGCCGCACCATGATGACTTTCGTCTGCTTTTTGGTATCTCCGGACGCACCATTGGTTTCATCGGGCGTAGCTGCCGGAATTCCCGTGGCGTCGATGGTCACATCCCCGGTCGATTTTTCCGCAACGTCGACTTTTTTCTCCCGCAATACGGATTTTCCACGGCGTAACGTGACGACATGTGTTCCCGGATCTACGGGCAATGGCACGCCGAGCATGGCCGATTCGAGCTCGAGTTCGTCTCGGTAAACGGCAAGGCCCGTGGTTGGACCAGTAACGGTGACCGTCAATTTGGGGACCTTGGGATCCAATTCTTTCTGGCGCCGTATGGCCAAATCCATGCGTGGCTTGTCATTGTCGCGTTTCGCCTGGTCGCGCGCTTCTCCCCAATCACCCCACGCCGTTGCCAGTTTTCCTTCTTTTTCGTGACAATCGGCCAGATTCAGTTTCGTGCCAATGGCGGGATCGAGCTTGTAACTCGCTTCCAACTTCGGGCACGCTTCCGAATACTTCTTTTGCTCCATCAACGCTTTGCCAGCTTGAAACAAGGCTTCCGCTGTTGCATCGTCCGCATGAGCAATCGTTGGCGCCAGGGTGATTGCCGCGCCAAACACCGCGGATGTCAACAAGGGCAAGGCATAACGTCGCATCGAATCACTTGCGGCCAGACATGAGGTCGTCATCGTTCGGCTTCTTCGTTTTCGTGGGTCCCGTAGGATTCGTTTTCGTCGTGGTCGTTGTCGTGGAAGGCGTTGCTGGAGCTGTTTGAGCCGTTGTGGCTGTTGCACTTGGCATCGGCGCTTCGCTGGCAATCGGCGTCGGCGCTGTAGCGGGCAATGGCTCGGTTTTCACGGGTTGCATCATTGCGGAGGGCAAAGGCAATGGTTCAGGCAATGCGCCGTGTTTGCGTGGCCGACCATTATCGCGTAATCCGAAAAATGCGCCAATGCCAAGGAGTCCAATCAGGAGCACACCGGCCGCCGCAAATGCCGCAATCTTGCTGCTGGACGAACCTTGGGACGAACCTGTTTGTCCAAGCGGAACGGTCGACGTCTCCGATGCCAGCATGGTCGAACCCATTGCCGACGTGGCATTCATCTGTGACGACTGGCCAAACGGCGCTACGGCGATCGGGGCCGACGGCGTTGTCAGCATGGGCGAAGCACTCATGGCACCCACCGCGGGCATCGCGGCAATCGTGGCTGGGGATTTGCCTTCTGCCGCTCGGGCCTTTTGCAAAATTTCCGTCACGTCCACGACGAGTTGTGGACCTTCAACGATGCCCAACGACGTCGCGAGCTCGGCGACAGCTTCTCCTGCAGTACGAAATCGCTGCGTGTGATCTCGTTGGCAGCAACGCAAGAACCATGCGTCAAACGCAGGCCCGAGCGTGCATCCTTTTTGGCTCGGTGGAGGAATCGGATCGACGACGATCTGCACGATCAAGTCCGACAATGTCTCCGCTTGCCAAAAATCTCCACCCATCAAAAGACGTGCGGCAATGAGACCGAGTGCCCACACATCCGTATGAGGTCCAATCGAATTCGCCTGCGCTCGCGCTTGTTCCGGCGCCATGTAGAGCGGCGTTCCGAAAACCGCACCTGTTTTCGTCTTCGACTGATTCGCGCCAGGCGCCGCTGCGCCCGTGAGTTTGGCAATGCCAAAATCGAGCAATTTCACGCACGGTGTGCCGTCTTCACGCACGGTGAGGAAGATGTTTTCAGGCTTGAGATCGCGGTGAACGATCCCAATGCCGTGAGCTTTGTCGAGCGCGCGTGCGGTTTGTCGCAGATAGAGGACGACTTCTTTGGGGTCCAACTTTGTTCGCGCTTCGCCTTCTGCGCCAAGGTCTCGACCGCGGAGAAACTCCATCACCAAGTACGGTGCTCCGTTGAGTTCTGGAGCAACGTCCGCGTCGGTCACACGCACGATGTGATCACTGTCGATGCGTGCGGGAGCGCGAGCTTCTGTGCGAAATCGCTCGACGGTCGTCGGGTCCAGCGCGACTTGCGTGTGCAACACTTTGAGCGCCAAGCGTTCGTCCGTATGAACGTGTTGCACGAGAAAAACGGCGCCTACGCCGCCTTCTCCAAGCTGCTTCACGATGCGATACCGACCGGCGATGATCATCCCCGGCTTGATCAAGTCGGCACTCATGAGACCCTTCGAATAAAGACTTGCCGAGCGTAGCACGATCACTCACGTGGATGACTTTTCTGCATCGACGTCACATGCATCGTCGCTTGACGCTCGGCATCGCATCACCCAGCCTTCGCGACCGATGATTCCGCGATACACCCCACAAGCATTTGCAGCGCTCTGGGCGCCTCAAACACGTTACGAAGTGTGGCTCGATGTGGAGCTCGCTGCGTGCGCCGCGATGGAGCAAGCGGGCAAAGTTCCAGCAGGCACTGCTCGTTCGATCCGTGAAAAAAATCTGCGCCTCGATCCGGAACGAATCGACGAGATCGAACGAACGGTGAAGCACGATGTCATCGCGTTTCTCACGCACGTAGAAGAGCTTGCCGGCCCCGATGCGCGCTGGCTGCACTTGGGCATGACGTCGAGCGACGTGCTCGACACGAGCCTCGCGGTGCTCTTGGTTCGAAGTGCGGATCTGTTGCTCGAGCGTCTCGACAAACTCGTGGAAGCGCTTGCGAAACGCGCGCAGGAACAGCGCCGAACGCCGATGATCGGACGGAGTCACGGCATGCACGCCGAGCCGATCACGTTTGGTCTCGCGCTCGCGGGGCACCTTGCGGAGATGAAGCGAGGTCGAGCGCGTATGCGAGTGGCGCGCGAAGAGATCGCTGTGGGAAAAATTGCGGGTGCGGTTGGAACGTACGCGCATCTGTCGCCGGAGATCGAGGCTCGAGCGCTTGCGACGTTGGGGCTTCAACCGGAAACCGTTGCAACACAAATTGTTTCACGAGACAGACACGCGGTGTTTTTCTCGGCCATGGCGGTGGTTGCAGCGGGCATTGAACGATTTGCGACGAACGTTCGTCATTGGCAACGTACGGAAGTGGCCGAGGCCGAAGAAAGTTTTACTGCGGGGCAAAAAGGTTCGAGCGCGATGCCGCACAAACGGAATCCCATTTTGAGCGAAAACCTATGTGGTTTGGCAAGAATGGTGCGCGCAGCGGTGATTCCGGCATTCGAAAATGTCGCGTTATGGCACGAGCGAGACATTTCGCATTCTTCGGTCGAACGCATGATTGCGCCGGATGCAACGACGACCTTGGGATTCATGGTCGAACGAACGACATCCTTGGTGAATGGCCTTGTGGTGCGCGAAGACGGATTGCGAAAAAATCTGGATCGTTCAGGTGGGCTTTGCTTTAGCGAAGGCGTGCTTTTGGCGCTCGTCGAAACAGGTTTGGCACGACAAGAATCGTACGTCTTGGTGCAGCGTAATGCAATGCAGGCATTGCAAGGAGCCGGGGCCTTCCGGGACTTACTGAAAAACGATCCCGACATTCAAAAACGCCTCGAATCCGAGCGTATTGACCAATGTTTCGATTTGGATCACGTACTCGGACACGTCGATGCGATTATCGATAGGGCAATCGCCGCGGATTGATTCGAGCAAACATTCACGCCGCCGGGGATGACTTGGCCGCTCGATAATACTCATCCCAGCGCCGAATCTCATCCATCAATGGCTTGCCTATGGCCGTCGGCCGCCCGTTTTGCAAGACAACCGCCGCCCCTTCGGCATTGATTTGCTTGATCTTTTCATAACGCCCCAAAAATGCCGGATTGTCCGCCAAAGGATGTTTTGCTTCGATCATCTTTTCATAAAGACGGGCCACCGGCAAAAACGCATGCACCGCCAAAAGAACACCATGCAAAGGTCGCGGATCCGGGCGCACGGGCGACGTGTACAAGGGCGAAAACGCATTTTCCAAGACCTCGTCGAGTTCGAACAGCGCATTGATCTTGTTGTGCGAAAATTCGTGAATCAACGCTTCCGTCATCGTCATGAGGCTTGGATGCAAACTCATGTAAATTGTCCCAATCGCTTCTTGGTATGACGCCGACAAATGCTTGTGCTCGTCGTACCCCACCGGAACGATTTGCTGCACGAACAAGTCCATTTCCCCACGCAAATCCGGAAGAAATTCGCCTATCAAGTGTAGTCCGTCACGTAAAACGCGCGTCCATTCCTCGGCACTCTTGCCGCCCAAATCGATGGCATTGCCTTGTTTGTCCGGATGAGCCTCGAACATGGACAAGGGATTGTTGTCGACCATGGCCAACACAAGGTCGTTTGCAGCTTCAGGAACGTCGTGGATGTTGTAATATGGTTTGTCGATACGAATACCGTCGAGCGTTTCGGACCATCCGGACGGCTTTCCGGTAAGCGCGTCCAAGTCGATCGGGACAGTTTTCGTCGATAAAGCGATCGTTAGCTTGTTCGGTTCATACGTGATCGATTTCAGCGTTTCCGGCATTGTAATGGCCAAACGCCCTCGAATGGATACGATTCGCTTTGGGGGTCGCTGCTGCCGGATTGGTTTTTCCAGCACACCCACGCGCGCTAGCTCGAAATACACGAGCGCCAAGAGTTCGCCCATGAGCCTTTCCGAGCGCTGATTTCGCAAGCAACGCAAGAGCGTTCCGATATGCGCTCGCGCGAGAAGACTCTCCATGGCCCCACGTTGCGTCGTGGCGAGCTCCGCGCGCAGCAAATGAAACTGCCGTATATCTTCGAGCATCGCGGGCGATAACGCCATAACGCGCCCCAGCGTCGCGGCTTCTTGACGCAGCAAATCGAGCGCCACGATAAAAACCGTACGTGCGGTGGTCGAATCCGGCGACGGAATCGTCAGATCGTCAATCGTTGGGACATGTTGCAGGCGGGGGCGAGGGCGGGCCATGACAAAACCCTCCGCGCATTATTCGGAGGACAATGCCGCAATCGGAGAACGCACTCGTTCAGCCGACATTTCCGTCATGAAAATCGGCGGGCAATGCAGCGCCATGATGTTCGGATTGGGCGGCGCCGTTTGTTTCGCCATACGCAAGGCTTCATCCATCGTGCGTGCTGTTTCCCAGCCCAAAAGCTGCGGAATGTATTCGTTGTCCGCCCCGACGACAATCACGCGGCCGAGGTGTTGCCGACCCGCTTCACCCCAATACCACATGAAGAATGGATGCGTCGGATGGTACGAATTGCCATACCGATACATTTCAATGTACGCCGGGTTTTTCGCGAACTTCGGCTCCCATTCCTTGTGCAGTTCCATCGCATCGCGCGTAATCGGCAGGAGCCGATGCACGAATTCGATGTATGGCGCGTGATGATCATTGTCGAAAAGGTCCGTGCACGGATGCAAAATGATCATCGTGCCGCCTTTCTTGACCATCGGAAGACCCTTGTACAAATTGAACAAGTATCCGTTGGCCATGACTTGCACGAGCAATGGATTCAAAAACGAATTGACGTTGTACGGACTGATGTACGGAATGCCCGAAATCAAAATGTCCGACTGTCCCACGACCGGCACCAGATATTGTTCATAACTGCGCCGCAACGTGTGTTCGTGAACCGCTTCCGTTTCTCCGGCAAATACGCCCGTCACACCAAACGGCGACGGAACGCGCTGAAAAATCGCTTGGCGCGCAGCTTGAGGCACCTGGTCGAGCGTAAACCGCAAAGCTCGCAAAGCGTTTTTCTCGGTACGCGTGAGGTCGTCTTCGTTTTTCGCCAAAAACTCGAGCGGCGTGTCGAACATCCGATTGTTCACCGTCGTTTCAATGGTGAACACATTGAGCTTCTTATTGGCCAATCGCCCCATGCGCACGACACTCGTGTTCAGCTCCGACGAACTCGGATCCATGTACGAATGGCAATTGCGCATGACTTTGGGATTGTGATGCGCGCGCAAGCTGCGATAACCGCAAAGCCCGACGGCTACGGATTTGTGCCCGCCGTCCATCGGCACGAGGTTCAAATTGACGTAAATGATGAGGTCGCTTTCGACGGCTCGTTTGTTGAGCTCGACCTCTTCGCCAAACTCGGTTGTCCCGAGATATTTCATGTTGGCGGCGTTTTCCGCGTCGTGATTGTAGAGTTTCTTTGGCCAGTAAGCTTTGAAGATCTTGTCTCCAACGATGTGCCGTACTTCCCAATCTTTCATGCGGCGATGCACGCTGGTCGCAATGATGATTTCCACATCGTCGACGGCATAATCAGCGAGCAAATCGAGCACCACCGTGAGCACGCGTTCGCGAATGTCGGGACGCTTCATCGGGGGCAGCGGCAGCGAAATATCGTCCACCGCAATCGTGACTTTCATCCCCGGCCGAAGCTTTGCGTAAAGCGGTTCGGAATTGTACGGATGATTGATCGCGTATCGAATGGCCGCGTCGACGTCATTCAACGCCTTGAGCGGAGGTTTGGGATAAATGACGCGCGTGCCTGTCGGCAGGTCGACCTCGACGAGCTTATCGCCCGAAAAGAGTACGCGGGGTGCACTGCGACTGTCGATCGTGACGACACTGGGGTGGCTCATGGCATTCTCGTATTAGGCGTCCGAGTTCGGCGTTCAAGGGCGACTGGCATTAGGCAACGTTGATGATGGGCCAGTGATATGCACTGGCGAGAAGCTGAAGTTTACGGTCGGGATTCACCGCCGCGGGATGACCCACGATGCTCAACATGGGAACATCGGAGTAACTGTCGGAATAAGCAAAACACTCGTCGAGATCATGACCGCGACCTCGTGCATGTTCACGAATGAGACGAGCTTTTTCCGGACCAGCCACGACAGGACGCAAGAGTTTGCCCGTTGCATGCCGATCCTTGATCTCGAGCCGATTCGCAATGACTCCCGTGGCTCCAAGATGCTTCGCGAGATGCTGCATCAGCACATCGAGCGCTCCAGACACGAGCACCACGTCGTGACCCTTGTCGAGACTCGTCTGCACGAGGTCCCGTGCTCCGGGAAAAATGTTGGGTTTGATGACGCGATCGAAAGTTTCATCCGCCAAACCCACGAGTCGGTCTTCGCTCATCCCGCCGTACGACGTAAAAAGAAGCTCGTTGAAGATCCGCCGATCCCGCGTCTCTGCCCAGGCCATCCAAGGCGCTTTGACTAGCGCCGTCCCCAGTTTCGCCAAGCTGTGCAAAGGCGTGTTCTGGTTCAAGACGTAATAAAGCGTGGGGTGGACGAGGTTGGTGCGGATCAGCGTGCCGTCCACGTCGAAGTAGCTCGCTGCCATTTGCGTCCCGGAATCCCCTTTATGGAGCGATTCGTCAAGCAGAAGGTGACGCGAAATCGAATTCGCGCTGTTTCATTGCGCTTCCTGAGACGCTCGACGCGCGTGAATCTCGGTGTGCAAAGAAAGCGTTGACAAGGGTGCGTTCTTCGTGGGGGGCGTCTTTTGCAGCCGCAGGCGCTATGTTTGACCATCTCAAACCTGGTTTGTGTTGAGCCCATTCCGACACGATGGTTGCCCATGCGGACGATGGTGTAGCGTAGACGAGTCCTCTGGAGTCTCGAACCATGCGTCTTTCTCGAACTTTGTCGCCCATGATTTTCGCGTTGCTCGCGACAAACGCTCGCGCCTACGCGGCCGATCGCCCTCACTACGATGCCGCATTCGACAACTTTGCACAGCATGTGGGGCCGCGTGATGTGCGCGCACCGAAACGATCGGTGTCGAAAGACAAACCCACACGAACCGCGAAGACATCAGGGACGGAGCCGTTTGTCGTGGCCTCCAAGAATGTTCGTCGAGACGCACCCTCCTTCGTTTGGGCCGGAAGCGTCGCGAATTCTGCTGTCTCGGGTACGAAGGATCCACGCTCGGCGGCGAAGATCTACTTGGACAAACTCGCAACGCTCCACGATCTGCCTCTTCCGGCGGTGGACGCAGCGGTAGTGACGCACGTTCACGATACCGGACGCGGGGGCATCGTGGTGTCGTTTGGCCAAGAGGTCGATGGTGTCGAGGTTTTTCGTGAGCGAATGAATCTGCTTCTCGGCCGGAACCAAAACCTGCTCGCCGCGGGTGGGAGCTTGCATCGCGGAGCGTCGAGACAAACTACGGCGACAGCGAATCGTTGGATGAAGACTCGGCCGGAGGCGATTGCGCGCGCCCTCGGAGATTTGTACGCAATGCCCGTGAACGCGGGGAATTTTATGGAGCAAGCCGCGATGGCTGGCCGATACACTCGTTTTGAGTTTGTCCCCGCATTGCCAATGCAATCGGCGCAAATTCGTTTCGATCGTCCAGCGCGCATCAAAAAAGTGTTTTTCCCGATGCCCGATTCGCTCGTTCCTGCGTATTACGTGGAAATTTTTGCTGGAAAGGTGAATTCAAAAGCCACGGATACGTACGCGTATGTGATCGCGGCCGACGATGACCGCATTCTTTATCGCTCGAATTTGACGTCACACGTGGCCTTTGATTATCGCGTATGGGCGGAAACCACCGGAAATCGCCGACCACTCGATGCGCCTATTGAAGATTTTACGCCTCATCCCACCGGCATTTCGGATGGCAGCTATCCAGCCTTCATTCCACCCGTTCTCGTATCCATGGAGGGCTTTAATACGCCACCTTCGGGATTGCCGGATCCGTGGTTATCCGCGGGAGCGACGGAAACGCGCGGGAACAACGTCGATGCATATTCAGACGACGATTCTCCCGATGGTTATTCCATGTCGGATTTGCGCGCCACGACAAACGGAACAAATGCGTTCGATCGCATTTACGACACATCCTTGGATCCATTAGCCAGCCAAGATCAAACCATGGCTGCTGTAACGCAACTGTTTTACACGGTGAATTGGCTGCACGATTCCTGGTACGATTCAGGATTCGACGAAGCCGCCGGAAATGCACAAATCAACAATTATGGGCGCGGGGGCCTCGGCAATGATCCTCTCTTGGCCGAAGCTCAAGATGGCGCATTGCTGGGTTACATTGATAACGCGAATATGTCCACCCCCGCCGATGGCGAATCCCCGCAAATGCAGATGTTCCTCTGGAGCGGCAAACCAAGCGGCTCGTTGAAAATCGTTCAAAGCGGCGACACGTATGCACCCGGATTCGCGAGTTTCGGACCAGGGCAATTCGAAATGACCGGCGACGTGGTCCTTGCCGCAGATGCCAATGCCCCGATCAACGACATCTGTTCGCCAATCGTCAATGACGTCAATGGCAAAATTGCGCTGATCGATCGAGGCACTTGTTCATTCGAATCCAAAGCTGCCGAAGCGCAAAAGGCCGGTGCCATCGGCGTCATCATCGCCAACCACACCGCAGGTGAACCGGCTCCAGACATGCCCGGAGGTGGTCTCATGCCGCCGATCACCATTCCAATTTTGTCGGTCACATTCGAGGACGGCAAAACCATCAAAGACAGCTTGCCATCGACCGTCACGGCGACGCTTACGCGCACGACCAGTGTTCGTCCTGACGGAACCATTGACAACACCGTCGTCGCGCATGAATGGGGGCACTACCTCCACAATCGTCTCGTCTATTGCAGCACCAACCAATGCGGCGGCGAGAGTGAAGGCTGGGGCGATTTCATCGCCCTCACGCTCACGGTTCGCGAAAACGACAATCTCGACGGCACCTACACGAGCAGTATCTACGCACCCATGGCCTTTCCCAATGCGGGATATTTCGGCGACAGGCGTTACCCCTATTCGGTCAACCTCGAGAAAAACCCGCTCACGTTCAAATACATCATGGATAGCGAGGGGTTGCCGCCCAACGTGCTCAACAACGACAATGGTATTGGCAACGCGGAAGTGCACAATACGGGTGAAGTTTGGGCGAGTATGCTCTTCGAAGGGTATGTGGCGTTATTGAAAGAAAGCAAAGCCGCCAACCCTCGGTATACCTTCGAAGAAGCTCGTCGCAGAATGCAGGACTACGTCGTTGCGGGAATGAAGCTCGCCCCGGTCGATCCCACGTTTACCGAGCAACGCGACGCTATCTTGGCTGCCGCACTTGCCGCTGACGAAAAAGATGCATTGCTTTTGGCGCAAGGATTCGCCAAACGCGGCGCTGGCTCATGTGCGCAATCGCCAGCACGTGAATCCGAAGACAACAGCGGTGTCGTCGAAAGTTTCGACGTGGCACCTGCCTTGTCCATCGTATCCGTGAAACTCGAAACGACCGGCGATCAGTGCGACGATGATTCAGCCGTCGACGCGCATGAAACGGGCACGTTGACCATCGAAATGCGGAACTCGGGCGTTGTGGCGTTATCCAAAGCCGAGCTTTCTGTGGCGTCGACATTTCCAGGACTGCAATTCGTCGACACGCCAACCGTGAATCTCGAAAACATTCCGCGCCTGAGCACATTCACGCGAACGTTCGATGTGCGCGTAGCTGGACCCAATCAGCCGGCGATACTTCCGTTCGACATTAAAATCACGAGTCCCGAAATGTGCGAACCGGAAGTGAAAAAGACGGAACGATTCCGCGTCAATTACGACAACGCAGCAGGGGTATCGACCACCGATTCGTTCGAGAGCGATATCGAAATTTGGAAACCACTTGGTGTCGATAAGGATTTGGTCTGGTCTCGCCGACCCGACGACGAATTGAATTACGCATGGCACGGCAATGATCAGGGTTTCATCACTGATACGCGTCTCGAATCGCCTGTCTTGCAAGTAAGTTCGACCGAGGACTTCGTTTTTACGTTCAAACACCGGCACTCCTTTGAAGCAAGTCCCGAAATGGAAGGAGGTCCCGACGAATATTGGGATGGCGGCGTTATCGAAATCAATACCGGCAATGGCACCAAATGGCAGGATATTTCCGAATTCGTGGATCCCGGTTATGGCGGAACTCTATTCGACCAGCCGGAAAATTCATTGGCGCCTCGAAAAGCCTTCGTGAGCACCAACTCATCATGGCCCGATATGGACACGGTGACATTGTCGTTTGGAAAAATGCTGGCTGGAAAGCCGATCAAGATTCGATTCCGCATTGGATCGGATTCATTTGTCGGCGATTACGGCTGGGACATTGACGACGTTACGGTCCAAGGCGTCGAGGGCAAACCATTCCCAGCACTTGTCCCGAGTGCCACCGTGTGCAATTCCGCGCCCAATGCGAATGCGGGAGAAAATGCCACAGCGACGTCTGCTGCGCGTATCTCCCTCGACGCCTCCAAGAGTTCCGACGCCGATGGCGATCCTCTCTCGTTTACGTGGACGCAAATCCAAGGCCCGATGGTGGAATTGGATGATGTTACGAATAACGCGCCAGCGTTTGTCGCGCCAGGTTTGCGTGAATCAACCACGTTGACATTTCAAGTGGCCGTTTCCGATGGAATCGCGACATCACTTGATACCGTCAATGTCGTCGTCGAAGCGGCGCCCATTGTTTCAGGTGGCGCATGCAGTATGGTGGAGTCAGGAAAAACACCAACCATGCCGCTCATGTTTGGAGCATTCTTGGGTCTTGTCATCAAGCTCCGCCGAAATCGTCGCTCACGCTGATAACGGTGTCGCTTCAATGCAGTCCGCGGTGACGAACTCTTTGCCTGCGTATTGCGTGGGCAAACCCGGACCCGTGATCAACTCGCTCTGAGCCTCTTTTCGAGCGCACGCTTGATTGAGTTCCAACAAGAATGCCAGCGGGTCTTTGCGAGAAGGCATCGCGTATGCCGCACGTACGGCTTTATCGAGGGCTGCTTGCGCATTCTTTAATGGGTGGTCGCCAGGCTCTTCCACGGACGTGTACATGGCGCGCAATGTGAGGTCATGCTCTTTGGCGAGTGTCCGTCGCAAACGTCGCAATGCTGCGGCAGCTTTGGCAACCGCGACGCAATGCTTTTTCGTTGGAGATTGGGGCCAAGGAAAACTGTCGAATACGGTATCCGAGGTGTAGCGAAATCGAGCTGTCAGTGTCGAGCAACGCGCCGTAAACCAAGCCCAATGCATTGCCGATTGCAAAATGCCAAAGGAATAGTCGTCTTCGAGCGGAAAAACGGCAAGCGCGTCGCTTGGATGAATGGACGAATGAACGAATTCGAAGACGGGCCGTTTGGTCACGCGTGAACACACGACATAACGCGAAAGTGTCGCCAGTTTTGTCATCAATTCGCCCCGTGGATAACTCAAGTGCCACCAGCGCTTCAGGAAATTGCCGTGATGATGATTTCCGGAACCGCTCAATTGTTCATTTCTTTCTTTTTCTTCGCGAGCAGCGGT
>JBGAOI010001290.1:0-1356 GCA_044221885.1 Polyangium sp. (in: bacteria)
CCTTCGGTCGCTATGGGGTCGGCGGGGCCATCTTGGGCTGGAAACGAGCCAGAAAAATGAGATCAATGGCCAGGGTTTTAACCCCGCGCGGGCGGACGTGACGAACCCATGTTGCAAGTTTTGAGACAGCCTCTTTAACCCCGCGCGGGGCTGCAATTGGGGCTTAAGTTAGCGCAGGTCTGGATTTTGGTGAGGAACTAGGAACGAAGATGCATAAGAATCGCTTTGCTTTGGCCATTTCGATGTTGGCTCTGACGGCTTGCCATGCGAATCATTACTCCACGCCGCGTACGCTTCCGCGGGGACATCACGCGCACGTTGCGGCGCTGCATGCCGAGCCCTTTCCGGTGATGGTGTACGTCGGGCGTGTGGGACTTGCGGATCGCGTCGACCTGGGGCTTCACGCATCGGTGGGCTTCAATAAATTGGACTTGAAGTACAACTTTTTGCGCACGAAGTATTTTGATATGGCCATCGATCCGGCGGTGAGTTGGGGTCCGGATGCGTTTGGGAGGGAGCCTGAATTCATGGGGCATCTGCCCTTGATGCTGGGCTTCAACGTGTCGCCTCGAGTCACGTTGATGGCGCAAGGCGGGCCGACGCTCGGGATATTTGAAGAGCATTCATTTGGACAGTATTCGGCGCCACAATACCTTGCCGTGATGGCGACGGCGGGTGGCGCAGCCCAAATACGCGTTCTGGATTGGTTGTACCTTCAGCCGGAATTCAGCATCAATTACGGTGTGTATGATGCGGTTCAAGGCACGCTGTATTGGCCGAACATTGGCATTGGCGTGGGTTTTGGTCGACAACCGCAATACGACGACCTGCAAGAAAAAAGCAAGTAGGGGGCGAGAGGATCTGCTTCCAGGCATGAAAGAAATTCGACTTGCGCCAGAAGCCGCATGTGCCTGGTTGATCGTGCTCCAACAAAAATGTCGAGCGATGAAAATTTTTGAAATTTTTGCCAACGCTCGGACGAATACCGGCGTCATGCATCCGTGTACGGTGGAGAGCCGTCGACTGTAGTCCATTCTGCGAAACATTTTTGTTTCGACGGGACATTTTGTGTCCTACGCACGAGCCAATTTCCTGGCTTTCTTCGCAATTTTCGATTAAACTTCTTGCCGCTCGTTGGACGAATCCCAAATCATCGTCCCGAGCGCGCGTAAATCAACGGGCAGATCAAACATTCCTGGGGGCAGGAAGTGCGTTCGAAAGGGCGCATCTTGATGTGTCCGCAACATGAGGAGGCATTTGTGACGCAAACGATGTTGCACGTCGATTCCGCTCAATCTCGCTTGCCGGTGGTTTGCACCGTCATTGCGGCGTTGGTGTGGACGGTGTCTGTCGCCA
>JBGAOI010001291.1:0-1336 GCA_044221885.1 Polyangium sp. (in: bacteria)
CTACAACGTATGCAGGCGAAAGCCGACGCCTTGGCGAAAGAGCTCTCGGGGGTGCGAGCCGAGGACGAAGCGCGTATTCGAGGCTTGGTCAATTCGTTGGGTCAGCTCGAAGAAGAACTCGAAACCGTGCGCATGCAAAAGGATGCGTTTTCCGGAGAAGCGCGCGCATTACGGGATGAGCTGGAGCGACGAAAGCGCGCCGCCGAATCGTTGGAGAACAAACCGGTACCAAAAGCCAAACCGGTCAAACCGCCCGAGCCGGTCACGACGTATTTTTGTTTGGTGTGCGGAGAATCCGGCGGAGGCGCCAAACCGCATCGTTGCCTCGTGGAAGAACTCGAAGCGCAAAAGCGAGCTGCGAACAAACGCTGAAGCGAGGTCGATTCACCAACGCGTTTCGGCTTCGACGCCGGCAAATCCTGGTGCCGCGGAAACATTCCAGCGCCACGGCGATTCGGTCGCGCCAAACTTCGATGGCGGAGGTTCGGTCACGTAAAGAATGGTTCCGACGCCCAGCCCGACAATGCCGATCGGAAACAGGATCGTACTCGCCAAACCCGACACTTGGGCCGTTTCTTTCGCCGTCACGCCGACCGGGTTACAAATTTTCTGGTTTGTCGGGAGGCAATTCTTGGCAATTGGGTCTTTCTGGGCAAACGTGATCGCACCCGTGACCACACCCCCCACGAGCGTCACCGCGCCGACGCCGCCGAGCGCGTAGGCCGCCACGCGACGTCCAGAAATGCCTGGATCCAGAGGTGGCGTCAGCGTGGGCACGGGTTGAATGGGTTTGGGTTTTTTCGTCGGATCTCCATCCGCGGCAGGAGCCGGGATATTCACTTCGACGATTCGATTTTCGCCGTCTTTCAAGACAAACTTCGTAAACGCATCCGGCCGACCAGGAACTTGGGTGACGAGCGTGTGTTCGCCAGGATCGATCGGCAACGGAATGCCAATGGCCACGGCCACGAGCGGTCCACCATCGGGAGAACGACGCATCACGCGGGTCGATCCTGGTGCGTCGCGCGGAACTTTCAGGACGACTTTGGGAATGTGTTTCGTGAGTTCCGTTCGACGTTTCGAGGCCACTTCTTCGTTATCGGCTTGGGCCTTTTGTTCTTCGTCGGAAAGTTTGTCGAAGGCCGCTTCGTAATCTTCGTAAAGAACGACAGCCGTCGCGATTTGTCCCCACTGGTCGTAACACTGGGCCAGGAGAAACAACGTGGAAGGTCGAGGATCGTCGCGATAAGCCTTTTTCAAGGCGACACACGCGCGGGCGAAATTACGCGCCTTTTGATCCTCGAGAGCAATGTCGATGGCGGACTTGGCGCCCAAT
>JBGAOI010001292.1:0-1160 GCA_044221885.1 Polyangium sp. (in: bacteria)
GGTGCAAGCGAGCTCCACAATGCGGACAAACCGCTTCGGTGGCTCGCGCGTGACATTCACAGGAGGGACAACAGATAAGTTGGGGCGCCATGAGGTTCATCATCATCGATGCGAAACCTCGTTGTCAATCAAAAATTGTGGCGACTTTTTTTCCGAAAGCCACTATCGTCCCTCCATGGCTGAAGAACCGCAACTCTCTCCTGTTCTGGCACCTCGCGCTCGACGTTCGGACGATGGTCCAGCACCCAAACCTTTGTATGCGGTTTGGGAACTCACGATGAAATGCGATCAGCCTTGTCAACATTGTGGTTCACGCGCCGGCCGAGCACGCCCTGTTGAATTGTCCACCGATGAAGTATTGGAAGTAGCCAGGGGTCTCGTGCGTCTTGGATGTCGCGAAGTGGCCTTGATTGGTGGTGAAGCTTATTTGCGCGAAGATATTTTGACCATTGTGCGTTTTTTGGCCGATCAGGGCCTACGCGTCAATATGCAAACGGGCGGGCGCGCCATGACGCGCGAACGGGCGCAAAGTTTACAAGCGGCAGGATTGTGGTCCATTGGCGTTTCCATTGATGGTCTCGCGGATACGCATGATGTTTTACGCGGCAATCGAGGTAGTTATGAAGCGGCCATGCGGGCGCTCGAAGCGGGACGAGCCGCGGGGCTCGTGGTGGCGGCGAATTCGCAAGTCAATCGTTTGAATCGCCATCAATTGCCCGAATTGGCCCAGGAGCTCCAAGCGCATGGCGCCATTGCCTGGCAAGTGCAAATCACGGTGCCTATGGGTCGCGCTGCCGATAGGCCCGATTGGATTCTGGAACCATGGGAAATCGTGCCGGTCATCGATAGCCTCGCCGCCATTCAACGAAAAGCCATTGCTGAACACCAAGGCTCGGGACCCATTTTCGATGTCATCGCTGCAAACAATCTCGGTTATTACGGCCCGCACGAAATGCTCTTGCGTTCGCGTCCTGGAAGCACCGAAGCGCATTGGGCTGGATGCCGCGCGGGTATCAACACCTTGGGCATTGAATCGGACGGCACGGTGAAAGCATGTCCGTCCTTGCCAACAGCACCCTACATTGGAGGAAATGTTCGCGACGATGCCTTGGCCGATATTTGGTCCAATGGCGAAGCGATGCGGTTTTCCCGTGACTGGT
>JBGAOI010001293.1:0-1023 GCA_044221885.1 Polyangium sp. (in: bacteria)
GTCTGTCGAGCTTCTTCTACGAAGTGCGGCTCTTGCCGGCGCGCACCCAGAAAGACGCGACGACCGGGATGGAAGTGGTCCGCTTCGAGCTCGAGGCGAAGGTGAGGTACTGATGGCCAAAGAAAGCAGCCTTGCCAAGCTCCCCCTGGTCGCCAAGATCGGCATCGGCGCCGGGTTGCTGGTGCTGGTGGCCGTGGCCTACTTCGTGGTGTTCTACGGCGATCTTGCCAGCTCGATCAAAGCCGCGCAGGGCAAAGAGCGCCAGCTGCGCGAGGAGCTGGCCGAGGCCCGGAAGGCCGAATTTGCCTATCAGAAGGACCTGGCCGAGCTCACCGAGCGCGAACAACGGGCGCGTGAGCTCGAGAAGATCTTGCCGAAGAGCACCGAGTACCCGTCGTTCTTGAGCGCCATTCAGGCAGTGGCGAACGTGTCGGGCGTGGCCCTGACCGCCTGGACGCCGACCGAAGAGAGCCCCGACAAGTTCTACTCGCGGGTGCCGATGAAGCTGGAGCTCAACGGGAAGTTCCACCAGGTCGCCAAGTTCTTCTACGGCGTCGGGCAGCTCGATCGCATCATCAACATGGAGAACATCTCGGCGACGGAGCCGCAGGTCAAAGAGGGCAACGAGGTCATGATCAAGGTCGACGTGCTCGCGACCGCCTTCCGCATGCTGGACGAGAGTCAGGCGGGCAAGGACAAGCGCGGTGGTGCCCAGCAGCCCGGAGGCCAGAAATGAGCCGCACGCTGCCGCTGGCCGCCGCCCTGGCCGCCCTGGCCGTGGCTTGCGGCTCGGGGGCCCCCTCGAAAGGTACGGCTCCTGCCAGCTCGGCCGCGCCGGTGGTGGTGGTGGACGAACCCGCGGCGTTGTTCGCCGGAGTTGCCGCCGAGTTGCAGGCGGCGAGGGCGAGAGTCAGGCCCGTCAGGAGGGCAACTCCCTTGGCACTGGTGCGCATCAGGATGGGCTCCTTGTTGATCGGTTGTGCACCGGGTGTGACCCGACGCTGGAGACTCAAGCAACGTACC
>JBGAOI010000129.1:0-14457 GCA_044221885.1 Polyangium sp. (in: bacteria)
CCATTTCCGCCGTCAAACCTCATGGCGCCCTCTATCACGATTTGACGACCTCGACGGTCTTGGGCGACCTTTTTCTTTCGGCTGTGCACCGTGTATTCGATGGATCCATCACCATCGTTGGACCTCCCATTCCTTCCTGGCGCGACGCTGTCTTGTCACGTGGTTGTTCTTATTGGCAGGAAGGCTTCGCCGACCGCGCTTATTTACCTGATGGGCGCCTTGTACCACGCTCCGAACCCAATGCATTGCTCACGAATCCGCAAGACGCTGCTGCCCAAGCCGTGCGTCTTGCCAAACAAGGCACCTTCGATACCCTTTGCGTGCACGGCGATACGCCCAATGCATTGGACGTTGCCCGCGCCGTACGCCAAGCTCTCGTGAATGCCCAATTGCTCGACCGAGGGTGATTCATGGCCACCGCAAAAATTCTTCGATATGGTCAAGATGCGACGTATGTCGACCTTGATTTACAAAATGCTCCCGACCGAGGCACCCGCACCCACGGAGTCGCACATGCATTGCGGCATCGATTTCCACACGCGGATATCATTGTTGGGGGCGGTGTCGTCGTTCTTGTGGGAAATGTCGACGAAGCTCAATTGACGTCCGTTGTGGAAGAATCTGCACAACGGCCTTCAGGCGGTTTGTCCGCAAGGAACCATACCCTGCCCATTGTGTTTGACGGTCCCGATTTGGAAGATGTTGCCACGACATTAACAATGCCACCTAACGAAGTTATACAATCGCTGGTTCATGCGGATTTGTTGGTGGAGCTCATTGGCTTTCTACCCGGTTTTGGATATCTCGGCCCGCTCGAAACGAAATTGACCTTGCCGCGTCGAAAAACACCTCGTCCACGCGTACATGCAGGAAGCCTGGGTATCGCCGGTGCGTTCGCGGGCATTTATCCATTTGCTTCGCCAGGTGGCTGGAACCTCGTCGGTCGTTCCCTGGGGCCTGCCCTATTCGATCCGCATCGCGACGAACCATTTCTTTTCGCGCCCGGCGACCGTGTTCGATTCGAACATGTGACGCCTGCGGACGTTGGGCCAGGGCAAGAAGATCGTTTTATCGAGAAAAACCCAGCGGTCGAGGGACCCGCATTTGTCGTCGAAGCAGCGCCCGCGTGCGCGACCATTCAAGATGCCGGTCGTCTCGGACAATTGCATTGCGGCATGCCTCCATCCGGTCCGCTCGATCCGGAGACATTGGCCAAGGCAAACTTGGCTGTAGGTAATGCAGCTTCAGAGGCGGCTGTGGAAATTCCACTCGGACGTTTTGCATTACGCGCCCACGGAAACATCCTCGTGTCTTTGGACGGCGACAAACCTGTGCAACTTGCCGAAGGCGAACGATTCGAGGCTCCCGAACATTCTCGCGCCGTGCGGTATTTGGCATTTCGCGGGGGCCTGGATGTCCCGCTTGTGCTCGGGTCGCGGGCGACGCTGCTCGTGGCGCGACTTGGTGGGTTCCTTGGCCGACCCTTGCGCAAACGAGACATCATGCGCATTGCGGATCGATTCGTTTCAGAGTGCCAAACGGATGCTGTTGTGGGCGAATCTGCGGGCATAACAGAAATCGTCGTCGATCCTGGACCGCATGCCGATCGATTTTCGAGCGTTGCAATGGATGTACTTTTGTCGTCGACTTATTCCATTTCGACGATGGCCGATCGCGTAGGTGTGCGCCTCGATGGGCCGAAGATCCCACGTTCAGGCGGCGATTCTGCATTGCCCGTGCCAATGATTCGAGGTGCCATGCAAATCGCAACGGACGGCACGCCGATTGTCTTTGGACCCGATCATCCAACCACGGGCGGATATCCAGTTCTGGTCGTCGTGCGACGCGATTCGTGGGGCTCCTTCGCGCAACAGCGTCCTGGCAGTTCGATTCGATTCATTCTTGGCCGCTGATGGGTCATGATTGCGCCAGGCCAAGAAATTCTCACGGCTTGCTTTTGAGGAGCCAACAATGACGCTTCTGCTGTCCCATCGTCGTATTCGGACGTCCCTTTGCTTGCTCGCCATTCCCTTTTTGCTCGTTGCTTGCGGCCCCGACGAAATTCCGTCCGGAGGTTCTTCCTCGACACTCACTGGTTCTTCATCGAGTTCGTCCAGTGGAACCGGAGGTAACGGAAGTGGCGGAGCTGGTGGCAGTGGAGGTCAAAGTTCGTCGGCAAAAACCATTGCCGAAGTCCTCACCGAACTCTCCGCAAATCTCGAAGGAACGCTCGACAAATACGCCACGACGGACGGTTGGCCGCTTTTTGTCGAAGATGGATTTTTGTTTGTCTCGACCGACACGAATCTCACGTTCGTGGCCGGCGATCATGACAATTGGCTCGGCACGCCGTTGAAACTCGAAGGTAACTTCCGCTGGGCGCACCTCAAGGTGGCGTATGGCACGCGGTACAAATTCACCAACAAAACGGATTGGACGGCGGATCCTTGGGCCCGGTCGTATACGTACGATGCCAATGGCGAAATGAGCCTCGTGCGGCCGATTGCCGCGCATCTCGACCGCTTTTTCAAGGTGGGCGATGCGCAAATGCCAGAACGACCGGTCAATGTCTGGGTTCCTCTGGAAAAACCGACCCATGTGCTTTACGTGCACGACGGACAAAATCTTTTCGATCCCAAAGCTGCTTACGGTGGCTGGGCCCTCCAAGACACCGTTCCTCCTGCGATGATGCTCGTCGGAATCGACAACACCGGCGAAGGTCGCATGTTCGAATACACGCACGTTGAGGACATGATTGATTTGAACAATGATGGTGTGGACGAATTATGGGGCGGCAAAGGCGATGCTTATGCCGATTTCGTCCAAACGACAGTGAGAAAGCTCATTGCTGACCGTTATGGCGAACCGGCAAAAGTCGGAACGATGGGGTCGTCGCTTGGAGGACTCATCAGTCTGCACATTGCGGATCGTTTTCCGGGACAATATGCGTACGCGGCGAGTTTGTCAGGAACGCTTGGGTGGGGGCGAATCGGCGTGGCGTCGAAAAACGAGACGATGATCGAGCGGTACAAGGCGCATGGTCATCGGGCGACGGTTTTGTACATCGACGCGGGCGGAGGTGATCCTGGTTTGTCGCAGCAAGCCAACGAAGCGCTCTGCAAGGACACGGACGGTGATGGCATCAAAGACGACAACGAAATCGGCGACAACGCTTGTGAAAATGCGCAGATGCGCGACACGCTCGTGAGCATTGGGTACACGATCGGCACCGACGCGTATCACTGGTGGGAAGCAGGCGCGGCGCACAATGAAGCCGAATGGCGAGCTCGCGTGTTTCGCCCGATGGAACTCTTCGGCGGTCTTTGATCTTCCCCGATTCGCTTCACGGACAAACGATCTGTTTTGCGGAAAGTTTGTCTCGACGCTTAGTGCTTGAGCGAAATATCAGCGAGCGCCATGCGTGCATCGTTGATGTACGAACTATCCGGAAAACGCCTGATGAATGCGCGTAACGTCGTCTTCGCGTCGTTCCACGCTTGGATGTCGATGAGGCATTCGCCAAGTAGGAACATCGCATCGTCGACGATTTCACGATCCGGCGAAGCTTCCGACAGTTGCATCAGGATCGGGATCGCATCGCGTTGTCGGGCCAATTTTCGGTACGCACGCGCAAGCTGCAAACGCGCCGATGGAACGTGTGAACCGCTGTCCTTGAGGCGGATCGCATCTTCGAGCGCCACGGCAGCTTCGTGCCAGCGTCCTGTGCGCAAGTGATCCAGCCCGTTTTGATAACTTTTCACGCTCAAGTCCGCGCGGGCCGAGTCCACCGCGTCGGTGAAAAACGCGACCTCTGCGCGGGAGAGTGGTTCCTTCCGCAACGCTTCGAAGCCTTCGATGATCTCTTGCTTGCGACCAGCGCGTACCAGTTCGTAAAATGCAGCCGCAGCCGACTCGGCCCGAACGCGATCATCGGATCGGCGTTGCATCTCTTTGATGTCGTTTTCGAGCTTCGTGACTTTTTCCTTCGCTGATTTCGTCTCGGCTTGCACGACATCGATACGTGCGTCCCAGGCGAGTTTGACCACGACAACCACGACGATGACGAACAGGAAGTTTGCCCCCGCGCTGTTCCAAATGGCGCGACGTTCGAACGCGATCTGGCGTTTGGAGATCGTCTTGAGGTCCGCGGCGAGGGCGTTCGTCAGGTTGTTCGTCTTGATGACGAGCCCGCGCGATTCGACGATTTCTCGCTTGATTTCCCGCAGCTCGTCATCGAATTGATCCATGGTTCCGTCACGGCCTCGTGCGCCGCATTCTTCGTTGTGCTAAGGGGCGCCGCAACAATCGCTCCAAAAACGGTACCAGGAACATCCCGCATGGACTCGACAGACGACATTAAAAAAGGCCTCAAAATGATGCTCGACGGCAACAAGTCGCCCTTCCTTGTTGTTGAAGCACAGTTCGTCAAACCCGGTAAAGGCCAAGCGTTTACCCGCGTCAAAGCGAAGAACATGGCAACGGGTGCCGTCATCGAGCGCACGTTCAAGAGCGGTGAAAAAGTCGAAGTGGCCGACGTCGAGACCCGCCCACTCCAATACATCTATCCCGAAGGCGACGATTTCGTGTTCATGGACGCCGCAACCGGCGAGCAGATCACGATCCCAGGCGAGAAGATCGGGGATGACTCCAAGTGGCTCAGTGATGGCATGAGCGTCGACGTGACATTGCACGAAGGCAACCCGATTGGGATCAACCTTCCCGCCAACGTCGTTCTGCAAATCACGCTGTGCGAACCTGGCATCAAAGGCGACACGGCGAGCGGTGCGAGCAAGCCGGCGACGCTCTCAACGGGCGCGATCGTCAACGTTCCGCTCTTCGTGCAAGAAGGCGAGTGGATCAAAGTCGACACCGAAAACGGCAAGTACCTCGAACGCGTGAATCGCTGATTCGAGAGCCGTTTGCGAAGCTTCGTGCACTTGCATGAGGCTTCGTTGGTCCACCTTTCGACCCATGACACCTCGTGCTTAGATCATCATGCGCAGTGACGTGTGAGGGTCTTCTTTGTCCAAAGCACCGCCCAAATTCTCGCAGCTCGTTGAAGGTATCGACTTCTACAAGGAAGGCGACAAGGTCGTCTTCACGTCGGTTTATCACCTGAAACGCGGGTACTGCTGCCACTCGAAGTGCCGACACTGTCCCTACGGTTTGGGTGTGGCGCAGGCGGTGCATATTGAAATTCAAGGTCTGACGAGTGGAACGCCGATTGTCCTACCGAACGATCCTTCAGTTCCGGAAGGAGACAGCTAGGACGAACGGTTCTGCTTTCTTCCCGTTTCTGCGTCGTTTCAGCTACAACGAAAAAGATTGTGTTCGACCCGGCTCAGCCGACCTCGATGCTCTTCATCGGTCCGCGCTAGGGAACAGTGTTTGTCTGGTCAACCCGACGTTTTCGTCGTTTGAGCGAGGTGTTTTCGATGCGAGCAGTTCAGTGGATCGTGGCTGCGGGCGTGGTCATTTCGGGCGTGTGGACAGGATGTGTCGTTGATGTGCCTCCCACTTCAACGGGAGGAAGCAGTTCGAGCAGCTCGGGCAGTTCGAGCAGTTCGAGTAGTTCGAGCTCAGGCAAGTTGGATTGTTCAGGGGTGGGTACTGGAGAGATTGGCGGCGATTGCGGCGCGTGTCTCGACATGGCCTGTGTTGCGGAACTCGACGCATGCAATCCAACGGAGCTCAACTGTCCTGCGACGGGTTGTATCGACTGCGTGACGGGGACCCAGGCGGCATGCACACCGGACAACGAATCGTTTGTCACGGATCTATCGACGTGCGCCATGACAAACTGCAAAGATCCGTGCTTCCCGCCGCCTCCTCCACCACTGTTCCCAGCATGTGGCATGGATGTGTCGACGGTTGACAAGGTTCCTTCCGGCGGCGCATGTGGCATGGGGTTTGGCAAGTGCAACCCCGTGACAAACGCACCGTGCAACACGGCCGCAGGGGAAGCCTGCGACGTTGGTATGAACGGGTTCGAGTGTTACCCTGCGCCAAACGACAAAGGTCTGTGTGACATCTGTGGCGGGAACAATGGCTTCTGCAAAGGCGGGATGACCTGCGCCGGTACGGGCGAAAAGAACATGGACCCCAAGTGCGTGCGTTTCTGCTGCACGACCGAAGATTGCGGCGCGATGGGTGTCTGCAACTTCGAAAGCACCTACAAGCCCCTCGGCGTTTGCGTTGACGCCGGCGGTGGAGCTGGTGGTGCAGGCGGAGCCGGCGGCGCTGGCGGCGGTGGCGGTGCAGGCGGAGCCGGTGGTGCAGGCGGCATGGGCGGCATGGGTATGGGCGGAATGGGCAATATGGGCGGCATGGGCGGAATGGGCAGTAGCTCGAGCAGCTCGACGAGCGCGAGTTCATCGACGAGCAGCACGAGCACATCGACGAGCAGCACGAGCACATCGACGAGCAC
This sequence comes from Polyangium sp. (in: bacteria), assembly GCA_044221885.1. GTDB lineage: Bacteria > Myxococcota_A > Polyangia > Polyangiales > Polyangiaceae > Polyangium. Next base: position 6,428 of record JBGAOI010000129.1, read on the forward strand.
GAGTTCATCGACGAGCAGCACGAGCACATCGACGAGCACGAGTTCATCGACGAGCACGTCGACCAGCTCGAGCGGCATGTTGCTCGACGGTGGTTTGTGAAATTCTCGCGTTGAAGATCAACCTTCGGCGCAGCTTTTTTCGGGGCCCACCGATTCGTTTTTCTCGCCACCTGAACGCGCTAGCGTGACGGCCTCATGGGCGCTGCTTCAAAAGCCAAACGTTTCCACCAACGTCTGTTTGCGCTCGCTTTCGTGTCGTTTGTCTCGACGACATCATTTGCTGCTCAAAATAATTCTCCAGACGATCGCTCGGCGCGTGCTCGAGCTGCGTACGAACGCGCCGAACGCGCCTCGGCGGATCTCCATTTTGCGGACGCATTGAGCGCTTATGAAGAAGCGATGACCCTCGAACCCAGCGCTCCTTACGTGCGAATTGCGCGTGCACGTGTTGCGGATCTGCGGGCACATGCGGAAGGAGACTTTCGACCTCTTGCACGTCTCGAGTCTGTGCGACGACGTCCTTCGGTGACGCGTGACGAGATCGAACAGCTCACACGCGACGTTGAACAATTTCCTCCCGGACGCGTACGTTCCGAGGTGCAGCTCGTCGTTGCGGAGGCCTATTGGCATAGGTTTGGCGCGCCAGACCTCGCTGCAAACGCTTTGGAGAAAGCGCTTTCCGATACCTCCGCCGATCGACTTACGCGGGCGCTTGCGCTGAGTGAACTCGTGGCGCTGGAACGGGAACGCGATCGATTGGACGCCGCCGTTCACGCAGTATCGCGGTTTCCCGATCTCGCACCGAACCTTCGAGCCGAGCTGGGGCGACTCGTGCGTCGATTATGGATTGGCCGTATCGCGATGGGTCTTGTTGCGACCGTTTTGCTCGTGGGCGTGCTGGCTGTTTTTCGCGCGATTTTTTGGCTTCGCCGTGACGCGGACGTTGTTCTGCGCGAAGCGGTACGTACGTCGTCGATGGCCTTCGCGCTTTACGTCGGAGGCGTCGGTTCGATGCTCGTCAAGTGGCACGGCGAAGGGGATGTGCGTCCGTTCTTGTGGCTTGGATTAGGGATGCTGGCGATTGACATCGCCGCGCGTGGATGGCGTGCAGGGTTTGTCGACGAACGATTCGGTGGGCGATTGTGTCGGGCGATGACCTGTGGCGTCGCTGTGTTTGCTGTCGCATTTTTGGCGTTGCAATACGCGGACGCGGCTTATCTGGAGACCTTGGGATTGTGACTGCGCCCCAGCGTTCAACTGGACCAACCAGCATCGAGCGATTGGCGATGGCGTGCGCATTTGGCCTCGGATTGGCGACATTTGCTTATGCCGCCGTGCGTGTCGTCGATGTGGTTCTTTTTCCCGAACCCAATCCGGTGGTGGTCATTTGGACGGACCGCAGTCGCTTTCTTTGGCGAGCAGTGATTGCGACGTACCTTGGCGGAGCTGGAGCATTTGGCGGATACAGTTTGGCCCACAAAACGCCCGAACGTGCACAGGTTTGGCTCGAACGAATGATTCTGTTGTCCGGTGCGGCTTTGTTGCTCCAGGTCATCTTTGCGCCGTGACGACGCAAAAATGGTCTAGATTGGAAAGAAAAACTGGCGTAGCAGTTCCTACGGCAGTGAAGGAATATTGGGGGAAATCGAGCCGCGCATCAGGCTTCGATGAGCCCGGTACGAACGGCGATGCGCGTTAATTCGACCGCACTTTTGCAGCCGAGTTTTTGATAAATGCGCACGCGATGTGTTTCGACCGTCTTCGGACTGATCGTCAGTTGAGCCGCTGCTTCGCGTGTCGAGCGACCCGTCGCCAATAACCGCAAAACTTGACGTTCTCGCGGCGTGAGCGTGTCGAGCCCTCCTGCGCCATCGGCGATGGGCTTGCGCATGGCCTGCACAACCGCGCTCGCAATGCTCGGGCTAAGCGGCGCCTCGTCCCGCATGACCGCTCGAATCCCCTCGATGACTTCCGAGACTTCCGCTGTTTTGACGAGGTACCCTTGAGCGCCTGCTCGCAACGCTTCTGCCACGCGATACGCATCGCTATAGCCGCTCAAAACGAGCAAATGCGCCGTTGGATAAAGTGTATGCAGTGCCGTGAGCAACTCGATGCCGTCGCGATCCGGCATGTTCAAATCAACGAGCACGACATCGGGTTTGGTTATGGCGATTTCGTGCAGCGCTTCTGATGCGGTACCCACTCCGCCAACGACCAGCATTCCCGATTCTGCACTCAACGCCCGCGCCAAACTGTCACGGAGGACAGGATGATCATCGATAAGAAAAACCCGGATTGTGCTCGTATCTCTCGAATCTATCATGCGACCATGCCACCCTTACGCGCATTGGGCCTCAGTAACGTTGCGGCGTCAAGCAATGTCGCAGTCAGCCAACATCGCAACACTCCATCAGGAAGCTCCTGATGTCTGCGCTGATCCGTCGTTTGTGGACGCATCGAGCACCAACATTACGTTCAAACTGTAGGACTGAATGGGACATTCTGACCGTTGGGATCGGTTGCGACATTGTCATGAGCAAGGCGCGTACAGATTCCAGCGTGATGTCAAACGTTTCCAGTGGAAAGCGTGGTTATGAGTTCGAACGAATGATTAAAACGTCCGGCCGAATTCGTGGATGCATCGTGTATACAAACGGGCATGGCATGTTTTTCGCAAATTCGCCAAAGACATGCGCATTGGAGAACTCACACCGGAAGCGTCGCGGGGAGCGGGATCGCACGCCGCAGCGCTCGAATGCGACCGAGTGTTTCGGTTCATTTTGTGGAACTGGAACGTACCGACAAACCAACCTCAACCGCCCGAAATCTACGATATTGCGGATCTTCTCGACAAACTTTTGGGTGCAGGAACGCGCGTTGTAATAACGACGCTCAGCAATGCAACCCCCTTGTCGTACATGATTGACAAGATCCACAAGACTCATCGACGTCGGCTCTTTTTGGCGACGAAGGACGACGGTACGGTTTTCGGTTTTGATCATCGCGGCGCAGCGGTCGAGGTTGTGCATCGGGCTTTTTCGACTCGAGCGGCGGCACTCGCCCATCTCGTTGCCCGCGAAATTCGCCAATTCCCTATGGCTCGCGGAATGTGTTGGAGTGTCGACTTGGCTGCGATGCACGCTGGTTCAAGTTGCGGATGCATTACGCCGACAAACGGATTTGGACACGCGTCTTGGAGATTTCGCGCTACCTCGGGACGCAGCATGGACCGTTGTCGAAAGCGGCTTCGATATGGCTCGCGAACACGAGATCGAATCCCTTTTGGCTATTGCGAACGGATACGTCGGTGTACGTGGGTCGATTGCCGAAGGCAGTGATGTTTCCCGGCCGGCGACATTTCTTGCTGGCGTATTCGAGCAATCGTCGGACATGGCGCCCGTTCCGGAACTCGTGATTGCACCCGATTGGGGCCGATTACGTTTCACCATTGAAGGCGAGCTCTTTTCTGCCGCAAGCGCGACGGTACGGCACCATCATCGGACACTCGACATGCGTCGCGGCGTGCTCTTGCGTGAAGGCATTGCGCTGGGCACGGGCGGCCATGCAACGGAAATTCGCACACTTCATGCCGCGTCCATGGCCACGCGCCATTTGTTGATTGAATTCGTCAAAATCAGTCCCCGCAATTTCTCGGGTGCCGTTCAAATTGACGCGATTCTTTCGGGGGATGTCAAAAGCGAAAGTGGAGGCATGCATTGGCATCGATTCGAACCGCGTGATGGACGCCAAGGTCCCATGCTCGTGGGAACGACGCATGCCGGTTTACGGCTGGCATTGACGTCGCATACGAATGCCGTCAGCGGCTCGGATTCCATTATGAATTGCCAACGAGAATTCGGGCCTGTGTCGGCGACAGAAAGATACGAGTTGCATGTTCGTCTAGGCGAACCCTCGATTTTGCATCGAATCGTGGGTATGTATTCCTCGCGCGACGAGGGCGACCCTGTGGTTCGCGCCGAATCATTGGAACAAGAAGTCGATCGTGTTTCATCCAATGCATTGCTCGAAGAACACGCGGCCGAGTGGGCGGCACGTTGGCAACGAGCAAACATCGAAATCGACGGAGCTCCGAAAATTGAAAGGGCCTTGAGGTTTGGCATGTACCATCTTCTTGGCGCGGTACATCCATCGGACGCGCGGATGTCGATTGGCGCACGAGCCTTGTCCGGGCAGGCATATCGAGGTCATGTTTTTTGGGATACCGAGATATTCATGCTTCCCTTTTATATGCACGTCTGGCCCGAAGCGGCCCGAACGCTTCTTCGTTATCGCCACCGAACGCTCGGTGGCGCACGACGCAAAGCCGAGCGCCTGCATTATCAAGGTGCCCTTTTTGCGTGGGAGTCCGCAGATACAGGCGACGAAACGACGCCAACCATGGTGGTTACGCCTTATGGCGAAATCATTCCCATTCTCTCGGGAATTGAAGAACACCATATCAGCGCTGACATTGCTCATGCCGTGTGGGCCTATGCGCGAGCTACGGGCGACGCGGCTTTTTTGTGCCAGGAAGGTGCGGAGATTTTGGTGGAAACTGCGCGTTTTTGGGCGAGCCGTGTGCAATCGAAACATGACGGGCGATTCCATATCAGCCGCGTCATTGGTCCAGACGAATACCACGAGAGCGTCGACGACAATGCTTTCACGAATTATATGGCCAAGAAAAACCTCGAAGTGGCCATCGTGGTAGCCCGACAAAACCTTGTCAGCAATGCCTCGTTTCTGGGCGTGACGCAGGATGAAATCAACCAATGGGAACGTATCGCCAACCATATGTACCTCGGTCTGGACGAAAACACGCACGTCATCGAGCAACACATGGGGTTTTTCCAACTAGAACATGTGGACTTGACAGCATTTGCACCGCGTACCGCACCGATGGACGTTTTGTTGGGTCGCGCGCGCACCCAAGCATCGCAAGTCGTCAAGCAAGCCGACGTCGTGCAACTCATGGCTTTGTACTGGGACGAACTCGATCCCCACGTAAGACGCAAAAGTTTTCATTATTATGAACCACGAACGGCACACGGCAGTTCGTTGTCACCCGGCATTCATGCCTTGGTTGCCGCGCGTCTTGGTTTGTCGGACCTAGCGGAACGGTATCTCGATCAAACAGCCGACATCGATCTTGGCAACACCATGGGCAACTCCGCGGGCGGTGTTCATGCCGCCGCCATGGGCAGCTTGTGGCAAGCGATCGTTTTCGGTGTCGCCGGATTGCGCCAGGATCTCGACAACTCCGACCGCTTGTTGGTCGAGCCAAACTTGCTCCCCGGCATGCGGCGAATCTCCTTGCCGTTCATGATTCGCGGTCGAAACCTGGAAGTTCACGTGTGCCGTCATGTCGTGGAACTGCACGTTGTCGATGGCGATGAACCACTCGATATCGAGGTGATCGCGCAAAGTGGAGCGAGGCAAAGCGTACGCGCCAAACCCGGCCATGCCTACGCTACCAAACACGTTGCCGATGGATTTTCCCCCTGGGAGGAATTCACCCCATGATGCGACATCCTGTCCAAGACGAACATTTTGAGCACAAACTATCGCCAAAAAGTGAGCGGCGTAGCTTGCGCCCGCGGGTCCTCGTCGTCCTACATGAAGCCGGCGCGCCGCATGAGTCGATTGCCATGGGGCGCCTCGTTTCCAACAGCTTGCAGCACGCATTGCATGGCGTCTTCGTGTCCACCGTCCCGACAAACGTGCACGATGTACCTGGAATTCTTCAAGTTCCACGGCACGCGTTCGAAGGTGTCGTACTCGACGTCGAAGAAGGTGATCCCGTAGGACGTTTGCTAGAAATTTCCGACTTGCACCCGACGTCGTTTCTGATCGTGGGAGCCGATCCTACAAGCGGCGACAAACTCGGGGTTGGCGCAGTGGCTACGCGAGCAATCGAAGAGTCCAACGCGCCAGTGCTGGTCGTTCGTCCTGGCGTAACGGCGCAGCTGAAACGCATTCTCGTTCCGCTCGATGGCACGCCAAGTACCGCGGCCGCTCTCGAACCCGTCACCGAATTGGCTCGAGCTGCCGGGGCATCGCTCGACGTGGTGCTCGTGGGTGAAGCTCAACACGCGTTACAGCCGATGGAACACGGGGCAATGGCGCCGCCGCAATACGTGGATCAGCCTCACCATGAGTGGCCAGCATTTTCTGGAGAATTCGTCGAGCGCTTCGTGCACACGATCGGACATTGTCCGTCCGATGTTCCAATGCGCTTTTTTTTAGGGGCTGGAGACCCAGGAGAGGAAATTCTCCGTTATGCGAGCACATTGGGCTCGGACCTCGCGGTTCTTGTGTGGCACGGCCTCGCAAGTGCGCGACATGGCGCGATTTTTCAGTCAGTCGTAAGGCGAGCGACCTGTCCCGTCTTGATTATTCGTTCGCAATGAGTCGAATACGGTCGAGCGGCAAGCGGTTGTGGATGGTATATCCTCCGGACATAAAACATGCCCGCACGAAAACTCGCCAGCCACGAAGTTCACAAGCGCATTGCTCCGTCGGACTTGTCATTCAAAACGACGGACGATGTTGAACCGGTTTCGGGAATCGCGGCGCAAGAACGGGCGCTCGCAGCATTGTCATTTGGTCTCGACATTCGACATTCTCGTTTTCACGTCGTCGTCGTCGGTCCATCCGGTGGTGGACGGACCTTTTGCGCGCGTCAAGTTGCGCGGCGTATTGCGTCTACGCTCCCGACACCAGACGATATTTTGCTTTTGCCAAACCCCGGTCGTCCCAATGAACCAACGGTTTTGACGTTGCCCGCTGGTGAAGGACGCCCGTTTACCGAAGCTCTCGATGAGCTTTATGAAAAATTGCTCGAAGGCATTCGCGGCGCAACGGAAGGCGAGCGCTGGAAGCAAGCGCGTGCGCGTGTACAACGGCGCGTCGAAGCCGAAGAAGCGAAGCTCGAAGAAGAATTAAAAACGCACGCGCAGTCTTTGGGCCTCGAGGTCAGTCGAGCTGGGCGGGAATTCCAAGTCTCACCTGTCGAAACAGAAAGCCCATCCAGCGAGTCATTGCGTTCCATGACGGCTGCGATTGATGCATTCGAGGATCGTTTGGCGTCGGTACAAGACGATGGCGATACCGAATTGCGCGCCGCGACGAAGCAATTCTTGTGTGATGCAATCAAGACCTGTTTCATTCCAGTCCGCGCGCGATTCGAATCGCGTCCTGAACTCGTTGCATTTTTGACCGATGCCGAGGCGCTGGTTACACGACAAACCCGGCTCATCGTGGATGAACCCGGCGATGAAGCTCCGACCCTCGTGCGCGGCGTCGTCGTTCCGACGTTATTGACGGAGCACAAGCCAGGATCCGGCGCGCCCGTTGTGGAAGTGCCGTATCCGACGCTGCCCGCGCTTTTTGGTCGCAGCCACGCGCCGCCCGACAGCGGAACACCGCCCGAGCCGGGGTTTGCCGTGGCTGGAGCATTGCACTTGGCCAATGGTGGCTTCTTGATTTTGCCCGCCAATGCGCTCCTGAAAAACGAAGCCCTCTACGAACAACTCAAAGCGTGTTTGTTGTCCGGAAGGTTCATCGTTCCGGAACACAATCCGACGTATTACCGTGGCACCAGCGAAGAACTCATGTTTCCGCCCATGCCGCTCGATTTGAAGGTCGTGCTCATTTCGAGCCCCGAACTTTATCAAGAATTGCACGAGGCCGATCCCGAATTCTCACAACTCTTCAAAGTCCAAGCGCGATTCGATAGCACGATGCCCCTCGGAGCAGCATTGGCCACATATCCATCCTTCTTGGCCGATGTCGTCCGTGAACGGCGATTGCTGCCTTTGACCGCGGATGCCGTGACGGAATTGTTCTTTTACGGAGGTCGAGAAGCCGAGAGCCAACGCAAAGTCACCGCGCAATTGGGATTGCTCGCTGAAGTCGCTACGGAAGCAAGTTATCGTGCGCAAAGGAAAAACCGCACGGTCGTTGATGGCGCAGAAATTTTGGGAGCATTGAGCGCCGCGCAACGTCGTAGTGACCATTTTCGCGAACAA
>JBGAOI010000012.1:0-32796 GCA_044221885.1 Polyangium sp. (in: bacteria)
CCGAGTGTGCGCATCGACGGCATGAAGACGGTGGGTGCGGCGCATGTGCTCGACACGCTCGACAAACTGCCCGAGACATTTCCCTCGCGCGACTTCTTCATCCAGCACATGACGGCAAGCGGGATGGATCGACCGCAGATCGACTGGTTGGCGATGAATGTGCGCCGCGATGGAGACGCGTTTCGTTTTCGTCTCGATCTGTCCATGATTCGCGCGTTGCTTGAAGACTACTTCACGCGTGATCTGTGGTCTGTCGTGGAACAAAGCGACGCCCAGGGTCGCCTTGGATTCATCATCGGAGGTCGTTCGATCACCATGAGCCCATCCGATCGCGATCGTCTATCCAAACTCGCCGACGTCAACCCGAAGCTCGAAGTGCACACGTTGCCGAATGCAGACCACTGGGTGCACGTCGACGATCCCGATGGCCTCTTCGCGGTCCTCAGGCGCGCTCTGGGTTAGCCTTCCGTTCGGACGCGAAGCGAACAACGGTACAAGGTCGAGGGCTGGCCCTCGCGCGGGTCTCGGGGCGCGGAGCCCCGGGTAGGGTTTGGGGTGAAACCCCAAGCGTCCCGTAAAGCGTCAAGACAAACGGCTCTTCTCGCGGGAGACGTTCAGCAGTAGAGAGCGGCGCATCATGCGTATTGCCTCCTGGAACGTGAACTCGATTCGTGCGCGCCTCGAACACCTGACGGATTGGCTTCGTCGAGCATCACCCGATGTTGTGTGCATGCAAGAGACCAAGGTCGAAGACGAAAAATTTCCCGTCGAAGCGTTGGGCGATGCGGGGTACGCGGTCGTGTACGCGGGGCAAAAAAGTTACAACGGCGTAGCGATTGCCGCGCGGTTTGGCTTGCCAATCGAGGACGTGAAGAAGGACCTCGACGGCGATTCCGAAGACACGGCCCGGAGGCTCATTGCTGCAACGGTCGAGGGCGTGCGCATCGTGAACGTGTACGTACCCAACGGCCAAGCGGTGGGTACGAAGCCATTTGTGTACAAACTACTTTGGCTCGAACGGTTGCGCGCCGAGCTAGCAGCGCGGCACACGACGAACGAACCGCTGCTCGTGTGTGGAGACTTCAACGTGGCGCCAGCGGTGATCGATGTGCGTGAGCCGAAGAAGTGGGAAGGTGGGCTCTTGTGTCACCCGGACGAACGCGCCGCGTTGGGCAAGTTGGTGGATTGGGGCTTGGTGGACGCGTTGCGATCGAAGCATCCGGAGGAGCAGATTTACAGTTGGTGGGACTATCGGATGGGTGCGTTCAAGAAAAACAACGGACTGCGCATCGATCTGATTTTGGTGACGCCATCGCTGCTCGATCGAACCAAGGACGTGTGGGTGGACAAGAGCACGCGGGAACTCGAGAAGCCGAGCGACCATGCGCCCGTGTTGATCGACATTGGAGAAAGTCAAGGGGGGTGATCGGACAGCAAATGTCCGATCGGACCTAAACAGACCGACGTAGGGTCGGTCAGATAATGTCCAATCTGCGTAAAATCGACGCGGCGCAGTGCGTGCGGAGTTGTTACATTTTCCGGCGTGATGCGACTCGATCTCGATGGTTTTTCGCTCGACTTGCCGCCGTGTTGGTCGGGCTTGGAAGACGTGACCTATTCTGATCCGACCACGCTGCCACCTGTCGCGCTTGCGGCGGATGGTGGTTTGGGTCGGCTGATGGTTGCCGAGATGCTCTTCGAGGACGACGAAGAGCCCGGCACGGATACCGGAGCAGTCGAAGCGCTTGCTGTTGCATGGGGCAAACGACGACGCGTGCAGCCGCTCGAGCTGCAACCGATGGATTGTCCTGATGGAACAGCGGCGACGGCTACGTACTTCGTGCGTGGTTGTTTCGTGCAGGTGTGGTTCTTGTCGAACGGCGAACGCGTTGTGCAGGTCAGCTACGTTTGTCCGTGGGACAAACGCAGTGCCGAGCAGAACGATCGAGAAAACATCGTTCGTTCGCTGCGTTGGTCTTGACCAACTGATTTACTCCGACGCGTTCGTCGCCTCAGCGGGCGCGTCGGACTTGCCCGTCTCCTGCTTTGCTTCCTTGTCTTGTTTCGGTGCATCTTCCTTCGCGTCGTTTCCCTCCGGCGACGCGGAGGGGGATGCACCGGTTTGTTTTGGCGTCGAAGCATTTCCGCCCCGCCCCACATACGACTCTTCCACGCACGTGCCGCGTGACTTCTCCGGGCACACGATACGCACATGGAAGTGATCATCGTGCACGTCGACGTCGGCGGGGCTCATGAGCACAGCAGCGGCCTTCGCGTAGAGATCAGGCGCGACTTTTTTCTTCTGCGATGCGTACGTGAGCAGGCGTTTGCGTAGTCCGGACGAGACAAACATGTAGCGGACTTCGATTTTTGGATCGTTGATCAGCGATTCGACGAAGAGCCAATTTCGTTCATCGTCGAAACGAACGATGCCACCATCGCGAGCTCGACCATCGCCGCCAAATGGCACGAAACGGTGCGGATTCACCTGCTTTCCGTCATCGTGCTTCATGTAAAACCCAACGTCGGCATCGCGTCCGGACTGATGCGAGTTGTGTCCGAAGAGAGGTCCACCGCGTTTGGCGGACAGATCGCCGACGAAAAGGACCGAGCCTTTATGCTTCTTGCGCACCTTGGCGGCCGCGCGTTTGAGCACACCGACGAGTTCGGGAGTGCCCCACGCATGACCTCCGCCGCGCACTTCGACCGATCGATTCGACGTCAGCTTCTCACCGCGTAGGAGTTTGCCCCCGTTCGGTGCCCCGACGGAATGCGCGCCTTTGGGGGCACTTTCCACGGGCGATTCTGCTGATTTGTCATGCCGAACCTTGGAGGATTTGGTCACTTTCGCCGTCTTGCTGGTCTTCGATTTCGAAGGCGCGGCGAGAGCGGACGGATGCGGCGCCGAGACACTGACGAGTGCGAGCGTTACGGCGGCGAAGCGTAGGAAACGAGCGACCCAGGGCATGAGAAAACGACCTTAGCGCGCTTGCGTGCATGGCGCTGAGAGGAACGTGCGGCCTTGGTGAACAAGAAACTTGACACGCTGAATCACGGCGAGTAGAAGGCTTCCCGCGTCTCCCCAAAGGAGTCGCAAGTGCGCCCGTAGCTCAGCTGGATAGAGCATCGGACTTCGAATCCGAGGGTCGTAGGTTCGAATCCTTCCGGGCGCGCGGGACGAGAGACTAAGTAAGAAAAAAAGCTTCGGGTCATTAGCTCAATTGGTAGAGCAGTGGACTCTTAATCCATTGGCTGAAGGTTCAAGTCCTTCATGGCCCACCCAGGTTCCCCCGTTGCCCGTTGTGTCTTCGTCCGACTTCAGGATGTAACTCAACGGGTTTTTCACTTTGTACGTCGCGTCTTATCAAGTCGGCACAGCTTCCAGGATGCTGTAACCGGACGCCGTGGGGACGACGCGACGCAGAGAAAAACCAGCTCGCTGCAAGAGGTCCCGATATTCGCGTTCCGTGCGTTCGCGTCCCCCGGTCAGCACGAGCATGCCGATGTCGGATATTTTCGCGAGCGAATGGTGGTTTTTCGCGCCCACCAGCATTTCGACAATGAGCAATTTCCCGCGACCTTGCATGGATTGATGGCATTTCTTCAAAATTCGCAATGAATCGGCGTCATTCCAATCGTGTAAAATCCATTTGAGCACATACGCATCGTAACCTGCGGGAATCTCTTTGAAAAAATCACCACGAAGCATCGTTACGCGCGAATGTACGTCCTCGCCCGATAACAAACCCACGTGATCCGCTCGGTCGATCACGTGCGGCAGATCGAATAAAACGCCCAGTGCATTGGGCGCCTTGCGAAGAATCGCAGCCAATAATCCGCCTTCACCACCACCCACATCCACAATGGTTTTGACGGACGAAAAGTCATACGCCGCCGTAATCGTAGGAACGGCCATTGCCGACATGCTCGTGACGGCACCATCAAAAATACGACGATATTCTGGATGACTGTCATACCAGTCAAAGAAAGACAAACCGTGGGTATTTTCGTGATGGGTTTTTCCTGACTTCATTGACTCCATCACGCCCGCCCACGCAGTATACACCCAATCAGCGCCCACATATTGCGCTGTGGCCAACATCGACCCCGGAGCATCAGCACGCAGACATTCCGATAACCGTGTCGACGTAAACGTACGTGGTTGTGTTTCCTCGAAAAACCCTACGCTCGCCAGCGAACGCATGACTCGGTACAACGCTTCGACATCCATTCCGGTCTCACGCGCCAAATCCTCGACACTTCGCGGCCCATCACGAAGTAAATCAGCAATTCTCAATTCTGCTGCAACATACAAACAACGCGCAATGACCAAATCGAGCACCATGTGTTCGAGCACCACCGCTTGTGGCATCGAAAGGCGATTTTTCAGCCGCTCGAGGCCATTGATCAGTCGTTCCAACCCGCGGACGACAAACGCGGGAGGAATCCACGGATCCGCGCTATTTTTGGGCTTCACAGGTTTCTCCGTTTTCTGTTATTCATTGGGCCAACGGAAATACGAAAGGGCGCTCGACCAGCCTGCACGACCTAGCTCTTGGTAGGTCATACAGGGATCGGGGGCGCGTGTAAATATGAGCGTTCCATCTTCGGCATCCTCCGGGTTCGTCCCGATACCGGGGTATCGGCGTCTGCCGTTGGTTGGCAATAAGCTCGATGCATTGCGTTTTTTTTCCGATCCCCTTGGTCACTTGCGGCGTCTCGAACGTGAATATGGTCGTGTTGCTTCATTTGGCGCGGGCGAATCTCCTTTGGTTTGTGTGTTTGGCGCGGAAAACAATCGCCTCGTCTTATCGGATTCGGCCACGTTCAACCATTACTTGGATTTGCCCTTTCGCATTCCGAAAGACTCGCCTGCGTCGCGTATTTTCAACAATATCCTGTCCATGAATGGTGAGCGGCACAAGCGTTATCGACGGGTCTTGATGCCTGTGGTGAACAAAGCCGCGACGTCCGCTCATGTACCCGAAGTCGTGCGAATTACGCGCGATTTTTTGCGTCGTTGGAATTCCGACAAACCGTTGCCCATTGTTCAAGAAATGGGCGACTTGACCATGCGCGTGTCCAGCCATTGCTTGTTTGGCGTCGAGCCGTCTGCGAATTCGACGCCGATTGGGCCACTCAGCCTACAATTGCTCGGACTTTTGTCGTCGCCCTGGACCATCGTTTTTCCCGTCAACCTGCGCGGCACGCATTATGCTCGGTTCCTCGAAACGACCGAGCAAATCGAAAGCGTGTTGCGGAAAATCATGCAGGACAAACCAAATACCGGTGGCCGGGACGTATTGTCGCGATTGCTGGATTTTCGTGACGACGATGGAAGCAAACTGGAAGAACACGAAATCATCGCCCTTACCACTTCGATGCTTTTTGGCGGTCAAGACGCTTTGACGAATACCTTGACTTGGACCTTGGTCCTTCTTTCCCAACATACCGCGATTCTCGATCGCTTGCATGATGAAATCGATACGGTTCTACACGGCGACGATCCTTCCGAATCCGTTGTCCCGGAAATGCCGTGGCTCGATGCCGTGGTGAACGAATCCATGCGCCTTTTGCCGGCGATTGCGCATTTGATGTTTCGTCGATCGACGTGTGCGACGCGTATTGGCGCGTATGAAATCAAAGAAGGCTCGGTCATCGTCGTCAGTCCATTTGCAACCCATCGTGATCCCGAAGTTTTTCCAAATCCAGACCGTTTCGATCCAGAACGTTGGAGCCGCATGACGCCTGGCCCGTACGAATACATGCCGTTTGGAGCGGGACCGCGGATGTGTATTGGGGCAGGTTTTTCGGCTATGGTCTTGCGATTGCAGCTCGCAATGATTTTGCAACGGTTTCGTCCTGTGCTCCCCGAAAATACGCGTATCGATTACTTGGTTCGCGCCGCAAATCTAGGCGCCAAAGACCCGATTCCCCTATGCCTCATCGATCGTCGCCATTCGATACGAGCTTCGGCGCGTGTACGAGGAACCCTGTGTGATTTGGTGGAGTTTTCGGCGGGCTCATGACACCAAACCTTCCGCAATCTCTTTTTCGAGCGCTTCCCATTCTTCCATGAGCGCCAGCACTCGATCGTCGAGTTCCTTTTGCTCACGTTCGAGCTTCGCAATGTCAGCTTTCGAAGTTTTTTCGAAAAACCCTTCGCTGCAATAAAGCGCCTCGATTTCTTTTTTACGAGCTTCCGCCGCGTCGATCGTAACCATGACTTTGTCGCGTTTGGCGGGCAATTCCTTGAGCCGATTGCGCTTTTTCTTTTGCTCTTCCCACGCCGAACCTTGCAAAGGTTGCGCCGATGTATTCGACGCTTGCGTCGATTCCTTGGCTTTCCGCGCAACGGTATCGGAATCCAAATGATCATCGCCGCAACGTTCCAAGTATTCGTCGTAGGTTCCCGGAAAATCGTTTGGCCCGGCAGCCGTTACTTCGAGGACCCGCGTGGCGACTTTCGAGACAAACCACCTGTCGTGCGAAACGAATAAAACCGTGCCTTCGTACGTTATCAGCGCCTCGGCCAAGGACTCGATGGCTTCCACGTCCAAATGGTTTGTCGGTTCGTCGAGCAATAACACATTGGGGTCTTTGGCCAAGATCGAACAGAACAAAAGCCGGGCCGCTTCTCCACCGGAAAGCAATTCGACTTTTTTGTAGCAATCATCGCCCGTGAACAATACCCGCCCAAGACGACCTCGAACCGTGGCCTCTGGTTCGGTTGGACAAATGCCTTGCATGATGGCAATCGGCGTCGTCCGCGGATCGTCGAGCACCTCGCGGTGGTCCTGCGCAAAATACCCCACGTGCGTTTCATGTCCCCAACGCACAGAGCCGGCATTCGCATCGAGGCGCCCAGCAAGAATTTTTAATAGGGTCGACTTACCAATACCGTTTGGACCAATCACCGCCACGCGTTCGCCACGACGAACTCGCAACGAAACGTCTTTCAAAACGCGCTTTTCGCCATACGACTTGGAGACCTTTTCCACTTCGAGCACATCGCGGCCGCTTTGGCGAACGATGTTCATTTTGAACGAAGGCGACCGACGCGACGTCTCTTCCAGTTCGGGAATGTCGATTTTCTCAATTTGCTTGAGCTTGCTTTGCGCTTGTCGAGCCTTCGATGCTTTGTACCGAAATCGATCGACGTAGGCTTGTTTATGCGCCACGTCCGCTTCGATGCGCGCGATCTCCGCTTCTTTGCGCTCCCGCTCGGCTTGTTTTTCCACTCCAAACGCCGAATAATTCCCGTGGTAAAGCGTTATCGTGCCGTAATCGATATCCAGAATATGCGTCGCCACATTGTCGAGAAATCGACGGTCGTGAGAAATCACGAGCACGATACCTTCATGCGCGCACAAGAATTTTTCCAGCCACCGGATCGTCAAAATGTCCAAATGGTTTGTCGGTTCGTCCAATAGCAAAATGTCCGGACCGCCAACGAGCACCTGCGCCAACAGCACACGGAGCTTGAACCCTCCCGACAAAGTCGCCAGAGGTTTGTCATGAACGTTCGCGGGAATTCCGAGCCCCACCAGGATGGCCGTCGCTCGCGCACGCAACGTGTACCCGTCGTGCGTGCGAATCACGTCCACAAGTTCGGCGAGTCTGTGCGCGTCGCCTTCACCATGTTCGACGATCCGCTTTTCTTCTTCGAGCGCCGTCCACACGATGGCGTCACCCATCATGGCGAGGTCGATGATGCGTTGATCGTCGTCGAGAAATCGATCCTGTCGCAACACGCCCATGCGTGCGTTGCGTGTGCGCGTGATCGTTCCTTCTGTCGGCAGATCATCGCCGGCGAGGATTTCGAGCAACGTTGTTTTGCCCGACCCGTTGGCTCCGACGAGGCCGAAACGCGAGCCTTTGCTGAGTTCAAGCGTTGCGTTTTCAAAAAGAACACGCTCGCCGTACGACTTCCCCAAG
Source organism: Polyangium sp. (in: bacteria) (assembly GCA_044221885.1). Lineage (GTDB taxonomy): Bacteria > Myxococcota_A > Polyangia > Polyangiales > Polyangiaceae > Polyangium. The sequence continues at coordinate 7,939 of JBGAOI010000012.1, forward strand.
TTGGACGTGACGATCATCGCGACGGGTGTGGTATAGCCGAAGGCGAGAGATTTGGGGACGAGATGTGCAGCCCCGAGGAGAACACGTGCGCCTGCGAGATTTGATTCACGAAGCGAACACGAACATCGATGCGATCGGCCGTTACCTCGATGGACTTGGTGCGGAAGAACGACTTGCTGAAACGCGTACACTCTCGCGCGATGATCAACGCAAGCTGTATCAAAAGGCAGCGAAGGCGGAAGCGATCACGCTGGAACACTTTGTGCCCCAAGGAATTGCGCCGCGCGTGGCGGTTCATCATGACGGACGCAACACGTTGCCGCTTCTGCCGAGTTGGAAGTTGTTTCAGAAGAGGTTTTGCCGACCGGAAGATGGTTCGTCGCGGCTCTTCGGGTACAACCAATCTCCATTTTTGTCGACGGTAGGCCCTGGGTTTTTCGTGGCCATACCCACGAAGGGCAATGCTGATTGGGAAGGACGCGGCGCCATCGTGATTGATTACTTTCAGGTTCCAGACGGAGCGGTCGCCGAGGGTTGGCCCTCGGTCATTCCGAATTCGAAGGGACTGCAGATGTTCGTGTACAATGGGACGCGGGACTTCATGCGTCTCGTTTCACAACACGTGTCCATCGGCGCGGCATACAAGGGCGAAAAAGCGCTCGACCATTACTTCATTTTATGTCGCGACCGTTGACGTTGTCGCCTGACGTCCGATTATCGCCGCACCATCTCCGCAATGTCCCCCAACACCGCGAGCGATAACTTTGTTTTGATGCGCGCGCGATTTCCACCACCTTGCCCGTCTTCGGCAAGAATCTGAAACGGAATGACGCCGTCTCCCCGTCCGGGCAATGTCGACAATGAGTCCAATTCAAGGATGGCTTTGTCGAGGTGTTCGTCTCGTTCGTCGTCCAAGAACAAGAATGTGCCGCCAGCAAGCGTGAAAAACCCGGCAGCAACGGCTCCTTGCGCTGAAGTTCGGGCAAGTTCCGGGACCCCCGCAATGGTTTGATCCGACAGACCTTCCCGAGCTGCGCGCAATCGAGCGATCATCGGCGCTTCATCCTCGCCAAACCCAATCCATGTGCGATTTCCTTCAGGAACGACGTAAAGGTGTTTGGTATACGCTGGCGGCGCCTCTTTTTTCAGCGGCTTTGATTTGATTTCGACGTGCAAACTGGTTTTTGGCAACGTTGCGGGTGCTGCGACGACGGTCATGATGGTCGACATCAAGTCGTCGTCGTGTCGCGGCGCGATAGGCGTCGCATTCGTCACAGGTATGCCGCCATTGCGCTTTTTGTCCATTTCATTGCTGACCCGAATGATTTCTTCAAAACCTTTTGTCCACCGTTCGGTCGGTTCGTCCACGGCAAACATCGCCCACCCGCGCAATGATCGATAAGCGGCGGCTCGCAAGGCTGGCTTTTTCTTGTCTTTCGCGTACGCCGCCAATGCTTTTTCTGCGCCGGCATGATCGATTCCATACGCCCACGCGTAGGGGCCACCCGTAAAAAACAAGGCGGCTACGCGGTTATTGAACGTCGACAACAATTGCGGATCGTATCCATCCGATTCCAGGTCTTCGGCAACGAATCGCAGAAATTCGTCACGCATCGGCGCAATCGCTTGGCTCGTGCCGGCATCACCATGCATGGCCACGAGCGAATCTTTGGGCAATCGAGCGAAGGATTCGGTCGATGGCGATTGCAGCGGAACGCGCGTGGAAATCGCTCGAGAAAAACCCGACGCGTCTGGGTGAAAACCCAGCAACAATTCGGCATCGATATCAGATTTGCCCCACGATCCAATCAGCGAAAGTTGCCGGATGTCCCGGAAAAACGATGCGGCATACCGTTCGCCTGTCGCTTCCGCCCAAGTGTTGTTGTTGTTGCCCTTGTCGACATCATCGGCCATTTGTTCAAATAGGGCATTGCCGAGCAATTCAAGACGCACATCACCGTCGCGACCTTCGTTCAAGACTGTCCGGCCAAGATACAGCGCCGAAGCATTCAGCAATTCTTCGTCGCTTGCGCAAACAACTCGAGCCCCGGATTCTTCTTCAGCCCCAACGAATGCACACGCCGAGAGCGAGCCGTGCTCCGTGCCGGACTCTTCGTCCGCGGCATTGCCATCAATGTGCAAAATGCCGCGTTTCAATTGCAATCGAAACAATTTCCCAAGGCGCGGCTGCATCTCCGACGCTACGGGAATTCCCACCGCAAATCTGTCGAAATTTTCACCAAAAAAAGCCAAATCCACAGGTCCTGCCATATCAATGACCGACGTGACCGAAGGACCAAGCAATCCTGTCGCCAAGAGATCCGGGGGCAAACTTGGAATTGCAGCGCCCATGTGCCGGATGAGGCGTTCCGCATTTTTCCAGGACATTTCCAGGTTTTCGGCGTGAATGCGTATCGCCATGTCCTTTGGCGCCGTATCGCTCAAAGGAGCCTCGACCGGCGCAACAGCCATTTCGATCGGCGCTGGAGCCTTGGGAACGATGGTCTTTTTCGCCTGCGGTGCCGGCGAGGAACCACATGAAGAAAGCGTCAATGCAAACAAAAGCGGGAATGTTCGTTGAATGTTCATGACAAACCTTGCCGTGGAACTTGCCGAAAGGGATAAACAAGGGATGATCGAATCACGCCTATCGATGACGCGAAAAGCGCGATAGTGTCAATGCACCAGGCGCTCTTGCAATACCGATTGCACGGACTTTTTCACGAGCGTCGAATGCTTTTCCAGCTCCGCAGGCATCCAATAATAGAGAACGCGCCCTGCGACTTCGGTGCTCATGCGCAAAAAGTCCATTCCACCTGCGGACATTCGGTCCGATGTATGCAAAATGCATGCTTTGCACAAACAGGGCAATGGCGCCCCCTCTTCATGCTTCGTCACATTGATGGGCGGCGCAATCCCGGAGCTCCATGCGGCACCATCCAGCAATGCCGAGGTTGCGGCGTCGAGAACACGAGGTGTTTGGAGTGACATACCAAGCGTACCCGGTGCGGCGGTAATACCTTTGCCGTTGGCAAATCGAAGCCGTGGAACCAGGGCGGTAATATCGGTGATGGGAACGCGATTACGTCCCGATTTCCAACCCTTACCCACGAATTGGGGATTTTCGAGCACCCCGACAAGCCAAAGGATGTCGGTCGGAGGACGCACGGTGACCAAAAAAATTCGGCCGCCTCCGCCCACTGCCGCGAGTCCCTTGTTGTTGCTGGCGTAAGTGTCAATCGGCCAGATTTTGCCCGGCTTGAGACTGCCCGCGTCTTTTTGGAAAACAGCTTTGCTGACGATCGCTAGGATGTCTGCCATGTTTGGCACGTTATCAGAACGAGCATATGATCACCAAGCCTGATTTTACATGCCAGCGCAATTTGCTTGGGACGAAGGTATGGTCGAGGATGCACTTGTCCGTTTACGAAGACTGTTCCTCGGGATTCGCTCACTGCCCGGACGCACCGGGTTTGAGTGGGCTCGAAGTGGAAATGAATATGCGATCATACGGAGCCGGGGTGAGGCGCAAAGTGTAGAAAATGCCTGTTGAACACCATTTGGGAATGTGGGACATCGTGACACATGCGTGAGATCCTTGCTGCCGCAGCTCTACTCTTGGTTGCATGCGGGGACAATCGACAAAAAACTCCACACGTTACTGCGACCGTATGCAGAGATCGCGAAGAATGCGAATTACAGGCACCACTGTGGGACAATAGTTGTGAAATTCCCAGTGCGCCGTCGTCGTGCCGTGGATGTTGCGCAGAACAGCGTAAACGTTGCGTCGACTGCGATGGGCCGTTCAATTTCGCCATGTGCAATCGTTAATCCCTCAACGACGATTTGGATTCCCATGAAACATTTCGCGCAAATCTTATGTCTTGGCGTCTGCGTTGCTTGGTTTGTCGGTTGCAACAAACCAAGTGGAAACAACTTCAAAATCGATCAGGGAGGGGTCACCCATATCGACGGGTGCAACGTTGCTGTGCATCGTATTGAGGCATTACGGGAAGTTCGGCGGATCCGCGTTCAATACGCTTGTGGTGTGTCGGCAGCACTCACCAAGGCCGAGAAATGGTGGGGTGATCAACCCCAACCGTTGATGTTTACTGTGGATTTTGGCGACTGCATGTTGATGCAAGAAACGTATTACTGTTTGGAGGAGTTTCAGGATGGTGGTTCCGTGACGTTTCGAGCGATGTACAAAAAGCCGAAACATCCAGCCGGAAATCTCGAACGAATTTGGTGATTGGTCAAGCTTCCTCAAAGGCATTCCCGTCAAGCAGATTCGCTGACCCAAGCGTGCATTCCTCTGGATCCACGTCGTCGCGTATTCCTCGAAAAACCGGAAATCGCAAGCTACCTCCTTCGGAAACGTTGCCGTACTTTACGGAAATGACGACTTCAGGTCGGACGTGCACGCGGCCGCCTGTAGCCGGATGGTAGTCCCCAAGGGCGGTGGGCGCATCCACGCGCAACGGCAGAAGGTGCCCAAGAAGCATATCGATGGCGCGTTCATCGAGCCCACTACCCACTTTGCCGCGATAGATGAATTTCCCATCCTCGTACGACGCCACATCGAGTGCGCCCATACGCGCGCGTGAGCCCTTGCCCAACGTAAAACCCACGACGACAAAATCACCCTCCAGCTCGTTTTTCCACTTGACCCAATCATCCGAGCGGACAGGTCCTGACCGATAACGTGAATCGTTTCGTTTCGCCAGGATTCCTTCGAGATGATGTTGGCGACAGAATGCGAGCAAAGGTTCTGGATTGGATTCGAACACATCGATGAGCCGGACCGCCTTCGTCTCCGAAATAGTGCGTCGTAAAAAACCTCGGCGAGTGGAAAGAGGCAATGCTCGGAGGTCGAATTCATACAAGGCGAGAAGGTCAAAAATAACGAATGTTACGGAAATTCGCCTACTCATGAGGCGTATGTCCAAATCGCGATGCAGGTGAGCTCGTTCGGCAATTCGTTTGAAACTCGGAAACCCACGTTCATCGAGCGCCACGATTTCACCGTCGACGACGAACCCTTGCGTGCTTTGCGTGGACAGCTCGTGCGCGAGGTCTGGATACACGCGTGTAATGTCTCGAGCATGTCGGTTGTGCAGCGAGACATGAATGCCACTTTTTCTGGCAATACAGCGAACTCCGTCGAGTTTCAATTCGTAAGAAATTTCATGTCCCAAAGGTATTGTAAACGCGGACACGGCACGCATGGGCGTGAGGTCTGTTTCGATCAGTCGACGTTGCGCACCCAGGCGAACGGCATCGGCAATGAGTTTGTCTTGGGCTAAATCTGGACCGATATTCATGCGCCTCGAATTCGACGTGTGCAGTGTGGTGGCATTTCACGGACCTTGCAAAGACGAAGTACATGGCAGCACGATCCTCTGGTATGGGCACGATTTCGTTCGGATTGGTTACGATTCCCGTCAAGGTTTATGCCGCGATTGGAACGCACGGCGTTGGATTTCACCTTTTACACAAGAAGTGCGGCACAAGGCTGAAAATGCAGTATGTTTGTCCTTTTGATGGGGACGTCGTCGATCGTGCGGAAACTACGCGCGGATTCGAGCACGCAAAAGATCAATATGTGGAAATTACCGATGACGAACTCGAAGCGATACGTCCGGAAAAAACGGACCGAATCGATTTAATTGAATTCGTTCCGGCCGAAACGGTGGATTTTTTGTATATCGAGCGCACGAGTTACCTCGGGCCGGAAAAAGGCGGAGCGCGGGCCTACAAGCTCTTGGCGAATGCGATGGAGCGCATGGCACGAATTGCAGTCGGGCGCTATGGGGCGCGCGGAAAAGACTTGCTTGTTCTGCTCCGACCTTATCACGGTGGGCTGGTGATGCACCAGGTGCATTACGCCGATGAAGTGCGTTCATTTGATGAAGTGGTTCCTCTCAGCAAAATAGTGTTTCGCGCTGAAGAAGAGGCGCTTGCGGATCGATTGATCGGTCAGTTGTCGTCGGATGCATTTCATCCAGAAAAGTACCATGACGAGTATCAAGAGCGATTGCTGGAAGCAATCGAGCGCAAAGTGTCGGGGCAGGAGATACACCCGACGCCAGCCCTTCCAGAGGCCCAAATTGTCGATTTGTTTGATGCTTTGCGCCAAAGTCTGAAAAAAGATCCGGAAACAGCTCAGTCCCTCGAGCCTGTTGAAATCCCAAGCGTCATCGAACCTGGTCCTGGTCTCAAAAAAGCACCTTCAAAACGGGCGACGCGCGATCGAGAGCGAAAAGCTGGATGAATACCATATCTGCGTTCGGATGACCTGGGCGCTTTCCTTTTGCTTGTAGACATGAAAGAATGTCAAAGCAGAAGGGAAGTGATTCCATGAAAAATCAGACGCGAGCCATCACGTTGGGCGTCGGAATGACGTTTGGAGCGATTTTAGCCGTAATGCATGCTGGGTGCAGTGCCACTCCACCCAATAATGGCGGTGGAGCCGGAGGGGAAGGTGGCGAAGGGTGGGGCAATGGCGGAACGGGAAACAAAGGCAATCAAGGTGGGGATGGTGGGGGCATTTTCATTCCCGATTCGGGGCCACCGTGTGAAGGGCTCCAATGCAAAATTCCGAATTGCGGTGGCGGACAAACCACGAAATTGACAGGCGTCGTGCATGCTCCAACGCCGGCGCAATACGGCCCCGCCGATCCATTGTACAATGCTGTGGTGTACATCCCGAATGCTCAGATCGATCCGTTTCCCGATGGCGTGACGTGTGACAAATGCGGTGCAGCTTTGTCCGGAAAACCCATTGCTGTCACGACGACGAATGCGAAAGGTGAATTCGAGCTGACCGATGTTCCTGCGGGGACGAACATTCCTCTTGTGATACAGCTTGGAAAATGGCGTCGTCAGGTGGAAATCCCCGAAATCGTCGGGTGCCAATCCACGGCCATTCCCGATGAGTTGACGCGTTTGCCGCGGAACCAACAGGAAGGTTCGATCCCAAAAATCGCCATTGCCACGTCGACGTACGATATCGAAGAATGCATTTTGCGCAAGATCGGCGTTGACGATGCCGAATTCACCGCGGGTGGAGGAACTGGCCGCATCCATTTGTATCAAGGCAATGGCGCGTCTGTGCCCGGAATACAGGCGAAAGAGCAGCTCTGGGGTTCCCTCGATGTGCTCAAGCAATACGACATGGTGCTTTTCCCATGTTCTTCCGTTGCCGCGAATGATGCTGCGGCTTTGCAGAACGTACACGATTATGCAAATGCTGGAGGCCGTGTATTCGCAACGGATTTGAGTTACCCATGGTATACGAAAGGCCCCGCCGACTTCCAAAGCACGGCGCAATGGGTCACTTGGGGTGGAAACGGCGTGGATCCATTGCCGGCATTGATTGACCAAACATTCCCCAAGGGCGTGGCGCTTGCACAATGGTTGCAGAACATTGGCGCGACCACGACGCTTGGCAGCATCGATTTGCATGAAACGTATCATGTCGTTGATGCGGTGAATGCACCCACCACGAGGTGGTTATACTCGACGAACCCAGCAACGGTGCAGACGCTGTCTTTTAATACGCCGGTGGGTTTGCCTGCGGAACAACAATGTGGGCGTGCGGTCTATTCGAATTTCCACATTGCCAACGGCAGTGGGGTGGGCACGTTCCCTTCCGAGTGTTCGCCGGATCCGTTGACGGCTCAGGAAAAGGTGCTCGAATTCATGCTCTTCGATTTGGCTTCATGCGTGCAAGACGACACGCAGGATCCGATTCCGCCGCCGAAGTGACGAATACGAGGCGTTTCGAAAAGGTTCGTCCTCGGTCATTTCTCCGTGCGCTTTTTTGATTCCGTGGTAGACCCGCGGCCCGATGGCGCACGATCAAGTCCCAGAAACCCCTGACAAACCTCCGCGCACCGCATCGTTGCGCCGTCTGTTTTCCCTCGCCAAGCCGGAAATCGCTCGTCTTTCCGTGGGCACGTTGTTCCTCATCATCGGCGCACTCACGGGACTTTTGGTGCCCCAACTATTTCGCGTCATTCTCGACCGCGCTGTTGGTCAAGGTGCAACGACATGGACCATTGACCAAGCTGCCATGGCGCTCGTCTTCTTGGCCGCATTGCAAGCAACGTCGACCGCCGTTCGATTCGTACTTTTCACGAGCGCTGGGGAACGCGTCGTCACACGTTTACGAAGCGACTTATTCGAGCATTTGTTGGGCCAAGAAATTGCTTTTTTCGATGATCACAAAACGGGTGAATTAACGAGCCGCCTGTCGGCCGATACGACGCTCGTGCAAAACGCTGTCAGCGTCAATATATCGATGGGGTTGCGATTCGTCGCGCAAGCTGTCGGGGCCATTGGATTTCTCGTGTATACATCGCCGCGCCTCACTGCGGTCATGATGGGCGTTGTGCCCCCTGTGGCGCTTGGTGCGGTGGCGTATGGTCGACGCGTGCGCAAATTGGCGCGTGAAGCGCAAGATGCATTGGCGCGGGCGAATGAAGTCGCCGAAGAAACCATTGCCGGAATTCGCACGGTTCGTGCGTTTGCCGCGGAACGTACAGAAAGCGAACGATATTCGAAAGCAGTCTGGGATGCGTTTGCGGTCATCTGGAAACGTATTTTGACGGGCGCGACGTTCATGACCGTTTCGACCTTTGCGGCATTCTCGGCGCTGGCATTGGTGCTCTGGTACGGAGGAAAACTCGTCGAACGTGGCGAAATGACGCCCGGGGGACTCACGTCATTTCTCATTTATACGCTCACTGTGGCCTTTACGCTCGGGGGTATCAGCGAATTGTGGGCCGATTTGATGCGCGCATCAGGGGCCGCCGAGCGCGTATTCGAATTGCTCGACAGACAAACCACGATTCCGCTTTCGGCGGGAAAAGAATTGCCCGAGGTCAAGGGTCAAGTGGAATTGTCGAATGTCGTGTTTGCATACCCTTCGCGGAGTGATGTGCCGGTTTTGCGTGATGTGAGTTTGTCGCTCTTACCTGGTGATGTCGTGGCCCTCGTGGGCCCGTCGGGGTCGGGTAAATCGACCATTGCCGCATTGTTGCTTCGCCTCTACGATCCGGGCCAAGGTCGCGTCTCGCTCGATGGAGCGAATTTGCGTGATTTGTCGCCGGAATGGTTGCGCCGGAATGTGGGTGTCGTGGCGCAAGAACCGCTCTTGTTTTCGTGCAGCGTGGCAGAAAACATTCGGTACGGAAAAACCACGGCTACCGATGACGAAGTCATGGCGGCGGCGAAAATGGCCAATGCCCATGAATTCATTACGAAGTTTCCAGAGGGTTACAATACACTCGTTGGCGAACGCGGTGTGAAATTGTCTGGCGGTCAAAAGCAGCGGGTCGCGATTGCTCGAGCGGTCCTGAAAAACCCACGCATTCTCGTGCTGGATGAAGCCACGAGCGCGCTCGATGCCGAAAGTGAACACCTCGTCAAAGAAGCGCTCGAACGGCTCATGAAAGGGCGGACGACCCTCATCATTGCGCACCGTTTGTCCACCGTCATGGGCGCCGATCGCGTGGTTGTCTTGCAGGACGGCATCATCGTGCAGGCGGGCAATCACGCGTCGCTCATGAACGAAGACGGTCTGTATCGCAAACTCGTGGAGCGGCAACTCGACGGCGGAGTTGTCGCGGCATCGTCAACAACCGTCTAGGCGTACGCGCGCTTCTGCTGGGTCTCAACGCGCCAGTCGCAACGGACTTTCGAGCAGCATCGTTTTTCCTGACCTTCGTTCGGATCATGTCCAGGATGTGTAGGCTAATGTGCGCACAGGCATGACGGTAGCGTTGTTCGTTTAAAACAGCCTGAAAACGGCTTCGGGAAAAATTCTCAACTTTTTACGCAACTGCGAACCCGCTCGTGACGATGTATAGGTATGAAGAAAAAAATCCTCCTCACGAGCCTGGTCGTTCTTGGTATTGGTTGTCAGTCGTTGCCGCACGCGCGCGACGAGCATTTGCCGCGGGGAACTCGCGGCTTGCCCAATGCGCCGGAGCAAAACGAAGGGACAGGGACAACCGACAAACCAATTCGGCCGGTCGTGGGTTTTACATCGGTGGGCGCGGTCGTCGTTTTTGACGGTCAAACAGGTGAAACAATCAGCACAGCAGCAGGAGGTGGCGGACGGCCACGCGATGTCGCCATGGATCCTTGGCGCGGCGGCGTGTGGGTTTTCGAAGAAAATGAAGATGCATCGGGTGGAGAGATTCGGTTTTGCCCGATAGAAAAAAGGTTTGGCACGAGCGCATTACCTTCGCAGCTTCGACCTTGCGAACATGCGGTGTGGATTGATGGGCTTGCCGCCATGTTGCCGACGGAAGACGGCCTTTGGGTCTTCGAAGACGGGATTGGCGGGGCGCGATGGAAGATTTTGCGCAAAGGGCAAGTCACGCCAAGTACGAGCGTTCCGCGACCTGTGTCAATATGGATGCAAGATGGCGAGATCGAAGCGCTGACGTTTGGCTTTCAAAACGATCGATTGCAAGTATATCGAGCCGACGTGGGAACCGCAGGTCCGGACGTATTTCAAGAATACGATTGGGGCGAGCCTCTTGGGTATCCTCCAACGTCGCGTTATGCGTGGTTGTCGTATGACGCGGGGCTTCTATTTGACGCGGTGGGCAATGCGCTGACGGTTCGTCGAGTGGACGCGGGGGTGTCGGGATTGGCCGACACAATCGATGTTGGCATTGAAGTGCCGCGCATCGAAGCTGCGGTCGGGCTTGGCGCATCGGCGCTCGTGCTTGGGCGAAACGCGTTATGGATTGTCGCGGTGAATGACGCACGTGTGGAGCTCGTGTCAGGGTTGTGGCTAAACGGTGTCGTGCGTGAATCGCCCTTGTTTTTCTCGCGCGACCTACATGTCCTGGGAAATCGAGCGTTCGTGGGGACGGACCGCGGCGTACGTGCGTTCGGATTGGAAAACGATGGTGAAACCGTCGTGAATGCGTATCTGGACGAAACGTTCGTCGGCGAAGGGCTGCGCGGACCTCTCGATGCAGTGAGGTCGACCGAACCGTAATGGTTTTTTCGGGAAAGCGTAAAATAGTTGGAGACACGGTGCCTGAAAGGATGTACCGTAAAACCCGTGACTACTTTCCGCTTTCCCGTTCACCTTCTTTTGGGCTCGGTCGTCGCGGTTGGATGTTCGCAGGAGTGGGTTGCGACGCCAAGCAATCCACTTCCGGTGTTCGACATCGATGATATCGAAAATCCGGTTGGCGCGGGCGGTTCTTCGAGCAGCTCGAGTAGTACGACAAGCAGTGGCGGAGGACAAACCCCCGGACCTTGTGTCGCCGATCCGGGTCCGCCAGAGATCGTCAAATTGGGCAAAGTCCCAGGGAAAACGGTTCTCGTTGGGTGTGTATTGACACCTCAAGGTCCAATCAATGGTTCGGTCTTCATAAGCAGCGACACGATTCTGTGCGTAGGCGCATCATGCACCGAGGACCCTGATGCATTTGACGCGACGGTGGTCAGGACGCACGGCGTCATTATGCCCGGCATGATCGATACGCACAATCACATCCTTTTTGATATTTTCAACGAGGACGATTGGTCGCCAGAGAAGATCTATCAAAATCATGATCAATGGCCTCAAGAAACGCGTTATGGGGCGATGGTCGATGCCAAGCAATGGCTCAATGGTGAATTGGCGCTGCCCGATGGAAATGGTGCAATGGCCAAAATTCCGGCACCTCTTGGCTGCGAAATGAACAAGTATGGTGAAATGAAGGGGCTCATTGCGGGTACCACGAGCATCGCTGGGTCGGCCAATCCATTGGATAAAATATGTTATGGTTCGCTTGCTCGAACCATTGATCAAAAACCCAACGACCTGCCCGCTGATAAGGTTCAAGCGGCCACGTTGACTCCGTCGGGCGCGACGGCGGACGCGGTTTGTCAGAAATACGCCGACGATGTGACCGATGCGTACGTCATTCATCGCGGCGAAGGCGTGGATGAATACTCGCGCGCTGAATTCGACAAACTCGGCACGCTCACGAGTGTACCCGGTTGTCTTTACGCACCGGAAACAGCGATTGTTCACGGAACGGCGTTTGGCGAGGCGGAATTCAAGACGATGGCCGATCATGGCATGAGCCTCGTTTGGTCGCCACGGTCGAACGTTTTTCTTTATGGCGCCGGGACGGATTACACGAAAACGACCGACGTCAAAATGGCGTTGGGTTTAGGTATCAACGTGGCTTTGGCCCCCGATTGGTCCTTGGGCGGCAGCCAAAACTTGCTGGATGAATTGAAGTTTGCCCAGGAAGTCAACAAGAATCGCTGGAATGGCGAAGTGCTCACGCCCGAGCTGCTCGTCGATATGGTGACCATCAATGCGGCAAAGGTGCTGGGCCTCGATAACGTACTCGGCTCCATTGAAGTAGGCAAAAAAGCCGACATTACGGTGATTTCCGGGGACGTGACAAAACCATACGAAACGATTGTCGGAGCCAATCCGAATGATGTCTCCCTCGTCATGGTGAACGGCGTCGTCTTGGTTGGCGATGCAGCGCTCGAGGAAGCGGGACCGAAATGGGTTTCCTGCGAAGCGCTCGATATTTGCGGCGTGCCGAAATTCGCTTGTGTCGCCGAAGCCGAGGGCACCAGCACGGACAAACTCAAGCAAACCTGGGCCGAAATCACGACCGCGCTGACCACGGAACTCGCGAGTTACGACGCGCGTGACATGTCCGCTTGGGACTTCGCCCCGCTCGCTCCTTTGGTAAAGTGCAAATAGTTTGGCGAAGCATTCCGTCATGTAGCATTATGTTAACGCGTGAATAGCCATATCCAGCTTCCGGCGCAAAGCAAAACGCCGCTCCCCAGCATCACGCCAAACCCACCAAAAAATGCCCAATGTGAACGAGGGTGTTTCTGCGCCAGCGCCCACACCAGCGCGCACAGGTGCAGCAGGGCGAAAACCGCTCCGGCAGGCCAAGCGACGTGTTGCAAAATCAAATCGCTCATAGCTTTTTCATTGTGGGCCAATGCCTCGAGCTGATTGAAGTTGAGGTGCATCACGAGGGGCATCGTCGCAATCGCCCAGAGAAAGGCGAGGGGATATGCAAACACGTGACCCGCAACGAATCGCGCGACGAAAACGGCATAACTGAATTTCGCCGCGGGATCGGCGTTTTTCGCGGAACCGAAGATCCTGTCTTCCGTGCCGCCCACGTTTTTACCTGGTCACAGGAAGCCTGCGGTAGCGATTCAGGAGCATGGTTTGTCGATTCGTGAGATCGACATTTCGGCCGCGAATGACGACCGATTTGGGGTAGGAGCTGGTTTCAAATGGATCCGCGGACCAAATGACGATGTTGGCCGTTTTTCCCGCCGCGAGGGTTCCAACTTGTGTGGCCAAGCCAAACGCTTCTGCCGGCGTTCGAGTGACCGCGGCCAGCGCTGCTTCGTGCGGCAAACCTGCGCGTACGGCATTGCCTACGATTTGCCGCAACTTTCGCGCATTGTGCGTATCGTTCGACGTAATCACGAGAGGCACGCCAGCTGCATGCAGAAGGGCTGCGTTATCGTCGCGCGCGCCGAGTTGGTCGAACGAAGTGGGTCCAGGATGAATTGGGTTCACAATAACCGGGATTTTGGCCGCGGCGATTTGCTTGGCCACTTTCCACGCTTCAGCTCCACCGGCCAAAATGGGTCGAACGTTGAATTCCTTGGCCAACGCCAGTGTGGCCAGAATATCGGAAGCCGCTTGGACATGAAAAACGACAGGGATTTTTCCCGCCAAAGCATTTCCGATGGCTTCGAGGTCCAGACGACTGGCTGCAAAAGCCCGGCTTTGATTGCGTTCCCAAGCGGCTTTGTTTTTCTGGAACGTACGAGCATCGTCGAAGGCTTCACGTGTGCGCAAAAGCGCTCCCGCTGCGCCTCCTTGCGCTCCGTCAAGGCTTTGGTCGATATGTACGTGCAGCGCGAGCTCCGAGCGAATCAACGTTTCGTCGCGTGTGGCTCCATCGAGGTCCGCCCACGCTGATTGTCCGGAAAAAAGACCACCGCCCGGAACGACACCGACCGACGTAATGCCCTGCGCGCGCGTAATACCAATGACGGCGGATGCCGGATTGTATCCATCGGCCGCTCGAAATGCCGCGCGAATGGGATCCGATCCGCCTTGATCATCCGAGTGCGTGTCGTCTTCTTGCGATACTTCAACAATTCCGACCGACGTCATCACGTCAATGAGGCCCGGAGTCACAATGGCGCCGCGTGCATCCAACGTGGCAACATTTGCGGGAACCGCTAGACCTTTGCCGATTTTTTGAATGACTCCCTTTTCAATCAAAATCGTCGCGTCGTCGATGACTTCACCCGTGCCCGTGTGCACGCGTCCGCCCACGATGGCGAGCGGTGCAATGGAAACGGGCAATGCCGCCGGTGGTTTGGCCGGGATAGGCGTGACTTGCGCGGGAGCTGAACCCGACCAAGACGCTGCGACAAACGCCAAGGCAGCCAAAGCTCCATTGCGAATCCACCTGTTCATCGTGCACCTCCCGGAAGCAGTATCGGCGCTCGGCCGGTGTCTTGACCCAATTCGAAATCGCTCCACGGGGCTTGTCTATTGTTCTTTTGGTAGACGCTGAGTCCGTCGATCCAAACACGTTCCGCCGACGCATACACCGAAAATGGGTGTTTGTCCCAAAGGACCACGTCGGCGTCTTTGCCTACTTCGAGCGTTCCGGTACGATCTAAAATGCCCAGCGCCCAAGCCGGATTTGCTGTAAGCCAACGAATGCCGTCTTCATCGGTCACAGAAATGCCCGCTTTCCGGCCGCTCGTGAGGGCCTTGCCCACTTCCTGATTCATACGCTGAATGCCCTCGTTCGAATCGGTATGAAGGATCGGAATGCCGCCAATTTCTTGGACCAAGGCGAGGTTTTCGGGAATTCCGTCGTAGGCCTCCATTTTGAAACCCCACCAATCCGCCCACGTGGATACCGAAATATTTCGTTTGGCCAGGATATCTCGAATCTTGTACGCCTCGAGCGCGTGGTGAAAACTGCGAATCTTGAACCCAATTTCATCCGCCAGGGAAATCATGGCGAGCATGTCATCCGCACGATAACAATGCACGTGCAGCAAGATTTTCCCTTTGATCACGCCAAGGAGTGTTTCTTTGGCCAAGTCACGCGCCGGAGCGCTTCCGGGGACGCTGGGAATGGGAGGGGATAGCGGCTTTGACCAATTTTTTTGCCAATCGGTGCAAGCTGCCAAATAAGGATCCGCTTTGCATTCGGCTTGTTGCTTGTGACGAGCTTCGACTTCGGCTCGATATCCGGCCTGGGCTTTCTTATCATCAGCAATACGCTTCGTTTCGGCGGCACGGTATTTCGTCCATTCCTCTTCCAGCTTCTTCGCTTCGACAAACGCTTTGCGCTGCATTGCGAGGTTTCCCATACGCGTGCCTGGTGCCGATTTCTTTCCTCCTCCGTAGACACGTTTCGGATTTTCGCCGCAAGCCATTTTCAGCCCGTCGGGAGCACCCTGAAAGTGCATGAATTTGGCCGACAACGCTGGTCGCAACTTCAATGTAATGGCTCGACCACCCACGAGATTTGCAGAGCCCGGTAAAACCTGAAACGTCGTCACGCCTCCAGCGACGGCTCGTTCGATGGCTGGATCTTGCGGCCAAAATGCATCGGCTGTGTGCACGTCCGGCGTTACGGGTCCCGTGACTTCATTGCCGTCGTTATGCGCCACCGTGTTCGGCATCGAATACACGCCAATATGTGAGTGCGTATCGATGATTCCCGGCGTAACGAATTTTCCCGACCCGTCAATCTCCTGCGTTCCCTCGGGTGGGGTAATAAGCGCTTCAGAGATTGCCGCAATTTTGCCATTAATGAGCAAAATGTTTCCGTGCGGAATGGTTTTCCCGGTCGCGAGCATCAATGTCGCGTTGCGAATGAGTACCGGCGTGATGGCGGAAGTCACTGGTGTTTCCAGCCAATCCGCAGCATTCGGCATGTCCCAGGGAAGAGCCTGGGTCGTCGCATTGACGTTGTCCCAAGACTCCGCCGCGACAGGCGTTACGGGGGCAGCTGCGTTCGATGCACACGCTGCCAGAACCAGACAAAGCGGCACAAGGGCCCTCGGGCCACGCAATGAAACGACCATCACGCAGGACCCTACCACACCCGCATGAATCAGAGACGAACTGCCGCTATTCCGAGATGACCACTACGAAGCAGCGTTGTTTTCCGCAGGTTTCGACGTCAACCGCGCCACGACAAGAACGTTCGAGAAAGGCGTCGACCCCCAAGCCGGGACGATTTCACATGAAAAACCCCGCGCTTCGAGACGTGAAGCAATCTCGCGTGCCGGGCGAAAACGCACGCGCTCGCCACGATTGAATCGTACGGTTGTAAAGAGTTTTTCCTCGAACAACGTTGCCCAACTGCGCCAACCTCGTTCCGTGTCCGCTTCGCGCACCAAAAGTCGACCACCCGGTTTCACATGATCCGCCGCTCGATCGAGGATCGTGTTTTGTTCTTCGATCGTGAAGTAATGCAGCAGATCGATGAGCAGCACCGTGTCTGCCGGCGACGCTGTAAACGAACGCGCATCTTCCGCTTCGAACGTTGCCAGTGCCGGCGACGCGCCATCCGGTCGCGCTTCGGCGGCTCGTCGAGCAAACGCGATCTTCGTTTGATCCCAATCGATTCCGTGCGCGCCCGTCGCGCGTCCAAGCTCGAGCACCAAGATCGGTAACTGCCCTCGACCCGTTCCTATGTCGAGCACATCGCCAAGCGCATGCGCGCGATCACCTTCGACGTCGGCGATGAGGCGCGCGATCGGATCCACAGCGAGCTTGATGCGCACGTAGTGAAACTGGCTTTTTTCTGCGGCAGACGTGCTCTCTGGTGATGCATACCGCGACGCCACACGTTCCGTTGCATGAAGCCAGAACGGAGCTTCCGGCGGCAAGCGATAAGGCTCGAGACGACTCGTTGCAGGTCGAACGATTCGTTTCATAGAGACAAACGACCACGTCATTGCAAAACCGGCGACAGCCAAAACAACACCGGTGATCGGTGCCCCCACGAACAAGTGACCCGCGAAGTCGACGAACGCGCCGTAACCCGCTTGGATCTCGCGATCGAGACGCGGCCATTGTCCCGTGCGTACGCGCCCTCCGACCTGCACTTCCGCTGTGAGCAACGCAGGCGCAAAAAATGGATTCGAGATGTTTGCCGCGACGTACGAGAGCACCGCGTTGAGCCGTAGCTTCAAGCACACGAATAAGACGAGCACGAGGTGCAAGCCGAAGATCGGTTGCGAACCAATGAACAAACCTACCGCGACCGCAAATCCAAGACGCGTTGGCGTGAGATCTTCGCCTTGAAGATCTCGCAGAGCACGTTTGAGTTCTTCACGCCAAAGAGAAAACGTTGCCAAGGTTTGTCGTTAGGAAAGGTTTGTCGCGTCTTCACGCACCGCGGGCATGCGTCGAGACCCGCGCGAGTTGCGGCTCTCTTCGACACGACGCAAGTGCATCTTCGCGGCTTTGTTACCAGGATCGACGTTCAGCGCAGTACGAAATGCTGCGACCGCTCGATCCGGCGCACCGAGCGACATCATCGTCATGCCCATGAGCACGTGCGCGGGTGCGTACTTTGGGTTTGTCGCAACGGCACAACTCAAGTGTTCGCGTGCGAGCGCATGGTTGCCTTGTTCGCGGTACAGCGTGGCCAATCTCGTATGGAGATCCGGGAAATCGGGGCAAAGATCGATCGCGCGCTGCAACTCGGTGATCGCTTCATGCGGGCAACCCGCGTCGATGTAGGCCGTCGCCAGATCCGCATGTTGGTTGGCGATTTTTCCGCGAACGAACGGATCGGCCATCGTTCCAGAATGCCCAGATCGCAAGCGATCGTAAGCGTTTCGCGCCGCTTCGTATTCACCACGATCGGCAAGCACGATCGCCAGGTTCAGCAGCGCTTCGGTGTATCGCGGGTTGAGTTCCGCGGCGCGCTCGAAGTGTGTCGTTGCTCCTGCGAGGTCCCCGTGATCGTGAAGGATCTTGCCCAACATGTTGTGCACGTCGGGGTAGTCGCCATGGTTCTCGAGCACTTGGCGTAGCGCCAATTCCGCGGCGTCGTAGTCTCGTCGGGCGAAGGTTTCGCGCGCAACTCGAAGCAGATTCTCAAGGCGTTCGTGCATGACCCGAGCCTACGTCAGCCCTTTTCGATGGCCGAATTAGCGGCAACGAATGTTCCCTGTCGTCAAGAGTTACGACGACGGTGTGCGAGTTCGACGTCCTTGCGCATTACTTGCGGAAGAGGCTTCGGCGCGGTACGTCCCAACCTGTGGCAGACGCACCGGAACCGATGAATCCTTTCGCAGATCGCACGGGTTCGCACGTGGACGACTTGGACGATGCGTCGATTCTTCCTCCTCGAAGCAACGATCCTCTCCAGCCAACGGTGCGGACCAAACCACCTCGTCTCGTTGTGCCGCCAGGTCGACTCGAAGTTGGTCGCCGTGAAGTCGCCGGACCGCCCGCGGCCCCTCGAGGTCCGCTGTCTGGTTTGGCCAGTGGTCCCAACGCATCAGGCCCAAATACGCTAGGTTCAGGCATGGGTTCTTCTCTACGAACCTTGCCACGCGTCCACGCAGGCGTCGTGCTTTCGCCTCGAATGACTGCGATCTTCGGCGGCCTCTTCGGCTTGGCGACGATGACGTCGATCATCGCGCTGCTCATTCAAGTTGTCCCACCACGTGATGAACGCGCTCTCGTCGCGAACGCGGGACTGACGCATCGCATGGGCGGCGAGTCACCCGAGCAGCCCGAAGGTGCGACAGCAGGACCTCAACCAAAGAAGCGGGAACGGGTTGCTGTCGCTGGACCGTGGCGTTTGTCCGAGCTCAGCAAGGACCCATCGGTCGAGATCGTGTCGGGAACGATCGGTTCGAAGTCGTTCATCGATGCGCTGGCCGAGAAAAACGTTCCGAAAGCACAGTCCTACCGCATCATGAAAGCTTTCGAAGAGATTCGGAAGTTCGACAAGTGCGGCAAGAAAGACAAGTTCTTCGTCGCGATGGAACGTTCCTCGAAGCGCGTAAAAGCGTTCGAGTATGAAGTGAACGCGACGGACATCATCCAAGCAGCCGAGGATCAAGGCGGCATTCTCGTCGGCAAGAAGCTCGACATGATGATCGCCGAAGCCGAAGTCGTCGGAGCGTTTTACGTCTCGAAAGACCTTACGGCTTCGTACAAATTCGGCGGGTTCGACGAAGGCGTGATCGCGCTCATCGACGATGCTCTCGGTGGTCGTTTGTCGAGCGAAGGATTCGAAGAAGGATCGACGATTCGTCTCATCGCTGTCGAAGAGACGGCACTTGGTTTGTTCTCAAAGTACAAGCGCATCGTCGCGCTCGAATATCGACCGGCAAATCCGGCGGACAAACCCATCCGCATCTACGCGTTTCATGGGCAAGAATCGCGTGGCTACTGGGATGACAAAGGCAAGCAGCCGTATTCCGGTGGGTGGCAAGTTCCGTGTCCAGGCGCGCCTGTGACGTCGAAGTTCAATCCGAAGCGTCTGCATCCCGTGCTCAAGAAAGTCATGCCGCACAACGGAACGGACTTCGGTGCACCTATGGGAACGCCCGTGTACTCAGCGTTTCGTGGTGTTGTCGATTGGGTTGGTCCTTTAGGACCGAGCGGCAATCTCGTCACGATCATGCATCCGAATGGAGTGCAAACGGGCTACGCACATCTCTCCAAGTTCGCGCCGGGCATCAAAGTCGGCATGAAGTTGAGTGGGCATCAGCTCGTTGGGTACGTGGGTTCGACCGGACGATCGACGGGCCCACACTTGCACTTCAGTGCCAAGAAAAACGGACAATTCTTCGACGCCGAAACACTTCAGATGGGTGGCGAGCGCGTGATGCCGGCGATGGATCGCGCCGCGTTCCTCGAAGTAAAAGCTGAACTCGACAAACGCCTCGATGCGATCCCGTTGCCCGAGCCTCCGCGTGAGCCTGTGCGTAAAACGCCAGCGGCTGCTTCGTCTGCTGCAGGTGCATCGTCGGCGGCAGCGAACGCGCCAGAAGCGCCGCCGCAAGGTCCCGCTGCACCTGTTGAGGAATACGCGGAGGGTGACGACGAGAGTGGGATTCCGATTCCCGCGCCACTTCTCGCCTCGATGCCGAAGGGCGCTTCGTCTGCGACGCCGATGTCCAATGGTGCTCCGCCGCCGAAGTCACCAGCGCCTGCGGCATCGGCAGGGCCCGAGCCTGAAGCGCCGGAAGACGATCCCGAAGAAGAATCGCAAGCGCACTGAAACCATCGCTTGTGCCGAGACAAACGACAAAGCCCCCCGAGATTTCGGAGGGCTTTGTTGGATGATACTTTGAGCTGAAACGATCGTGGGTTGGGGCATAGAGCGCCAGAGGCGACTCGAAGCCCCAACTGTTGGAATCAGCGCTTGGAGTATTGGAAGCGCTTGCGAGCGCCCGGTTGACCGTACTTCTTGCGCTCCTTCTTGCGCGCATCACGCGTCAAGAAGCCAGCACGCTTGAGCGAAGCACGACGCTCGGGATCGGACTCACAGAGAGCGCGAGCGATACCGTGACGCATCGCTTCGGCTTGCGCGCTGTGACCACCGCCGACGACCGTTGCTTGGACGTCAAACTGATCGTTGACCTCCAAGAGTTCGAGCGATTGGCGCATGATCATTCGGTTCGTTTCGCGGACGAAGTATTCATCCGAGGTACGACCGTTGACGGAGATTTGACCAGTGCCTGGGGAGAGCCAGACGCGCGCGACAGCGGTCTTGCGTTTTCCAGTGGCGTAGATGCGATTGTTCGTCTCGGGCATGACTTGCCTTGGCCTCACGCAAGGGGTTGCGGTTTCTGGGCCGCGTGGGGGTGATCTGGTCCGGGGTAAACCTTGAGCTTGGTGAGCAGTTCCCGTCCGAGGATGTTCTTGGGGAGCATTCCTTTGACGGCTTTTTGGATGGGCAACTCGGGCTTCGTCTCAATGACGTTGGCGTAAGAAACGCTGCGGAAACCGCCCGGTTCGCCGCTGTGTCGGACGTATTGTTTCTGCTCCATCTTACGTCCGGTGAGCAGAACCTTCTTCGCATTCACGACGATCACGAAGTCACCCGTGTCGACATGAGGCGTGAAGGTGGGCTTGTTTTTTCCGCGAAGAACCATCGCGATCTTCGAGGCAATTCGGCCGAGAGGTTTACCTTCGGCATCGATTACCCACCACTTTTGGTCTGCTTGCGCTTGGGCAGGTTTGGCGCTGAACGACTTGGGAACAGGATTCATCGCTCGGAACTCCGCGGGACACCGACTACTTGAAAAAGGGGCGCCTCTTCTACAGGCGTGACCCTGGTCTGTCAAGGATCAACAGACACTTTCTCGATTTGGATCACGCTTGATCCACCGTTTGAGCTTTCGAGCCATACACCCGAGAACGGTCCAAGGGGAAAGTTTCGGCAAGGCTCTTTTGAAAACCCGACAAATCTTCCGCGAAAACAGCGACTCGTTGCGCTGGTTTGTCGAGAAAGAATGTCAGCGGAGAGGGCGGGATTCGAACCCGCGGTACGTTGCCGTACACACGATTTCCAGTCGTGCACCTTCGACCACTCGGTCACCTCTCCAGGCGCTCGTCGATGTCGCGACTGTTTCTTCGTTTCCGACGAACAGTCCTCGTCATCGTTGGGTCCACAAAGGATCACCGGGATGTTTTTCCCGGTGATCACTTCAGCGCACTGGACTTTGCGGAGGAAGCGGGATTCGAACCCGCGGTACCCTTACGGGTACACCTGATTTCGAATCAGGCACCTTCGGCCACTCGGTCATCCCTCCGCCGCGGAAGATGGCAAAAGGCGAGCGGCTGGTCAAGAAATCCAATTCTTGCCACTGAAGAAAGGTGCGGCGTAAGGCTTGGCCATGCTGAAAGTCGCGAGATTTTTGAGGTGGGGTCTGGCCCTTGGAACCACCGCCCTCGTTCTAGGTTCGTTCGAGCAAACAGCGATCGCTCTCGACAACGTTCCACCCGGTCCACCTAAACAAACAAAAGAGGCCTCAAAAACAGGCTTTTCGCCGTTTGTCTTGGCAGGTGGTGCCGTTCGTATCGACGACGCGCCTTTGTTCAACATCACCGAACGTGTCGGCGGAAATTTCGGTGTCGGATTCTTGTACCAAATCAAGGCGATTTCGTTCGGTTTGTCCTACGAACATACCGGAATCGGACGCGAAGACAGCGGCGTCGGACCTTACGGATTCGTACGAATCGACCGCAAACTCGACTCCGTACTCGCTTCCGTACGCGTCAATTTTTCCGGAATTTCATGGGCCAAACCCTATCTCGGCGTTTCCGTCGGCGGCACCTGGCAAGACGCAATCGCCAAAGGCATCGTGCTCCTCGATCGAGGTGTCAACGGAGCCGTGAACTTCGGTTGCACCGGAAGCGATAGCGCCAACGTCGCACTTCGCTTCGGCGGCGGCATGCAAATTCCTATGAGCCCCAACGTTTCGTTCATCACGGACGTCGCCTTCGACGCCTACCGTTTGTCGAGCGAAATCATCCAGTTCTGCGCACCTGGCGCAGGCGCAACGTCCGCGTTCCTCTTCCGCTTGGGACTCGCCTACCACTTCGACATGTCCGAGAGCCCAAGGCCGCGGCCTCGCCCTCCGTCATGAACGTTGGAGCTCCAATGGTTGGTGCTCCAATCGTTTGACGTCCAACTATGTGCGGTAGTTCGGTGCTTCTTCCGTGATGATCACGTCGTGCACGTGACTCTCACGCAAGCCTTGCGACGTGATGCGCACGAATGTCGCTTTTTCGTGCAGTTCGGCAACCGTCGCGCAACCCGTGTACCCCATGCCCGCTCGCAGTCCGCCAACGAGCTGATGCAGAATCGATCCGAGCGATCCGCGATGCGGCACGCGACCTTCGATGCCTTCGGGCACGAGCTTCTCATCCGCTGCTCCGCCTTGGCCGTACCGATCCTTTGAACCTTTTTTCATCGCTCCAAGCGATCCCATGCCGCGATACACCTTGTAACTGCGGCCTTGGTAAAGCACGAGGTCCCCTGGGGCTTCGTCTGTCCCGGCAAACAGCGAGCCCACCATCACACACCATGCACCCGCAGCGAGCGCCTTCGTGACGTCGCCCGAATACTTGATGCCGCCGTCCGCGATGATCGGAACTCCATGACGATTCGCGGCTTTTGCGCAGTCCGACACGGCCGTTACTTGCGGCACGCCGACGCCGGCCACGATGCGCGTCGTACAAATGCTTCCGGGTCCAATTCCAACCTTCACGCCGTCCGCGCCAGCGTTGACCAACGCTTCGACAGCATCTGCCGTCGCGACATTTCCACCCACGATGTCGATGTGCGGAAACTTCTTTTTCAACCGCGCAACGACTTCGATCACGCCGCGTGAATGACCGTGCGCCGTGTCGACGACGAGCACGTCCACACCGGCAGCAATGAGCGCTTCCGCACGCGCATCCGCGTCCGCACTCGGACCGAGCGCTGCGCCCACGCGAAGACGACCACTCTCGTCTTTCAGGGCTTCCGGATTGCGATCGGCTTGAAGCAGATCTTTGATCGTGATGAGACCGACGAGCTTGCCGCGATCGACGACGAGAAGCTTCTCGATGCGGTGTTCATGCAAGAGTTCTTTCGCGCGATCGTTCGATACGCCGGGGGTGACCGTCACGAGCTCACTCGTCATCAACGCGCGTACGGGTTGGTCGAGGTTCTTCTCGAAACGAATGTCCCGCGCAGTCAAAATACCCACGGGTTTGTCTCCCTCAACCACCACGGGTACGCCGCTGATGTCGTGTTCGTTCATCACGGCGAGCGCTTCGCGAAGGGACTGATCGGGTTTGACCGTGACCGGCGACGTGATCATGCCGCTCTCGGCTCGCTTCACCCGTTCCACTTCCCGCGCTTGCTGCGCGATCGGCAGATTCTTGTGAATGATGCCGATGCCTCCGGCGCGAGCCATCGCGATCGCCGTCCGTCCTTCGGTCACCGAATCCATCGCTGCGCTGACGAGGGGAATGTTCAAGTTGATGCGGCGACTGAAGCGTCCTTTGACATCCACTTGGTTGGGCAAGACCTCGCTGTAGGCGGGCACGAGCAGGACATCGTCAAACGTCAGACATTCGCGGAGTTTGTCGTGGAGCATGGTGACCTCGGAACGGCGCGTCATTAGCGCGCCTCGTGGCCCGGCGCTACGGCTCCTACGCAGCCTTGTTTGGGTGGTGAGAGTGAAAAGACCCTGGGTGTTGCTACGTGAGCGGTGTGAATCGCACCGTCGATCGCGACGGACTATTGAAAGAAACCGAATGCGAGAATAAAAAAGAGATCCATTGTCGGCACCGATTGCGGGGCAACTGCCCCAGGGCAAGTTATTCCACGGCCATTACGAGGTCGTGCGTTGCCTCAGCACGGGCGCGATGGGCGCGATCTATGAGGTCATCGACATCAAGACTCAGCGCCGTCGCGCGCTGAAGGTGATGTTGCCGAGCATTGTCACCGATGAAGACATGCGGTCGCGCTTCAAGCTCGAAGCAACGGTGACTGCAAACATCGAGAGCGAGCACATCGTCGAGACGTTCGACGCTGACGTCGATACCGAAACGGGCGCGCCGTTTCTCGTGATGGAACTGCTGCGCGGCAGCGATCTCGCGGATGTTCTCACGCAACGCACCCGTTTGGCGGGGCCGGAAGTCGTTCAGATTCTCGCGCAAGCTGCTCGAGCGCTCGACAAGACGCACGCGGCAGGGATCGTGCATCGCGATCTCAAACCGGAGAACTTGTTCATCACGCGTCGCGATGACGGATCGATTCGCGT
>JBGAOI010000012.1:32806-41901 GCA_044221885.1 Polyangium sp. (in: bacteria)
AGAAGCAGCAAACGATCAATCTCGGCACTCCGCCGTACATGTCACCGGAACAAATCCTTGGTGATGCAACGATTGATCATCGCGCCGACATCTATGCGCTCGGGCACATCGCGTACGCGTTGCTCGTGGGCGAACCGTATTGGCTCGAAGAGAGTCGCAACGGCGATACGTTGTATCGGCTGCTTTTGCGCATGGTCGACGGCGTGAAAGAACCAGCGACGGTTCGAGCGCAGCGTTACGGAATGACGCTGCCTCCGGCGTTCGACGATTGGTTTTACCGAGCGACAGGGAAAAACCCCAGCGAACGATTCGACCGCGCATCAGAGCTAGTTGTGGCGTTGGCTGACGCGCTGAACGTGCCGCTGCATCAACGACCCCCGTCGGCATCGATTCCGGATGGCGAGTGGGAAATCGATTCGGTGAACTTGCCGCCGCTGGCAGTGCAACGCGTCCTGGCGTCTCATTCGGATGGACCTATTTCTGCTCCGACTCCGTCGGCTCCTGCTGCGGGGACGCCTCTTGTGGGTGGGTTTGCTTCGCCAAACCACGAAGCACCCATTCAAGTCCCACCGATTCCACCGCTTCCGTCGTTGGCTCCAGGCAACCCGACGCCTGTGGAAACGCACGTTCCCGTTCCCCAAGCGACTCCGCAGAAGCAGGGCCGAAAAGCGATTTGGGCTCTGATGGCCGTGGCGTTGCTTTTGGGGTTTGTCGGAGTGTTCATCGTGGCGGGATCCTCGACCACGAGCGTGGGTAAACAGCCAGTGACCGTCGAGTCTACGTCTGCCGCAGCGACAGCTCCTCCTGTGCCTTCTGCTTCTGTTGTTGAATCTGCGCCGCCTCCGGCATCTGCGGCTATTTCACCCAGTGCCGCACCGTCCGATTCCACGCCCTTGCCGCCCGGCTCGTCGATCGTCAAAACATCTTCCTCGGCGACGAATAAGATTCCGTCTCCCAACACGACGAAGACCAAGCAGACCGGCAAACATGATCCACTCAAAACGCTCTGAGCCGCGCAGCGCTGGCGCGAGCTCGAGCAACTCAAGCGCGGTTGTTCACCGAGTCAGCGGGCGGCGTTTGTCCCGATGGACGGCTGTTGCAACCATGGCGCTGGTGTTTGGCTCTACGAACACCACTCAGGCCGCCGAAGGTACGCCTTCCGCATCCGTGCCCGATCCGCTCGCGACATCGCTCTTTCAAACGGCCGTGGAACTTCTCGAAAAGGGCGAGTGGAAAGAAGCTTGTTCCAAGTTCGAGGCGAGCATGGCGCTGTACCAAGCCCCGAGCACGCTCCTCAACATTGCGCGTTGTTACGAGCACGATGGCAAACTCAGTCTTGCGTGGTCGGCGTATCAACGAGCGCTCGTGATCAATCTCGAGACGCAGGGGGCCGCGCGAAAGCAGGAACTCGAGGAAGTGGCGAAGAAAGGTCTCGCCGAGATCGAGCCGCGATTGCCGCGGATCAAGATCGTGTTGAAGGGCGCCGTACCGGCGGGATTGCACGTCCTGCAGAATGGAAAAGAGGTTCCAGCGGCAGGGCTTGGAACTCCGATTCCTGTGGATCCTGGTCCGCAATCCGTTGTGGCCGAAGCGCCCGACTTCGAACCGTTCACGCAAACGGCAGAAGTGAAAGAGGGCGAAGTCGTCGAGATCCCGATCGAGTTGAAGAAGCGCGTCGTCGTCGCGCCCGTGATCGATACACCTGTGGAGAAGAAGCCTCTTTGGCCTTGGATTAGCGCGGGTGCAGGGATTGCGCTTTTGGCGGGAGCAGCTGCGTTTCGCGTCGACCAAGCGTTTGTCGAAGGCAAACAGTTTGGCGCGTGCGATGGAGACGTGAAGAACAAGTGCCCAGAAGGTTATGACCCAGGACCAGACAACGATCGCAAGAACCGTGACAACGGCTTGTTCGTTGGTCTCGGTACGGTGGGCGTGATTGGTCTCGGAGCGGCTGTGGTTGGGTTTGTCATGACGCAACCAGCGAAACCTGCGCCGAAAAAAGCGGCTGTGGTTGTGCCCTGGGTTGGTCCGACAGGGGTTGGTCTGGGCGTTGGAGGTCGATTCTGATGAGCGGAGTGAATCGAATCGCGCGCGGAGCCTGGATGCTCAGTGCTTTGGGATTGCTCGTCGGTGCATACGCGTGCGCAGCGCCAGATGCTGAACCTGGTAGGAAGATGCCGATCGCTGATGGCGGTATCGACGCAACGTCTGGGTCTGGTGGTGATGGTGGCAGCGGCAGCGGCGCTGGTGGCCAAGATGCCGAGCCTCCGAAGGAACCACTTGCAGGCGTTCCCGTATGGGCGAAAGGGTTTGGCAGCGCCGGGAACTACGATCAACGCGCCTTCGATGTTGCGCTCGGGCCAACGCCCGATTCGGTCGTCGCGACGATGTGGTTTTACCAATCGTCCATCGGAATTGACCCTGTCGGTATGTTCACAGCAACCAATACATCCGACGTCGTTCTAGCCAACTTCGCCATTGCTGATGGCACCGCCAAGTGGGCACGTCACATCAAGAGTGATGGTGGAGTTATCCGCAGCGTTGTCGAAGTCGACGCCAAGGGGAACACGGTTGTTGCTGGTGGTTTCTACGGAACGATGACCATCGACGGTGCAGCATCACCGCCCAAGGGCGTCAATTACGACGCCTATTTCGCGAAATTCAACTCCGCGGGCGAACCCGTTTGGGTACAAACATTTGGCGAGAACCTCAACCAGATCATCTTGGACATGGCGATTGATGGTGATGGCAACATCATCGTCGTCGGTGTAACCGAAGGTGGTACGTACAAGTTTGGCACGACAAGCGCGGGCGTGGACAAGACGCCATCGCCTGTGGACACGGTGAATCCCAACAAGGATGATCTCTTCGTCGCCAAGTATGATCCAGACGGGTTCATCTTGTGGGCAAGTCGCTTCGGCATGCCGGGAAATCACAACGACGCACCTGGTCTTGGCGAGTGGTACGACCCAATCATTACGGTCGCTGCTTCGCGTACGGATGGCTCGATCCTCGTGGGTGGCGGGTTCAGCCAGAGTGCAACGTTTGGCGCGACAAAAGTGAATGCCAAGGGCAACGAAGATGGTTTCGTAACGAAGCTCGACGCGGACGGCATGACGCAATGGCATGTCACGTTTGGCACGACAAGCTTTGTGCAGCGCGTGCGCGGCGTCGCGTTCACCTCCAAAGGCGAAGCCGTTCTTACGGGATCGTTGCAAGGCAAGATCGATGTCGATGGCGTTGAACTGCAGTCGTACCAAGACTCGGACGATGTGCTCGTGGCCAAACTCGATGCCGCCGGCAAAGTCGTATGGGCCCAAAGTTACGGGCTTCTCGGCAAACAGGTGGGTACGACCATTCTCGTCGACACCAAAGATCAGCCCGTCGTGTTTGGAACGTTTGTCGGAGCGATCGATTTTGCCAAAAACGGTGGTGCCGTCGTCGACACGGCAGTTGGCTGGGCAAGGGACATCTTCATGGCGAAGTTCAGCGCGTCAGGGATGCCTTACTGGGCACGACGGTTTGGCGATGTCGATTCGATGGGAATCGACAACCAAGACATGGGTGGTGCGACGTTGGCCAAAGATGGCGACAAGAACGTCGCGATCGTGTGTGGGATGAACCGTAGCTCCATGGACCTCACACCTCTTCAACCGCTCAACACCGCCGGCATCGAAGACGCGTTCCTGATGTCGGTTACGTACTGACAAACGCCTTCATCCTCGGCGCATCTTCACCTGAATACGACCCACAGGCTCCGCATCGAGCTGACCGATGATCGCATGCGCGTGCGTCCCGACTTCGCGAAGTTTCTCCACCAACGTAGCGACTCGATCCGGTGCCACCGCGATCAACAAGCCGCCCGACGTTTGTGCGTCACACAAGACCAATTGCGAGGGTTTGTCCAGCCCGTCTTCGTACGTGACGTGATCATTCAAGAATCGATGGTTCGCATGCGTGCCGCCAGGTGCAATTCCTTCACGCACGTACGACCACGCTGCGTCCACGACCGGCATCTGATCGAGCCACACCGTTGCTCCACATCCACTCGCTTTCACGACGTTGCGCAAATGTCCAAGCAGTCCGAAGCCCGTTACGTCCGTCGCAGCATGTACACCCACCGCAAGCATCGCGTCACACGCAGCGCGATTGAGTGTCGACATGAGATCGATCGCTGTTCGAATCGCACCGAGCGAGTCTTTGTCTTGTTTGGCCGCCGTCGTGAGGATTCCGATGCCGAGAGGTTTGGTCAGCACCAGGAAATCGCCAGGCTTGCCACCCGCGTTCGACACCACGCGATCCGGATGCACGATCCCCGTAACCGCAAGTCCGTAGATCGGTTCGTCCGTTTTGATCGTATGACCTCCAACGAGATCGATACCCGCTTCTCGAGCCTTCTCGGCACCACCGCGAAGAATCTCTGCAAGGATCTCGGCATCGAGTGAGTCATCCGGAAAGCCGACCAAGTTGAGGGCCGTGATTGGTTTGCCACCCATCGCGTACACATCGCTGAGCGCGTTTGTCGCGGCAACTGCTCCGAACTCGTACGGATCGTCGACGACGGGCGTAAAGAAGTCTGTGGTCAACACAAGGGCCGTATCAGAGGACAAACGGTATACGGCGGCATCGTCGGCGGTGTTCGCTCCGATCATCACGTTGGGATCGCTGAGCGGAGGTAACCTTTGCAGCAGCGGAAACAGATACCCCGGCGGTTGCTTCGCTGCACAACCAGCACGCTTGGCAACTCGAGTAAGCCGTACGGTCACGATGCTCGTTCCTTTCGTTGGGTTTGTCAGGTCGGAACAGGATAAACGCCGTCGCGAATCCACCCTTCGGTGATGCGGCGGAAGCTCGCTTCAGTACCCAGGCCCGCCATGACAGACGCGAGTCCCCACTGGAGTCGATTGACGAAGGTGAAGTCCTGTTCGAGTTTCGGAATGTGCGGGATGTTCGGGATCGCTTCGCCTTCTTTGAAGGAGATCGCTTTGATGCCCCGCGCGAGGAATTGCACCGTTTCACGCGCCTTCTCTTTCGAGCACACCCAGATCTCTTTCGTGTAGAGCGGCATCATCAGCTCCATCGTGTAGCTGCGATAGAGATCCCAACTTTCGTCGTTCGGGTCGTACCCGAGCACTTCGACACACGCGCGATCGAACTCTTGCCAATCACCATCGAGCGCTGCGGTCATGTAGCGTTTCATGCCGGCGACGAGGTGCGGCGGGAGCATTTTCACGCAGCCGAAATCGAGAAAATGCACGCGCCCATCGGGCAAAAAACGATAGTTGCCCGGATGCGGATCGGCATAAAGAACGCCGTAGCGAAGCATCGCGCGGAAGGTAAAACGCCAGATCGTTTCGCCAGCTCGGTTACGCGCTTCTTGCGTTCCGGCTTTGCAAAACTCCGCGTAACTCATCCCTTCGCAGAAGTCGGTCGTGAGCACGCGTCGCGTCGTCAACGAGTGATGCACTTCGGGGATCAAGATGTCGGCATCGTCGGCATGAATGCGTCGGAAGAGATCCGCCATCTCGGCTTCGCGCCCGTAGTCGAGTTCGTCCAAGAAAACCTTTCGGATTTCATCGAGCGTCGCCTTTGCATTCAGCTTTCGTGAGAGCGGCGCGATCATCGTTTCGAGCATCGAGATGCTTTTCAGATCGTTCTCGATCGCTTTGTCGATGCCCGGGTACTGCACTTTCACGGCGACTTTTGCGCCTGCTTTCGTGCGCGCTCGATGCACTTGTCCGATGCTCGCTGCGGCAAACGGTTCGGCGTCCCATTCGGCGAACACGGATTCCGGAGCATCCCGCAACTCGCTCTTGATCATCTGCGCGGCTGATTCAGCGGAGAGTGGTGGAGCCTTGTCTTGGAGTTGCTTGAGGACGGCTTGGAATTTTTCTTCGTGTCCAGGTGGCGCGAGCCCGTCGATGTAGCTGGCCATCTGACCCAGCTTCAGGGGCAAACCCTTCATTTCGCCCAGGGTTTTGAGCATGGCTTCGGCGGTCTTTTTGACCTCGACGGCCATCTTTGCTTTTTGCGCCGCTTCTTCGTCTTCCGTGCGGGTTCGTCCAAGCGCACGCTTGGCACCTTCAACGGCGAGCGGAATGGATCGCGTACCTAAGCCTGCGAGGCGCGCGATTCTACCGAGGCGTGAAGTCGGTGGTTTGTCCTTGGGCTTGTCGTCGGCCATGGGAAAAGGACGTTCACGCGCGATGGGTGTTCATCGATCAAGACTTCCGCGTGGAAGTTCATCATTAGCGAGAAATCTAGTCGGGGCGAGAGGATTTGAACCTCCGACTCCTCGGTCCCGAACCGAGTGCGCTACCAGGCTGCGCTACGCCCCGAGTACGTTTTCGGTGAAACACCGTCGACGTGGGCGCGCACGATGAACGGCGCGAAGCGTTCTGTCAAGTTCTGAATGCAGAAGCTGTGTGGACGGCAAAATGGTGGGATTTCAGCGTCCTGGGCGTTTCAAAACGCGGAATATTCGAAGAACGCAAGCAAAAAGATCATCCTGGAACGTGCGAAGTCGTGTTAAAGTGCCACTGGAATCGAGGCCTGGGGTGACTCAGGCTGGACATGCGGCGTCTCCGGGGGGGCCCGGTCCACAGGCCGCGAAATAGGAGGAGTCAGGTGGCAATCGAACTTCCCACAGTCAATATCCTCATTGTCGATGATGACGTCGCTATTTGCGACTACATGCAGACGTTGTTGGAGCGCGATGGGTATCGCGTAAAAACGATGAGTGATCCATTCTCGGTCGAGGACGAAGTCCGCGGCGGGGGATATCACCTCATCATTCTCGATCTGATGATGCCGAAACTCGACGGCATTGAAGTGTTGAAGCGAATTCGCAAAGTCGATACGGACATTGCGGTCGTGATCTTCACGGGCTATCCGAATTTGGAGAGTGCCGTTGCTTCGATGAAACTCGACGCTGTCGATTACATCAAGAAGCCCTTCAATGTCGACGAATTCCGCGAAGTGCTCGGCCGCGTGATGCGCAAGAAAGGTTTGTCGCGTACGCCCGAAGAACAATTGCATCGCGTGATTGGCGACACGATTCGCAATTTGCGCAAAGAAAAAGACCTGACGCTGAAACAAATGGCGCGCCGCACGGGGCTCAGCGTTTCGCTCTTGTCGCAAATCGAGCGTGCCGAATCGAGTGCATCGATTTCTTCGCTGTACAAGATCGCCGTGGCGCTCGAATCCCGCATTCAAGATCTGTTCGGTCAATACTGAACGCTACGGATCATCGAATTTGGGCACGTCGCTGCCCGAAAGCCAAGCTTCCAAAATGGCATTGACCTTTTCCGGTGCTTCTTGCTGCACCCAATGCGACACGTTCGGCAACATGCGGAGCGTAAAATCACGCACATATCGTTCGGTGCCGCGAACATTGGCATTGCTCAAGGCTTGATCGCTTGCGCCCCAAATCATCAACGTCGGGGCGTCTACGGTCCCGGGTTTGGGATTCGAAACGGATGGTTTGGCTCGTAACATTGCACGATAATAATTGACCATTGCCGCAGCAGCTCCTGGTTCCAGGGCCGTCCGGCGATATTCGTCAGTTACTTCCGCCGGAAAACGACTGCGATCGGTGGTCATGGATAGGAACGATCGTGTAATGACGGCCGCGTCGTTGGTCGTGAGGCGCCATTCTGGGAAAAACGGCAATTGAAATGCAAACATGTACCACGAACGTTTCAATTGATCCCACGTCCGAATTTCGCGAAGAAAACATGCAGGATGCGGCACGTTCATGATCACGAGCCGTTCGAGGGCGATCGCTTTGCGCATGGCCACTTGCCAACCGATGATCGAGCCCCAATCGTGGGTGATGAGCAGTGTTTCTTTGGCTTCGGCTGCCTGTACCAAACCAATGACGTCGTCCACCAAGCGATCGATATGGTACGCCTTGATGCCTTTCGGTTTCGAGGTTTTCCCATAGCCGCGTAAATTCGGCGCCCATACGCGATAACCGAGTTTGACCAGGAGCGGGATCTGGTAACGCCAGGAAAACTTCGATTCGGGGAAACCATGCAACAACAACGCAAATTTTGGCCCCGAACCAGCTTGATCGACCTCGAACGTCAAACCATTCGCGTCGACCAGGCGTGTCTTGATTTGCGCGTCCATGCAAAACTCCAAACGGTCAAGAAAAACCAATCTTCAGGGCGACTTGGCACTCGTAGCAATGGCCCGATCGATTCGCGCCAAGTCGACGCCCGTAATGCTATCGATCTTTTTCCCACTTTTGTCGTAAACGATGACATGAGGCAATTGCGGCACATTCGCTAAATAATGTTTTGCCAACGGTGAATCCCAGTCTCCAATATCGAAGCGTCGATACGCAAGATCCGTTCGCCCGGCGAAAACTTTCACCATGTGCTCGTCGATTTTGCGGCAAGGCCCGCACCAAGTGGCCGAAAAGTCAACGATCGTTACTTTGCCTTGCGCCAAAAACGCCGCGATGTCCGGCACGTCCGTGCCGTCTTTGACGACGGTCGAGACATCCGAGCCTTCGGGAAACGCGAGATGCTCGAGGTAATGACCTTTGCCCGCGCCCAAGATCGCCTCAAAGCCGCTTTCTGCGGCCAATTTTCGCACTTCTGTGAACACGTCGATCGTTGGAGCTGCAACGATCACGACTTCAGCTTTTTTGCGGTCGAACTGAGCTTCGTACACGCCAGGCTTTGTCCGCATGTCCGAGACGATTTCATCGCCGCAATCGGCGCAATCGATTTTGCCCAAAGAAACAACGGTTTTTCGTGCATCGGCTGGAATTTGCGAGCCACCACAGGCCGTCCATGCGAGCAACAGAAGGAGCATCCACGAGCGTAACGATGTGCGGGACATGTCGCGCCTACAATGCCGCTCGAAGCGCTCACGAGCAAGCGTTCGATGAAGATTTGTCGCGGCTTGCCTGCTCGGTGTATTCTTGTCCCGTGAGCCAAATCCTTACCCGCACATTTGCCGCCGATCATGTCACGCCCGTTCGCGCCTACGCCGCGCTTCGAGCCCAATCGGCGGGTCGTTCGTCGTTTTTGCTCGAGTCTGCGCTGCCCGGTGAGCGTTGGGGGCGATATTCGATCTTGGGATAT
>JBGAOI010000130.1:0-14312 GCA_044221885.1 Polyangium sp. (in: bacteria)
ATTTGGATGGCAATCGATTTCGACTGCGTCTCCGTTGTGCATCCACCCATGATGCATTGATTGTTCGAGACAAACTCGTCGAAACAGCGCGCCAGGGAGCTCCCAATCTTTTTGGACCTCAACGATTTGGACGAGACGGGACAAACCCGACGCGTGCATTGGCCTGGCTTGCCGGAAAAGAACGCGGACCGCGTGATCGTCATGAACAACGACTGCTTTTCTCGGCGCTACAATCCATGCTCTTCAATCGCGTGCTCGAACGGCGAATCGCCGATGGAACATGGACGACCGTGTTGCCCGGGGACCTCGCCAAAAAACACGATTCGGGCGGTTTGTTTCTGGTCCCAAACGATGGCCCGGACCTCGACGATGCCATCACACGCGCCAAAGCATTGGCCATCTCGGCAACGGGTCCGATGTACGGCGCCAAAATGCGTTGGCCCGAAGGTTCCGTCAAAGACCTGGAGCTCGATGTCTTGACGAGCGTGATTCCGGATCCGAAGAGACTCGACGACTTTCGGGCTCATGGTGAGGGAACTCGCCGAAGCCTGCGAATGGAGGTCACGGAGTTCGAAGCCGCGGATCTCGACGCATCGGGCATGCTCACGGTTTCTTTTGTGCTACCGAAGGGTGGCTACGCAACGACGGTTCT
Source organism: Polyangium sp. (in: bacteria) (assembly GCA_044221885.1). Classification (GTDB taxonomy): domain Bacteria; phylum Myxococcota_A; class Polyangia; order Polyangiales; family Polyangiaceae; genus Polyangium. The sequence continues at coordinate 653 of JBGAOI010000130.1, forward strand.
CGCAACGGCCTGTCGTCTCGTGGATGCGACGTCGCGAAGCGACCAAGCTACGGAAGAGGACATCGGGGCAGAAAATTCCGATCAATCTCCCTGAATCAGGCAATAACGTACAACGAGACAAACGTGTGCTCTATCTCCAGAGACTCGAGAGAAAGAGCACGCGTGTTACGTCCAGAACGACGAGCCCGGGTGGAAAAAACCCGAGAGTGAAAGGCACAACCGGAAGATGAATCTCATCGAGTGGCTCCAGCGGATCATGGTTGGCTTTGGCGCGGCGTGGGTCATGTGGCTCATGATCGGGTTGTCGGTGATCAGCGTGGCGATCATCCTCGAACGCGCCTGGTTTTTCTGGACCTTGCGGGACGATGTCGTGTTGTTGCATCGAGACCTGCGTAACGCGTTGCGTGACTCGGTCGAGTCCGCGATGAAGCGCATGGATGCATCGCCTTCAGCCGAAGCGGCCGTCGTGAAAGCGGGCCTGATGGAAGCTGATCGCGGGCCCAAAGCCGCTGAGGAAGCAATGGCTGGCGCGCTCGCGTTGCAACGAATGAAGCTCGAGCGACGTCTCGCGTACCTCGGCACACTGGGCAACAACGCTCCCTTCATTGGTCTGTTCGGAACGGTTATCGGTGTCGTCGGCGCGTTCGATGCTCTCGGTAAGGCCGCGGAAAAACCCATGGCCCAAGCAGCATCCGCCGCCATGGCGCCGCAACAAGTCATGTCGAGCATCGCCGAAGCACTCGTGGCCACCGCCGTTGGTCTCGCCGTCGCTATTCCCGCTGTTGCGTTCAACAACTTCTTTCAGCGTTTGATCAAGTCGACGCTCGCGAACACCGAAGCGCTCACGCGCGTGCTCCTTGCGCACCTGCACGGCGAAGAAGTCGTTGGTTCGTCGGAACAAACCGAGGAAGAACCTGCGGCTCCCGTCGCGAAAAAGGCCGAGCCCAAGAAGGAAGCTGCAAAGGGCAAGAAGGCTGAACCCAAGAAGGAAGAGTCCGAGGAAGAAGAGGCAAGCTGATGGGCATGTCGAGCCAAAACAATGACGATGCGATGGTTGAGGGCATCAACGTCACGCCGCTTGTCGACATTACCCTCGTGCTTCTGATCATCTTCATGGTCACGGCGAAGATCATCGTCTCGCAAGCGATGCCACTCGATCTGCCGAAAGCTGCATCAGGCAAAGAAGTGCAGATGGTGTTTAGTGTGGAGCTTCGAGCCAACGGCGATCTCGTCGTGGACGGCAAGAAGCTCCCGAATGCGGAAGCGTTGTTGCCCCTCGCGAAAGAAGCTCAAGTGAAGACGCCGGATCTTCGCGCAGTGATTCGAGCTGAATCGGCGGTGCAACACGGTAGAGTGATGCAGTCGCTCGACATGTTGAAAAAGGCGGGTGTTACAAAAATCGCGTTTGGTGTGACGCCTGTCTCCGATGGCGACGCAGCACCAGCGCCAACACCAGCACCGGCAACACCGTAAACACGAGGAGTTTGTCCGATGGCGATCGCAAACAACGGGGGGACCGCTGTGCATTCGAAGGTCTCGCGCGCGCGTTCTGCCGAAGGCGATCGAGACCCGCTCGCGCCTATTTTTGCGCTGGGTAATCGAGCGGCCAAGACAGGCGCGCTCATCGGTTTGTTCATCGCTCTCTCGACGCATGGGTATGCGTCGGGACGAGCCATGACGGCGCTCTTCGACATGCAGCGGGCGATTCGTGACATGCGCCAAGGTCTGCATGACTTTTTCTGGACCGAATACGACGTCGAACCGCCAGAACAAAAGGTCGAGGAGAAAAAAGAAGAACCACCGCCCGAGCCTGAACCCGAACCGGAACCGGCGCCGAAAATAGACAAACCCGCACCGAAGGAGGAAGATCCGTATGAGGACAAAACACCTCCGCCTCCTCCGGCGCAAGCGGCGAAAGTTTTGACGGCCAAGGAAGACCCGGACGAACCCGTCGACATGACGGGCAACGGGTTTGTCACGGGCGAAGGCAACGGACCTGGGTACGGCATGGTGAGTGCCGAAGGCACGGGCAAAGAGCCGACGTTCAACAAAGCTGCGTCGCTCGATGGCAAAGAAGGCGGCACGGGAACAGCCAAAGCTCCGCCACCACCTCCACCACCGGATTTGTCGAAGTCGCCAACGCTTGTGGGCAGCACGTCGTGGGATTGTCCGTTTCCGCCAGAAGCCGACGCCGAGCAAATCGACCAAGCCGTCGTGCCGATCATCATCACGGTTCGTCCTGACGGAAGTGTGCAGTCGGTGAAGGTCGTCAACGATCCGGGCTACGGATTCGGGCGGGCAGCACGTATTTGCGCGCTTGCACGAAAGTTCTCTCCAGGACTCGACAAGACGGGTCAACCGACGACCATGGCCACAGCGCCCATTCGTGTGCGCTTCACGCGCTGAATCGTTTCTTCTCTTCGCAGCAAACTTTCTTTTCGAGCAAGGTCTCCGTATCCTCCCCATCGCGGCCAAACCGGCTCGCGCCGAGAACGTACGTGGACGTCGCGGAACGCATCGAGAAACTAAGCAAAGTCCCGCTGTTTCAGGGCCTGACGAAACAAGCGCTCGACCTCATTTCGCGTGTCGCAAGCGAAGAGTCGCATGCCCTCGGCACGAAGATCTTTCAGCACGGCGATCCAGGGGACAAACTCTACATCATCCTCGAAGGCAAAGTTCGCATCAGTCGCGATGTGCCCGGGATGGGCGAAGAGGCTCTTGCAGTGCTCGGACCAGGGTCTGTGTTCGGCGAGATGAGCCTTCTCGATGAAGCGCCGCGTTCTGCGGATGCGCGGGTGCACGAGCGGTGTCGCTTGCTGACGGTGCCGAAAGACGCGTTCGAGGACCTGCTTTTTCTGCACAAAGATCTCGCGTACGAGGTTCTCTGGAGCGTCATTCGGATGCTGACCCAAAGGCTTCGCGAGACGAACGACAAGCTCACGTTCCTGACCGTGACTGGCAAGTTTTGACAATCGCGTAGCAGCGACTGCACGAGCATCTTCCGTCCGAACGGTCGATTCGTGTAGTGTTTCGCGAAGAGCGAGGAGACCGCATGTTAGGCATTCAAAAACACGTATCTTTGGTATTGGCATTGTTCGTCGCGGGCGTTGCAGGCGCATGCGGTGGTGGAACGCCAAACCCAGACACGGCAGGCGACAAGAAGGGTGGCGAAACGACGACGACGGGTGGTGGCACGGACACGGCCAAACCCGATGGCGCAGGCACGGGCACGGACACCAAGCCTGATGGCGCGACAGGCGACAAGAAGCCTGATGGCGCGACAGGCGACAAGAAGCCCGATGCTCCGCCGGCTGCTGCGGCCAAACCCTCCACGCCGATTCGCGAGAGCAAGATGCTCGAGGATGTGAAGAAGGCGGGTATCGATCTCAAGAAGATCCCTGACTTCGACAAGATGCCGCTCGCGGCGAAAAAGAAGCTCATGCCGCTCTTTCAAAAGGCGATGGGTTTTGCGGATTGCCAGGGTTGTCACGTCAAGGACGACTTCAAGGCCGAGACGCGCAACTTGAAGATCACACGCGGCATGTGGAAGCACTTCGTCGTGTCGGTGCGTGACGAAAAAGGCAACGCGGTCTTCTGCGACACGTGCCACGATTCGTCCCCGAAAAACCTCAATCGCTCGGATCGCAAAGCCGTGGAGAAGTTCATGGAAGACGAGTACGAGCACAAGCTCACGAAGGCTGACAAGAAAGAGATGGAGTGCTCCACGTGTCACGGAGACGCGATGGAGATGAAGATCATCGAGAAGGTTTGGGGCATCCCGGCGAAGTGATTCGTCAAGCCCTTTGACTCTTTCGAAAGACCCTCCAACTCGTCCTCTCGCCTTCGCGGCAAATCCTCGCAAAACACTGTTTTCCTGGTCTGGTCATGGCCGCAGGCGGCTTTCGTACTACAAGACCGCCGCATGTGCGGCGTGTTCGGTATTTACGGCCATCCGGAAGCAGCAAACATCGCGTACCTCGGTCTGCATGCGCTCCAGCATCGCGGACAAGAATCAGCGGGAATCGGCGCCAGCGATGGCAAACGACTCACTCCGCATCGCGCCATGGGGTTGGTCCAAGCGTGTTTTTCCCCGAAGGACCTGACAAACCTTCCCGGTAGCGCCGCCATCGGACACGTTCGGTACTCGACGGCTGGAGGTTCGCACATTCGAAACGCGCAACCGTTTGCTGTCGACTACGCGCATGGATCGATCGCCGTCGCCCACAATGGCAACCTGACAAACCACGAAGCACTCCGTGAACGTCTCGAAGATCGCGGCTCGATTTTTCAAAGCGCAAGCGACACGGAAGTCATCGTGCACCTCATCGCTGCAAGTTCTGCAGTCGACACGGAGAGCCGTGTCGCCGACGCACTCGCCCAAGTCGAAGGTGCGTACTCGATTCTGTTCCTCGGACAAACCGAGATGGTCGCCGTGCGTGATCCCCGAGGATTCCGGCCGCTTTGCATGGGACGTTTGGATCATCCAGGTGGTTCGTCCACGGTCATCGCCAGTGAACCCACGTCGTTTGATCTCATCGGAGCGACGTACGTTCGTGATGTCGAACCGGGTGAAATGGTGGTGGTTGGTCCAAATGGAACACGTTCCGTTTTTCCTTTTGAACGGCAGGCACGAAAACTCTGCATCTTCGAACATGTCTACTTTGCGCGCCCGGACTCGCGGATCGAAGGCGCCAACGTCTACGACGTCCGCAAGGCGTTTGGCCGAAAACTTGCGGAAGAGCAGCCTCTTCCCAACATGCAAGATCTTAGTGACGTGGTGGTGATTCCCGTCCCGGACTCGGGTTTGCCCGCGGCCGTTGGGTTTGCGCAACATGCCGGCGTCGCGTTCGACATGGGCTTGATTCGTAGTCACTACGTCGGACGAACCTTCATCGAACCGCAGCAATCCATCCGGCACTTCGGAGTGCGTTTGAAGCTGTCGCCGAATCGCGCGGTCATTGCAGGCAAACGCGTCGTCATCGTCGACGATTCGATCGTACGCGGAACGACGAGCCGCAAGATCGTGAAGATGGTGCGTGATGCTGGCGCACGCGAAGTGCACTTGCGCATCTCGAGTCCACCCACGCGATGGCCTTGTTTTTACGGTATCGACACCCCCACACGTGCCGAACTCATTGCCGCCACACACAGCATCGACGAGATCTGCAAATACGTCACGGCCGACTCGCTTGGCTACTTGTCGCTCGAAGGACTCGTGACGGCCGTGCGAGACATCGAGCAACGTGCCAAAGGCGGCTCGACCATTCCCGACGACGCCTATTGTCTGGCGTGTTTCAACGGCGCGTACCCAGTGCCGTTCGTGACGGGCCAAAAGTCCCGGCATTTGCGGGTTGTCCCAAGCTGATCTCGTAGCTTTCGAGCTGCCGCCGTTGACGCCGCGTCAGCTTGCCGAACAATGGAGCGCGGACATGACGGACTCCTCTTCGATGTCGCGAAGTCCTGCGAAGGACCTGTTTGCTCATACGGCGGATCGCGTCTCGATCTACGAAGTGAGTCCACGTGACGGTTTGCAAAACGAACCGAACATCGTGTCGCTCGAAGCCAAGAAACAGCTCATCCAAGCACTGACGGATGCGGGTCTACGGCGGATCGAGATCACGAGTTTCGTCTCGCCCAAGTGGGTTCCTCAGCTTGCCGATGCCGAAGAGTTGGCGTCGACGATGCGCGCTCCCGAAGGCGTTTCTTTCAGCGCACTTTGTCCGAACTCAAAAGGTCTCGAACGAGCGTTGGCGACGGGTTTGCCCGAGATCGCCGTCTTCATGAGTGCGAGCGAAACGCACAACATGAAAAACATCAACAAAACCATCGATCGAACGATCGGCGTGTTTTCGGAAATCATTCCCCCCGCGCTCGAAGCGGGCGTACGCGTACGCGGGTATTTGTCCACGATGTGGGGTTGTCCCTACGAAGGTCCGGTGAGTGCAGAATCGTCCGTGAAGATCGCCCGACGTCTTTTGGATCTGGGTTGTTATCAGATTGCGCTTAGCGACACGATCGGGACCGGTACGCCAAGACAAACGCACGAGATCTTGTCGCGGGCGCTCGATGTGATGACGATCGATCAGATCTCGATGCACATGCACGACACGCGAGGGACGGCACTGGCGAACATCTTGGTCGGGCTCGAGATGGGCATTCGACATTTTGACGCGTCTGTCGGAGGACTCGGGGGTTGTCCCTACGCACCGGGAGCTGCGGGCAACGTGGCGAGCGAAGATCTCGTGTTCTTGCTGCACGGTATGGGTATTGAAACGGGAATCGACCTCGACAAACTCATTGAAGCGGGCAATGTGGCAGAACGAGTCTTGGGTCGACCCCTGCCCGGCAAAGTTCACAAAGCGGGTCCGTTTCGCTTGCGCAAAGTTTGAACAAACTCTCCTGTTGCTGAGCGGCGCCGGGCGGAGAGTCTCCCAGGGCTCAGGACAACGATGACCACAGCAGCTCCACTTTCTGCGTTGCGCCTACCCGGTGGATCCAAAGACCGCTGCCTTTGACGTTACGCGTGCAAACCGCCAAGCCTTTCGAAAAAGGCGATTGGTTCTCGCTTGCCAAGCCATCCCAAAGGTTGCTCCGTCTCGCGCTAAAGATTGAACAAACTTTAGACAACACCTTGACAACTTGATACAAACCTTTATAGGTAGATTTGCTGATGGATACATCGGCGGGCAATCGCGTCGAGCGCGCGCGTGGATTGCTGCATCGTCGCGCGCAAAGGTGCGAATACGCATGAAGCGATCTTGGCTTGGTGGGGTTCTTGTGGCGGCGCTCAGCATTTCAGCCGGCGCGAGTTGTGTCGTTATCGTGGACGGTCCGAGGAACGGGCCTGGCGACACGGCGGCCGAATTACCTCTGCAATCGATGACACGCTTCCCGGCAGGCTCGACGTATTACTTGAAAAACAATCCAGCCGGCGCATGGCAGCTCGAATCGGCCCCCACGGCCAACAAGAACGTCCTCGTTGCGGGCGACGATGGCTTTTATCGATTTACGCCAACGATTGCAGGTCAATATTCGTTTCGCATCAAGGGGACGACGGAAACGCAAACGTTATCGGTTGTCGAGAAAGCCCCTTACGAGCATTTCAATTATTATCAAACCTCGTCTCTTGCGGATGTCGAAGGCGAGATCTGGGTGACAAACCTATTCGATCCGCACATCAGCCGCGTGGATCCCGCATCGGGAATGGTTAACGGAACAGTGCTCACCGGCCCTTGGCCATCGGCTTTGGCGTACGTCAAATCGAAGGGATTGGTGCTCGTCACGCACAAAGCGAACGATACCCTTGGGTTTGTCGATGTCGCCGAAGGAAGACTCGTCGATGCATTGTGGGTGGGAGACGAACCGGCCGACGTCGTGGTTTCACCGGATGGAACGACGGCCTATGTGTCATTGGCGACCGAGGGTTCCATCGCGGTTGTGGACATCGCCGAACGACGCGTCACCAATCGCGTGGTTACGAACAAGAATGCGACGAAATTGGCGCTCAGCGAAGATGGCGCAACGCTGTTTGTCGCATCGTATTGTTCCGGCGTGAGTGAACGACTGCAATTTCCGGTCGAGAAGCGCAATGATTTGTACGACATCGCCATTGTCGACACCAAAAGCTTGACCGTGAGCGGCTACATCGAATCGGTCGGATCCACGATTGGTGGGATTTTCGTTTCCAAAGACAAACTATACGTCTCGACAACCCGCGTATCACTTGCTGAATTGTCCGGCCAAGAAGGCATGACGGCGTTTCGTCATTCCGTCGCGGTGTACGATACGGCAACACGAAAGGAACTCGTGGGCGTGGACGTAGGACGGCAAATGAGTTCCACGGGGCTTGCCGTTCGTCCGTTTGGTTTGACCTTGGCCAACGATACGGTGTGGGTAACATTCGAAGGCAACGATGTCGTCGTAGGTTTGGATCCAGCAACTCTGGCCGAGAAAAACCGATTCACGGCGCAAGGACGACCGCGAAGCATTTTGGCCTCGGGCGACAAACTGTTTGTCCACGGCGCACAAGCGTATGCCGTAACCATTGCCAAAACCGACGGAACATCGGAAAAGGTCGTGCAACTCGAAGGCGATCCGCGTACGGCCAGTGCGAAAAAAGGCCAAGCCTTGTATACGGGCACGGGGGCGAAAGGCGGCGTGAATCATAGCTGTGCCGATTGCCACGTTGATGCGATCACCGACGGCAATGTCTGGTCGGCGGGAGGTTTTTCCGAATCGGCAAGTCGGCCCATGTTTTGGATGGAAAAACCCTCGGCAATTGGATGGGAAGGCGACGCGTACGATTTCTTCTCGTACCTTTACGGCAGCGCTGGTCCCACGATTGGCGTAACCATTGATACCTCCGGGCATCTTGGCCTTTACGATTACCTTGCTTCGGTCGTACCACCTCCCCAAGCCAACGGACAAACCCTACGCGATGGCAGCATGACGGAAGCGGCAAAACGCGGCGAAGCTTTGTTCCGCGGCAAAGCCAATTGTGCGGGTTGTCACGCCGGTCCTTTGACCACCAAAGGTCTGCGTCTCGAGAAGGGCGGAACGCAAAATACCCACCCGATTGTCGTGCCCAGCCTGATTGGAGCTTATCGACACGGTACGTGGCTCGTGAATGGCGCTGCGTGGACCATGGACGAAGCTGTCGAAGCCATGACGAAACTCGCAATGACGACATTGACCGACGACGAAAAGAAAGACGTCGTGCAATACCTGAACGAACTCACGGCGCGAGAATTTTTCGTGCTCAATTCGTCACCACGGGATGGAGCCACGAATGCGCGCAACGAAGGCGACATCACGGTCACACTGTCGCATCCGGTTTTCGAGAATCAGCAAAACTTCGCCCGCGTTGAATTGCGGGATCAATCAGGGGCCAAGGTTCTCGCTACCGTCAATGGCTCGGGGCGTTATTTGACCATCACGCCTGGCAGCCCACTTGCGTTTGGCGGGGAATACGACGTTGTTTTTGCGAAGGAATTCGAAGCCTTCAGCGAACGACCCCTTGGCGCCGAACAGAAGATCCACTTCAAAGTGATCGACGCGCCGACATTGAAACTCGAGGGCAAATACACGGTGGCGATTGATCACCCGTCGCTGGATTTCATGAACAAGAAGTACGATCCCACGAAGATCATTCCCGTGACGTTGCCGATGAAAATGACGGCAACCTCGTTTGGCGCGAAGATCGAAGCGACTCCCTTTGAGGGTCTCATGGCGCCGCTGGAAGTCACCGTTTCGGGCACTGAAGCGAATTTCGCCCCCTTCCCATTCCAGGTGGGCCCGGGTGGATTCATGAATCGCAGTTTTCCGACCACAATGACGTTGGTCGATACGAACGGCGATGGTATTGCCGATTCGGGCGAAAGCACATTGACGTTGCGCAGCCCGGGCCTCGAAGCGACGAATGTCCGCTGGACCTTGACCCGCGATGGCGACGTTCCCATAACGTGCGAAGGCACCACGGGTACGCATACAATCATGCTGAACACGGATGCGAAGGGTTTGCCCACGGTGAGCTGGACGGCGCCGGTGAATGCGCTCGGATATTACGTGACGGATATCGATGCAAAAACGCCGACGGGACCTGGCCCCGTCACTGGAGGAACGACGTATTGGGCTTTGGGAGCGCAAGCGTTCCCCGCAGGTTTTACCGGACCAATCGCGTATGGCACGGTTCCCGCAGGCGCCAATGACGTGAGCGAGGCCAGCGGAGGCATGCTGGGTGGTTCGACGATTCCCGCGGGTTCGTGTGTGAAACTGACGCTGGTCTTTAATGACTTTTCGACGACCGTCGTCAAGTACGTCACGCCCTGATACAAACGCGCCAACGAACCGATATGGGTTCGCGGCTCCAAGTCGGCTACAAAGGGAACCACCGGCTGATAAATAGCGTTGACAAGGATGAGGCTGCGAACTTGCCTCATCCTTGCAATGCACTTGATTTTTGCGCGTTTTCATGTCTTCATGCATGTACGCGAACGTCAGAAAACAAACGCAACGTTCACTCGCCCGAGATAAAAAGCGATGTACAAAGACAATAACGTCACCGTCAAAGGCCGCGGCTCGAAATTTATTATGTTTGCTCATGGTTTTGGCTGTGATCAAAACATGTGGCGCCATTTGGTTCCCAGTTTCGAGGATGACTATCGGGTCGTGCTTTTCGATCATGTGGGTGCTGGCAAGTCGAACCTCGCTGCATTCAAACCGGAACGTTACGCGTCGCTCAAAGGTTACGCTGAAGACGTTTTGGACATTTGCGCCCAGTTGAACGTGCGTGGCGGCATTTACGTCGGCCATTCTGTAAGCGCCATGATTGGCGCTCTGGCTGCAAGCAAACACCCGGAATATTTCTCGCATCTCATCATGGTTGGTCCCTCCCCTTGTTATATCAACAAAGGCGACTACGTCGGCGGATTCGACGAAAGTGACATTGAAGGGCTTCTCGAAACGATGGAGGCCAATCACCTGGGATGGTCGCGCAACATGTCGCCCGTCATCATGGGTAATCCCGAACGACCAGAATTGGCGGAAGAATTGGGAGATAGTTTCTGCCGAACCGATCCCGATATTGCCAAACATTTTGCACGCACGACATTTACGTCCGACAACCGAAGTGACCTCGATTCCGTCCAAACGCCCGCCCTCATTTTGCAATGCGCTCAAGACGTCATTGCACCGGCCGTGGTGGGCGAGTACGTTCATGCCAAACTCAAAAGCAGTGAATTGGTGTACCTCGAAGCAACGGGGCACTGTCCTCACGTGAGTGCTCCGGAAGAAGTCATCCGGGCCATCAAGCAATACCTGACCAAACACATCAGTTGAGCCAACGGTGAGCGACGTCGATATTTACCAAGAGACCGACGCCGAGCTTTATGACCACGCGCCGTGCGGCTATGTTTCGACCCAGCCAAACGGAATCATCGTCAGGGTCAATCAGACGTTTCTCTCGTGGCTCGGCCTCGAACGCGAGCAGTTGATCGGAAAGCGGCACTTCCGTGAATTGCTCACATTACCCGGGCAAATTTTTTACGAGAATCACTTCCATCCAATGCTGCTCTTGCAGTCGCGGGTCAACGAAGTGGCTCTGGATATCAAAATTCCCGGAGGTCAGCCTCTACCGACGCTGATTACCGGCACGCTCAAACGTGATGCATCGGGAGCCCCGCTCATCATTCGTTTGACCGTGTTTAATGCGACAGAACGACGCGCATACGAACAAGCGCTCCTCAAAAAAACCAAAGAGCTGAATTCGCTCAATGCGCGAAAAAATGAGCTTTTGGGCATGGCCGCGCATGATCTGCGAACGCCTCTTGGAGCCATTTCCACGTACAGTAACTTGCTGGCATCCGAGGTTGGCCCTGTACTCAGCCCCGTACACCGGGAATTCCTCAATACGATTCTCGACATGAGTGCTTTCATGTCCGACTTGATCACCGATATCTTGGACGTGACGAGCATTGAATCGGGTAGCTTGCGCCTCGATCGAAAACCAGAAGCCATCGAGCCTATTCTGCGCCACGCTGTCAACATCAATGGCGTGCTCTCGCGCAAAAAGGGCATTGCGATCAAAAGCGAAATTGGCAATGGCGAAACGTTCTGCTTGATCGACCGTCGCAAGCTGGATCAAGTATTGAACAATCTCCTGGGCAATGCGATCAAGTATTCGCATTCCAATACGACAATCAAAGTATCCTTGGAAGCCGACGCCGATCAAATCACGGTTGCAATTCGGGATCAAGGCCAAGGTATTCCCGCCGAAGAACTCGAGAAAATCTTTACGCCTTTCAAAACGGGCAGTGTGCGCGGCACGGCTGGCGAACACAGCACCGGATTGGGTTTGGCGATTGTGCATAACATCGTTACCGGCCATGGAGGCAAAGTCTGGGTCACGAGCAAAGTTGGAGAAGGGTCGACATTTTCTTTTTCATTGTCGACCTGTGCTCGACCAGAAGCGCCCGCCGCTCTCCCGGAGTCTGCAAGCCCAGGCCTAGCATCGGGGCAAGACAGGCCCATCCGCATCCTTGTTGCCGAGGACAACCTCATTAACCAGAAGCTCATGATAAAAATGCTCACGAAGCTCGGCGTTGAGTTCCAGATGGCGCAGAATGGACGCGAAGTGATGACATTGCTCGAAAACGCCCATCCCGATCTCATCTTCATGGATTGTCACATGCCCGAGATGGATGGATTCGAAACGGCGAAAGCCATTCGGTCGTCAGAAACGGCATCTGGCCGCAAGCGCCTGGCCATCCTGGCGCTGACTGCAGGCAATGAAGAAAGCGATCGTGAGCGATGTATGGAGGCGGGCATGGACGATTTTTTGCAAAAACCACCGACGCTCGCGCAGCTCAGCAAAATGTTGGAACGGTGGGTGCCACGATAGTTTTCAACGAAATGTATTCTTATGGCGGGACGAAGGAATCGTTCCCGCCAAGCCCTTCAGGGCACGACGCAACCTAGCCGCGTAAACCAGGCATGTTGGTCGCCATCGCGGTCATCCCGGAAAAGAATGCCCACATTGCCATCCGGACCGAATGCCGCAACGGGATAAATGCTGTCTCGCTTGGCAAACGTAATGCGACGTTCCTGCGCGATAGGCTCGAGTTTCGCATCGAGCATCACCGAATAAAGCTCGTAACCATCGTTTTGGTCGCGATCGTCGGCATAAATCAAGAGTGCGCGATCCCCGAGCGGTTTGATGGTCGGGTATCGCGATCGGAATTGCCCCGGTTGCGTGAGCACTTTGGGCGAAACGAGAATGGCCCCGCTTTCGTCGACGACAGCGCCGTAAATCGCTTTGGGATTGGCGGTTTTGTCATACCAAACCACGAGATACCGATCCTGATTCCACGCAATGGCCGGGTACACGGCTTGCGAAGTGCCATTCGTCAGTGAAATCGGACCGCCGCTCGGCGTGAGGTCTTGGTTGTAAAGCTGAATGTTCACGAAACGTTGCGATGGATCCCCAACGGACCACGTCATCGCGATCGTGGTCAACCCTGCGGCAATCTGTGGTCCTTCGTTGGGCACGGAAAACGCCTGCGTCATTTTCACGTTGCCACCTTGTTTGGCGCCATCGAGCGTCAAACGTTGGCCGTAAATATCGAAAATGCCGTCGCGCTCGTCTTGCCAAACTGCAACGAATTCCGTTCCGGTCCACGCGAGCGTCGTGTTGATGGAAAAGCCAGGAGCATCCGTGAGGCGTTGGTCGGCCAAAACCTTCGCGCCATTTTCATCGAGCAGCGTGAAGTAAACTTCGTAATCGCCGCTTCGTCGATCTTGCCACGCCACACCATAACGATCGCCGACCCACACGACGGGTCCGCCGGCATTGTCCCCGTTTTGAAAGACAATCGGTTCGGGTGGGCCCAGAGGGTCCCCTGTTGGCGCAAGCATCGAACGACGCATCTCGAATCCCGCGGTTGTTCCCGTCCAAACTGCCGCATACGACGAACCGCTCCACGCCAAACCTCCAGGGCCCGCAGGAGCCATATCCCCGGACAAACGTACCGGTGAGTTCAGGAGCGGAACATAAGCCGCCCCGTCATCGATGACGGTATTGCAATCGTTGTCCACACCATCGCAAACCTCGGCATTGCCTGGATATGCAAGTTCGCTCGTATCGTCGCAATCGTCGCCGCACGAT
>JBGAOI010000131.1:0-14247 GCA_044221885.1 Polyangium sp. (in: bacteria)
AAAAAGAAGAACTCGCCAAAGTCGTCACGTATTTGCTTGAAATCGAGCCTCATGTCTTGCGGCTCGCGCAATTGCGTAAAAACCCAACCGCCCGGGCAACTGGTCCGGCGGCTCCTTATCTTCGTGCGTCCACGAATGGCGTCCCGGCATTACATGACATTCCCGGATTGGCCCCGAAGCATGTTTTGACAAACCCCGTGCCGGACTTCGTCGAACCTGGCGCATTGCGACACTTGCGTGCGTTATCGCGCGATATCCTCGACGAACTCACGTCGCTCGCGTCTTTGCGAGTTCCCGCAACGGATGAACCGTGGACCCTTGGCGCCCCCTTCGAGGATCGCCTTCTGAATGTCCTCGACGCGGCCATTGCGTTGAGTCGTGGGCCGATTTGTTTGGATATCGTCCATGCAGCCCGAGCCTACGCAGACGATTCTCCGGTCGCCGATCCTTATCGCTGGTTTGTCCCGGCATTTCTTTTGGCGTGCGCCGAAGGTGAACGGGCCGTGGATGCATTACGCCAGACCTTGCTCGAAGCGCCCAACGAAATGCATGCAGGCTTGGTCGATGCGGTTTGTCTGGGCTCGAATCCCGAACGAGCCGCCGTTGCGTTGTCGTTGCTCGACGAAGACGACCGGCCCGAAGTTTTGCGTATTGCGCTCGATGTGCTCACGCGCCTTGGACGAGGTATTGCCGGACGTTTTCTGGATCTCGTCGAGCATCCTCGGACCGACGTAGCTTTCCGCGCCATCACCGCGAGTGCGGTTCTTTCCGACGCACCGCACATCGTTCCTTTGCTGGAACCGTTGTTGTCGCGCCCCGACCGTTCGGTGCATACGGCTTGTACGTTGGCCGCAATCGCCCCGGACATGGCCTTGCCCCACCTGCGCAAAGCCGTTCAACACGGCGCGCGAAAAGAGGCCTTGGATGCGGAGATCCAAGAAGCCGTCGATGCCGCGCACGTGCTGGCTGCGCTGGGACAAACCCGCGAGACACCGTTGTTATTGGCACTGGCGGCCGTGACGGACCAGGCATTCTTGGCGCTGGCGACGTTGGGCACACCCGAAGCGCTGGATTTTCTGCGAGCAGAAGCCGCGCGGCGCGTAGACGCTCCGTGGCGCATGGACGCGTGTGTTTTGCCGCTGGAACGCATCACGGGCATCGTGGAAGTGGACGATCCGTCGCCGGAAGGTCGCCAACGAGCGCGCTCGTCATGGTTTGGCGAAGTGAACGGGTTTGTCGTTCCCAAAGGCGCGACGCGAGTTCGTCTGGGTCAAACCTTTCAACCCACACTCATCGTGGACGAACTTCGTCATCCGGAAACGCTGGTGCAAGTACGGACAAACCTCGTGCAAGAAGCGCGAATTTTGGGTGCTCGGTCGATTCCGATTGATCTTGCAGGTTGGCTCGTACCACAACGAACGTGGCTCGATTTGGCCAAACAAGCGGGTTGGCCCGTGCCGGCGAGGCGTTCATGAGCTTTTCGCATTTGCTTAAAAACATGACGGCCACCATCGTCGACGCGACCGATCGCACCGACGATCAAGGCCACGACACACTGATTGTCTCGGCGAAACTTTCGTTGCGATACGACCTCTCGGGCCGGCTGCGTCTTTCAGCTCGGCCATTGCGACACACGGCGACCGCTGATGGTGTGGGCGGCGTGCGTTATCCGCATGATTTCCCGCTCGAAAGGCCTGGCACGGATATTCTTCTCGTGGGCACGTGTTTTCCCGGCCGAGTTTCCGCGACAACGCGTATCGTATCGTTTTCGGTCGGCCCTATGAAGAAGTCGATTCGCTTGTATGGACCTCGCGTCTACATGAAATCGCCGCTTGGCTTGCGCCCTGGGCCTCCAGCGCCGATTGTCGCAACGCCTTTGCGTTTCGATCATGTTTTCGGCGGACACGAAGGCGAAGAAGTGGAGCTACGTAATCCGATTGGTTGCGGGTTCACGAAAAACCCTGATTCGTTGGTGGGCAAAGAAGCGCATCGATTGGAGCCTGCGGATCTTACGACGCTCAAGCCGACAAGTGGATGTTTTGCGCCGATTGATTGCAATTGGGAGCCGCGACGATCGCTCGTCGGGACATACGACAAAGCCTGGCGAGACAATCGATCGCCCATTCCGCCCAAGGATCGCGATCCTGCATATCACTCCGACGCATTGCCGGAACAACGTTCGTCACGGCCGCTCGTTGCGCCGTTTGTCATTGAACTCGGCGGCATCTACCACGAAGACAACCTGCGACTGCACGTTCCCGAGTACCGAGTTGTCCTGACAACCGAAGTCGATCGGCTGGAGCCGGTCACGACGGAATCGAACTTGGTGCGCGTTTTCGTCGATGCTGATGATCGCGTCATCGAGCTTTTGTATGTGGCGCATCGACGATTGCCGCGAAAATGGGAAGCACTTCGTACCATTCGCGTCACGACGCTGAGTTCATTACCGGATGAAATCAAGTATCACGAAGGTCCGAGCCTGATGGAGGGAGGAACATGAGCAATGTTGACATGAGGGCCATGCGGCTGGAAACTTCGGCGGGCACGTTTCCCGTGCGTCGCGCAACCATTCACGAAGAATTGAGCGATCCGACGTGGGCCAAGATTGAATTGCGGGTGCGTTCCGATCCTGGATTCGGTTCGATCATCGATAGCGATGCCACGGTGGTATTCACCGAAGGAAATCGTTCGGTACGTGAAGTGTCGTTACGCGTGCGGTCGGTCAAATTCCTTGGCCATCGGGAAGGACTTTTGGCATTCGAGCTGGACCTTCGGGCGAAGATGTGGTTTTTGCGGTTATCGAAAAATACGCGCAAATTCCGAGACATGTCGGCGAAGGACATTGTGGCGCAGGTCTTGGGCGGGCGCGTATCGTTTCGATTTGAACTGCTCCGTGAACCGTGGTCCTTGCCCTATGTCGTTCAATATGAAGAAATCGATTTCGATTTCGTTTCGCGATTGCTCGAGCGGGAAGGCATTTATTACACGATCGAAGACGACGGCACGGTCGTCATGGCGGATCAATCTTCCGCCGCCGAACCATTTTTGCCGCATGCGCCCTTGCCGCTCGTTACCGCGCAAGATGCATTGACCGAGGGCAAAGAATCGTTGTTTGCATTGGGTCGAGGAACCCGCGTCGGGACGGGTCGAGCCACAGTGAACGATTATCATTGGAAAACGCCCGAGCTGAATTTGCTGGAATCGGCCGAGGGTAAACGCGACCAATTGCTAGAGAATTACGATTATCCGACGGGATATCGTCTTCCGGATCAAGGAAAAACCTTGGCTCGTTTGCGCGTGGAATCGTTCGAGGCGCGCAAAAAGTACATTTCCGGTCAAACGTCGTTCATATCGCTCCGGCCGCATCGTTCGATTTCGATTACCCACACCGATGGGTATTCCTTTGCGGGCGATTACGTGCTCATTTCGGTGGTTCACGAATTCCATCACGCCAGCGAAGAAGGCGGCACGTTGCAGAATCGATTCGAGGCGATTCCCAAAGCCACACCGTTCCGACCTGAGATTCGCACACCCAAGCCTGAAATCGGCGGATATGACACGGCGATGGTACGGGGGCCCGAGGGCGAAGAAATTCATACCGATGTTTTCGGACGGTGCAAAGTCCAATTCCATTGGGATCGCGAAGCGAAAGGAACCGACGAAGATTCGCGTTGGTTACGCGTTTTGCAAGAAACGTCGAGCTCGATGACCCTGGCGCGTATTGGGTGGGAAGTCGCGGTGCAATACCTGCATTCGGATCCCGATCGACCGATCGTGATTGCGCGCATGATCAATGGGCAAATGGTGCCGATTTACGGGCAACCGGCCAATCAAAACATGATGTGCATTCGTACCGAGACGTATCCCGGAAAAGACGGGTACAACGAAATTCGCATCGACGATACAGCGGGCAAACAGCAGATTTACATGCGAGCCCAGCAGCAACAAATGGTCGTTGTCGAACACGACAAACGCGAATGGATCGGGAACAACGAGACGTATACGATCGAGGACAATACGTCACGGCGCGTGGACAAACACCAGACGATGCACATTGCCCAGAATCACATTGTGTATTGCGGGGTCAATGAAGACCTGACGGTGGAATCGAATCGCACGGAGAAAATCGGCGGCAATGAATCGCTGCACGTGACGGGCCCGATTGCGCTAAATGTTTCCGACAATGAACAGGAAACCGTCGGCGCATTGCGCTTTACCATGGCGGGAGGCATTTCGTTGCCCAAACCATCCAGCCTCTTGCCGCAAAAACCGGACCCGAAAGCATTGGCGCAACAGGCATTGCAAAACCCCGGTGGGGCCAAAGCAGCGCTCGGTTCGGCACTAAAGCAATCCATTCCCACGCCAGCGTCGCTCAAAGCGTCGGTCACGAATGCCTTGTCGCTCGACAACATGTTGTCGGGACAAATCTCCCGGTCCATCAGCGAAACGCTGAAAAAGACCGTTGGCGGGGCGATGATTTCACTGGCCGGAGAAGGCATTGCCGAAAACGTGCAAAAAATGCTGGCCGAGGTGATCGGCGGCGTTCGCGTGTTGGTCGGAAAAAACGGAGATGTGGCCAATACGAGTTCGGGGAACTTCACGCGTCTCATCGGAGGCATGGTTTTGAAGAAGGCCGGTCGCGACATTGGACATTCGGCCGAAGTCGCGAATGTGACCATTGCCGGCAATGCCACGATGACCGCAAAAGAGAAACTCGAGATTCGCGGACAAACGATTCACATCGAAGCCAAGAAACGAGCCTTCTTGTCGAAGGAAGGCTTGTCCTTCGAATTGACGCCCGGCAAAATCAACATTGCGGGATCCCTCAAATTGACATCCAAAGATCGTATCCGGGTCAAGGGCGCCCCGGACAACGTGACCCGAGATTAAAGGCGAGGAGCAACGACCATGAGAAATCCTGCCAGTCACGCGACATTCGAAGTATCGGGCTCGACGCTCGAAGTTTTTGCGCTCGAAGGGTCCGAAGAAGTTTCGACGCTGTTCCGCTACGAAATTGGTTGTTCCGCGGCATTGCCATTGCCGAGTGCATCCGCGGTCATTGGAGCGGAAGGGACGCTCGTGCTGGTGGACGTCGACGGACGTTCGCGCACGATTCGTGGTTTCATTGAAAAGGCGCGGGCCAAAGCGTACGACAATGAACACGGCGAAATTCGATTGACCTTGCGACCTTTGGTTTTCGATTTGACGCTGGGTCGAGTTTCCAGAACGTTTCAAACGTCGACGGTGCTCGATATTTTGCAAACGGTCCTCGGTAAACATGCCGGCACGACGCGATTTGCATTTCCCAATGGGGGAAGCATTGCTTACCGCGTGCAACGCAGCGAAAGCGATTGGGACTTTCTCGTGCGCACGATTGCCGACGCGGGGCTGATGTTTTGGTTCGACCACGCCAAAGGCAGCGCCATGGTCATTGCCGATGGGTTTTCCGCAGCCGATCCGCTCGAAGGCGACCCCATTCCGGTTTTGACCGAATCGTTCATTGGCGGCGTTGATGAAGGTATCGTGGAGCTTGGCTCGGGCAATGCGGCAGGATTCACGGCGCATGCGTCCAAAGGGTTTCGCTGGGGCAAACCAGCGCTCGATGTCTCGGACAAAGCGGGAGAAGGCGCGTACGAATCGTACGATTATGTGACGGAAGTGCCGATGTTGAAAGACGTTGGCGCAGGATTGACGAAACAAGCGCAAGGACGCGCGGATCGAAAACGTGTCACCGGCGTCGTCCGTTCCGTGCGGTGTTCACCGGGCATTTCTTTGCCCATTGAAAACGGCGACGACATCGAAGGCAAATTCGTGGTTCTTTCGGTCGGCGTCAGTGCCGAACGCTCCGATGGCGCCAATTCGCGATTTAATTCGTTCAGTTTTTCCTTCACCGCGGCGAGCGATTCGAGCGCCCCGCATCCCGAACCGCCCAAAGCACACCGTTCCCATCTTGGTTTGTCGCATGCAATCGTCGGCGCCAGTTCGGGCGACGAGGTTTATCCGGACGAATCCGCGCAAGTACGCGCGCAATTGCATTGGGATCGTGGTGGCGGCTTTGACGCCGCATCGGGTACGTGGCTGCGGGTGACGCAACGTTTGGCCCCGGCGAGCATGCTCATTCCACGAACGGGTTGGATACTCGCGACGATTGGTCATCGTGGTTCAGCAGATATGCCCATTGGCCTGGGACGCATTTTCGACGGCGAACATGTGCCGCCGTATTCGCTGCCCGAGAACAAAACGCGGGTGGTTTACAAAACGGCGACGTCACCCGGCGGTGGTTCGTTTAACGAGATTCATTTCGAGGACAAAAAGGGTGCGGAAGTCATGTTCATTCATGCTTCACGGAACACCGACATTCTGACGCGATCGGCAAAAAGCGAAATCGTACACAACGATGCCCAGCATTTCGTCGACGGTCAACAAGTCATCACCATCAATGAATCGGCCAACAGCAACGTCAAACTCACGCAAACGACGGTGATTGGCGGTAACGAAAACGTTACCGTCGATGATGACATGAGCCGGACGGTGCAAGGCAATGAGACGATTACCATTGGCGGCTCCCGCACCGTTCGAGGAAAACAGCTCCATACGACGACCATTAAACATAATCGCAAACTGACGGTAGGCGCCGCGCTGATCGATATCTCGCTCGGCCAGATCAGCCGCGAAGCCAAAAATGCGCTCACCATGGTCGGAGGAGTATTGCTCCGTGTGGCGGGACAATCGGTGAGCCGTCGTGTCGGGCCGCTGTGGTTCGAGACCGTCGGCGGATTAAAATACGTCAATTCGGGGTACACCATTACGGACAGTTCCGAGAAAAACACCACGGAAATGATTGGGGGCTCGATGTCGCTCGATGCGGGAACGACCATCAATGAAGATGCCAGCGAAAAAGGCACGTGGACCGTCATCGGAAAACTGGAAGGCACGGCGAAAGAAGGCTTGATCGAAGCGCATGACAAGATCGAGATTCGTTGTGGAAAAAGTGTCCTCACCATCGACCCCGAGGGCCTCACGCTTTCGTCGCCGCAA
This sequence comes from Polyangium sp. (in: bacteria), assembly GCA_044221885.1. Taxonomy (GTDB): domain Bacteria; phylum Myxococcota_A; class Polyangia; order Polyangiales; family Polyangiaceae; genus Polyangium. Next base: position 7,039 of record JBGAOI010000131.1, read on the forward strand.
ATCGAACTCGAAGGCAAAGAACTCGAATTGATTACATCCATCATCGAACACAATTGAGGTAACCCGTGACGCCCCATGAAATTCGCTACATTGTGACGTTATCGGGCCGGCGGTTCGAGGTACGAACGGTTCGCGGCCGAGAAGCGTTGTCCGAACCGAGCCGGTTTTTCTTAACGATCAACTTGCCCATTACCGAGGACCTCGATCCGGATGACCTCGCCGGTTCCGACGTGCAATTGCACATCGAACGGAATGGTGTCGATGTACGGACGTTGGAATTCGTGGTCATGCGCGCCGAACGTGCCGCGGCAGCTTTGTCGCCAGGCGTCGTGCAAACCATTGTGGAGCTGGATGTTGCCAGCCGCTTTGCGCTCGCGGAATATCGTGTCGATTCGCGTGTGTTTCGCGATTTGGACGTGCCCGAGATCGTGACGCAAGTGTTGTCGACGTTTGGCATTGCCGTAAAAAAGCACCTTTCGGGCTCGTACCGGGTTCGTCCGTACACGGTCCAATACAATGAATCCGATTTTGCCTTCGTGAGCCGATTGCTCGAAGACGAAGGCATTTCGTACCACTTCGAACACGGCCTTGGTGTGAGCCTTCTCGTCCTCAGTGATGCAGACGGAGGACGGGATCGTTTGTCGCCCTTCGATCCGTGTGGTTCTGGCATTCCCGGACGCGATGTTTCGACGATGAAACTCGGAGCCAAACTCCGTCCAAAGAAGGTTCAGCTCGACGACTACGACTGGCGCAAACCCAAGCTGTTGCTCACGACAAACACCGTTACACCCACGGATGATCTCGTGGATCAGCACTTCCCTGGTGGTTATCAAGAAGGACCCACGCGTGGCGAAGCGCTGGCAAAAATTCGCCTCGAACGATACGCAACCGAAGCGGATTATGCAGTTGGGGAAGGCAAACTCCGCATGCTCGGAGCCGGCTCGATCTTCCAACACGAGTCAGCCAAACCTCGTTACGAAGGCGAATACCTCGTCACGGCCATCGACATCACGATCGAACAATCCGGTGTCGCTACGATTCCCGGACAACCGATGAACGTCCCGTACATGGCGAAGTTCGAGTGTGTTCGTCGCGGCAAAGATGGCGTGACCCAGGAAAGCCGGTACCGACCTCCGCGGATCACGGCAAAGCCCAAGATCATTGGTACTCAAACGGCTTTTGTCACGGCCGCACCAGGGACCACGGGCGTGGAGATTCACGTGGGTGGCCCTCAAGATGGTGAAATCGGCTGCGTGCGCTTGCGTTTTCATTGGGATCGCGACTTCGATCGGCACAAGACGGAACACACGTCGTGTTGGGTTCGCGTCAGCCAAACCTTCACTGGCGCGGGCCTCGGGGCCGTGTGGCATCCGCGTGTCGAATCGGAAGTTGTCGTCGAGTTCATCGATGGCGATCCCGATCGTCCGCTCATCACGGGGCGCGTGTACAACGGCGCGAATTTGCCCCCAGCGCCATCCGTTGGTTCTCCAACGATCAGCACGTTCAAGAGTTTGTCGAGTCCCGGAGGTGTCGGGTACAACGAATTCATGTTCGACGATGCGCGTGGCGCGGAGCTCGTACGTATTCACGCCGCGCGGGATTGGAACAACGAAGTCATTCACGATCGTAATGAAACGATTGGCAATGATTCGAATTCCAACGTGCGCCACAACCGGAATGAAACGACCGGCGTCAATCGTTCGACTTCGGTGGGCAGCAACAACACTGAAATCGTCGGCGCGAGCGAATCCATTTCGATCGGGCAAAATCAATCGACGTCGGTGGGCGTCAATCAAGCAACGAGCGTCGGCGTCAATCAGAGCACAGTTGTCGGAGCAAACCAAATCACGACGGTCGGGGCAAACCAAACCGTCAATGTTGCGGCCATGCAAACGACAACGATTGGGGCAAACCATACCGTTACGGTCGGCGCCGCGGAAACCATTACGATTGGTGCGGCGCAAACTGAAACCATTGGCGCGGCGCACACCATGACGGTCGGAGCCGCCGACACGATTACGGTGGGCGGGGCGCAAGCCGTTACGGTGGGCGGAGCGCAATCCGTCACCGTCGGCGGAGCGCAAACGCTCACGGCCGGAGGGACCCAAACGCTTACGGCACCGAATCAAGTGCTCGAGGCTGGCGGGTCGATTTCGATCACGGGCGGCGGTTCCATTACGGCTACGGCTCCTTTCACGGCGGTCACGGGAGCCGGACTTCTGGTTCTCACCGGCGCGACGACGCTCGTTACGGGCGGGACCATCAACATTCGCGGCGGCAACATCAATATTTCTGGCGGCGCCATCAATATCAATGGTAGCCCGGTCAAAGTCAGCGGTGGCCCCAGCGTCGACGTGACCGCCGGCGTGATCAAATTGAATTGATCAGCACTCCGCGATTCCGCTCCCCAGCAAAACATTTCCTTCGCGCCTGTGGCTGCGTGGGTTTGTTGTTGCTTTCATGCCAAGACAAACCAGCGCCTCCAGCACATCAGACCGCACCATCGGGCCACATTCATGCCGAATCCGTCGCCGTGGTGACGAGCATCGTCGTTCCGGCCAAACCGCCACCGGTGACGATTACATTGAGCGCCGTCGGGGATTGCACCTTGGGTGCGGGAATTGAAAACGGGTTTGACCTGGCTCCGTTCGATTTGATGATGGCCAAACATCCCAGCGATCCGAGTTATCCTTTTTCTGGGGTTCTCGAAGTGTTTCGCACGGACGATGTCACCATCGTCAACCTCGAAGGAACCTTGACGAATTCCACGGAGCCCATTGCGCAAGGAAAGTTTCATTTCCGCGGCAAACCTGAATACGCTCGGATTTTGAAAGAAAGCAGCGTGGAAATCGCCAACCTCGCGAACAACCATACGGGCGATTTTGGCCTTCGCGGACAAAACGATACGCGCAAAGCGTTGCTCGACGCGGGTGTGGGCATTTCCGGCAATGGCCTCATTGATCGGCGCGTAATTCGGGGCATCGAGGTGGTCAGTGTGGGATTCATGGGCGTGCACATGACGCCGGAATATGTGAAATCCGACATTGGAATGGCGAAAAAGCCAGACAACTTGGTGATTGCGTCGTTTCATTGGGGTATCGAAGGGACGCATGAAGTGATCGACATTCAGCGCGAATATGGTCGAATGGCGATCGACGCTGGAGCAGACGTGGTGCTGGGACATCATCCGCACGTCGTGCAAGCAATGGAAACGTACCAAGGAAAACACATCGTTCATTCATTGGGTAATTTTGTATTTGGCGCAAATACGAATCCAAAGAAGCTCGATTCCATGATTTACCGCGCAACGTTCGTGTTGGAAGATGGGCGAATCTCCCCGCGCTCGCACGAGGTTTTTCCGGTCCAGTTATGCAAGCAATTGCCTTGTACGGAATTTCGACCGGTGCTGCTGGAAGGACAAGCCAAACAGGATTTTCTGACTTGGTTGGCTAGCGAAAACGAAAAACTCGAAAAACGTCCGTATCCGAGTCGACCTCGATAACGACCGCGTCACGAACTTTGTGCTAGCGTTGCCGCGATGGAAGCGGATACACTTGTTCTTATGAGCTCCGCAATTCCCCGCACCAACCAACCTCCGGTATTTGTGCTTGGGGGTCATCAAACGGATTTCGCCCGCAATATATCCCGAGAAGGTTTGTCGCTCGACGGATTCATGACGGAATGCGTCTTGAAGACATTGGACGCGACGCGCATGGATCCTCGCGACATTCAAGCGGGGCATGTAGGCAATTTCATTGCTGAGCTGTACACCGGGCAAAGCCACTTGGCTGGGTTTGTCGCCAATGCACATTCCGATCTGGAAGGTATTGCGGTATCACGACACGAAGCGGCTTGTGCTTCTGGTGGCGTGGCCATTTTGGCGGCCATGGCGGACATTCAATCAGGGCGCTACGACGCCGTGCTGGTGCTCGGACTGGAAGTGATGCGCGGTTTGCCGGGATTCGAATCGCAACAAAAACTTGGAGCGGCGGCCTGGGTTCCGCGAGAAACCGCGGATGTCGCTTATCCTTGGCCCGCATTGTTCAGCCGCGTCGCGGACGAATACGTCGAACGATACGGGCTCGGTCGCGAAACGTTGGCAGCATTGGCGCAGAGTAATTTTGACAATGCCAAGAAAAACCCGAATGCACAAGCTCGAAAATGGACCTTTCCCGAAGGTTCCTTTGGTGAAGATGATGAGAAAAACCCCGTCATTGCGGGACGAACTCGGCGTTACGACGCGAGTCCCGTAACGGACGGAGCGGTCGGCGTCGTTTTGGCATCACCTGCGTATGCAGCCAAGTGGGCGCAATCGCGAGGTGTCGCATTTGACCGCATGGCGCGTATCGAAGGATATGGCCATCGTACGGCACGCATGGGCATGGAGGAAAAACTCGTCGCAAGTCGCGGCGACGCGTACGTGTGTCCGCATGTGCGCGGAGCGATTTGGGACGCGTTTGGCCGGGCAAACATTGCCGATCCGTATGAACTTTCGGCGCTCGAGGTGCACGACTGTTTTACGATTTCGCATTACATGGCCATTGACCATTTTGGGTTGGCAGCACCGGGCGAAGCGTATCGAGTCGTCGCGGATGGCACGGTATTTTTGGGGGGAAGGCTTCCCGTCAATCCCGGTGGAGGGCTCATGGGAATCGGGCATCCTGTGGGCGCAACGGGCGTACGCATGCTCCTGGATGCGCAAAAACAGGTCACGAATTCGGCGGGAGCGTATCAGGTTCCGAATGCCAAACGCGTGGCGACGCTCAACATTGGAGGCAGTGCGACAACAACGGTGGTGTTGGTTGTGGGACGTGAAGGAGCGTAGACAAACGCACCGCAATCGGCCGAATCACCGCTTCTTCCACACCACCCCGAGTTCCACTCTTTCAATGAAACTCCGCATGGCGGGCGCCATGAGCGGCAAAACGGCGCAATACGTCACCGAAACGCGATTCTCATCCGGCTCGATACGTAATGTCTGCATGACCGGCGTGATTTCCACGGCTTTCACATCGGGCGGCTTCACGGTCAACATGGGCCATTCATTGGGCAATGAAAATTCGATGCGTCCGACCTTTTCGTGCAGGTTCTCCAAAATCACGAGTTCATTGCCGCGTAAATGCTCGACGGCCATACCTGGCGCAGCGCCCGAAAATGCCCGGGGATGTACGCCTTTTCCATTGGGCGCCCACGATTCGAGCAGATCTTTTCCATCTGCAAATGTCGATTCGCGAATGGGTTTCTCCGGGGGCGCATACGGCACCATCGTCCCGACCATGCGATACATGCGCGGATAGTTGCGATGATTCACCCAGCCAAGCGAGGCGGAAATGGGAGCGTCAATCCATTGCTTGGCCGAAGGCACGAATAGTTTTTCTGGCAAAACAGGATCGCTCGGGTCCTCAATTTGGGGAAGCATCGCCCCGTCGGCTCGAAATCGATCCACATCGACAAACCAGCCCACACCCAGATGATTGCGCGGGTAAGCGTAAAGCCCCGTCATCGCTTTCGGCGTGCTTTCTGCAAGCACCCGCGGCACGGGATCGAGCCGCTCTTGCGCCCACACGTCGTAACCGCCATACGCGAGACGCGGCGACAATCGTACGCGCGTGAACGATTCCGTGGGCGTAAACCGTACCGTTCCATCCGGACCAACCTCGACAAGTCGTCGACCGATCACGCTCAGACGACGAGCCATCTTGCCGACGGCTACCGAGACCTGCGTCTCTTTCGCTCCGTTCGGCGCATGCGCGTGACCCATCACGACGACATCGGTCGCCACCTTCTGCGGCAAAAGATCCGAATCGTCGAACAACTCGCTTGGTCCAGACACGTCCATGTGCGGCGCTTCGCGCAACGGCACTTGCACGTCAGCAACATCGAGCTTCGTACGAGCCGACGGCGCAAAGGAGTACGTTCGTTTGACCACGCCAGCCAGGGCAAACGTCGCATCGGCTTGACGAACCAGCGCTACTTTGTGCTCAAACGTTCGCGTCATGAAGCTTCAGGGAGCACCTTGGTTGATCTGTTGTTGTTCGGCGCGCAGATCCGCGGCATCGCCGATCGGTCCAGAAATCGGAATGACGCTGTTGAACACGCTCGTGCCTGCTTCTCCCCAGCTCCAGTTTGTCGAAGGCCAACCACTGTCGGACATGAAGCCACTCTTCATGGTCTCGGCGGAAAATCGTGCCGCGTCGGACTTGCTCGTAGGAACATCGAAAAACAGGGAACTCACGAACTCTTGGGCGACGTCTTGTTGAATGCGCTCCGTGACGTTCTTCGTCGTGGCTTCCACGCCTTCCTCCACAAGCTGTTCGGCAACTTCTTTCTCCAACGCTTCGTATGCGGGCTTGAGACCCGCTTTGGAGAACGCGATCGGCCCATCGCCAAACCCTCCCGTGGCCGCGAAAATCACGAGATCGATCACGGTCTCGACGAGGTAACGCACAACGCCGTACGCGTAGTCGGCAGGCGTTGGTGTTGTTTGCACCGTACCGTCTTGAAAAACCAAGGACAGCGGAAGCATGCAAAATTCCCAGCACTCGGTGTTCACGGAAATCGGTCCTGTGATCGCCGTAGGAGCAGCTGGTGTTCCACAAATGTGCACGGCAAGCCGAGGAAGCCAGCACTTTTGTTCACCGAAGATCGTGTGCAGCGGAGTGAACAAATCGAGCGGGTCGGGGCTGAAGGCGATGTGCGGCCAGAGAAACTTCGGGTTGTGTTGATCGAGCACCGATTGTCGACCGCCATTCATCAACACCGTGGGCTGTTTGTCCGCGCCGAGAACGAACGGGTGCACGGCGGTGACACTGACGAAAAACGTCGACACCATGAGCGGCGGAAAGTGAATCCCCACGTGGCCGTCAATGCCGACGATGTAGAGCCCCGCTTGATCATGGAAGTTGTTCGCCATGGTTTTACCTCGATGCTTCGGCAAGAGAAAGCTGTGGATTGGGCACTTCGGGAAAATGTTCGGTCGGCTCAACAAACACTTCGCGTCGTTCATGTTGCACCAGGCCAAACTTGAACGAGCAGCGATAAACCATACGTACTTGCGCGGCTTCAGCGTCGATCTCGACCGTATCGAGCCGTGGTTTCATGCGAAAGAGCGCGCGACCGAGAAGCGCTCGCACCTGAATGGGTGTTTCCGGAATGACAAACCCAAGTGTTGCTCCCTTGGGACGCATACCAGCGAGCACGATGTTGGTT
>JBGAOI010000132.1:0-14133 GCA_044221885.1 Polyangium sp. (in: bacteria)
GGCGGCGGAGGCGGCGGAGGTGGCGGGGGCGGCGGCTTCGCCGTCAACGTCACGTTCACGTCCTTGGTCTCCGCAAAGTTCACTTCCACGTCTTGCGAGAGCGGTTCGTACTCAGGCGACGTAAAGGCCAACGTGTGTTTGCCCGGGGGCAAGCTCAACTCTTTGACCGGCGCGGGGGCTTGACCATCGACGGACACCGTTGCGGCTGCGAGAGCTGCTTCGGGTCCGAGGGCGATCTTCAACGTCGCAGGCGTCTTCTTGAGCGCTTCGGTGCGCGTCTTCGCGTCGGCGACCTTTTCTTCCCACTTCTTGGGATCGAACTTCTTGTCGGTCTTCGATTGCGCGTCGACTGAGTCGAGGAAGGACTGATAAGCCGCGACGGCGTCGACGACTTTGTTGAGTCTGTCCTGACAGACCGCGATCTTGTACTTCGCGTTGTTGCCCGGGAGCATCTCGTCGGCTGCTTTGTAGGCAACGAGAGCGCCAGCGAAGTCGCTCTTGGCGAGGAGTGCTTCGCCTTCCTCGAAAGACTTCTTGGCCGCGGTCTTCTTTTGCGCGTCCGTCAACGGCTTCGGCGGTTTCGCCGCTTTGTCGTCTGGTTTTGCGGCCGTCTTGTCGCCAGCTTTTGCATCAGGCTTGGCGGCCGTCTTGTCGGCAGGTTTGGCCGGTGTAGCCGGTGTTGCAGGCTTTGCAGCCGCTTTGTCGGCAGGTTTGGCTGGTGTTGCAGGTGTGGCAGGTTTGGCCGGTGTAGCCGGTTTGGCTGCAGGTGTCGCAGGTTTGGCTGCCGGTGCTGCCGGTTTTGCGGGAGCCTTCGCAGTCTGCCCGTGCGCCGGCGATGCAGTGAGCGCCAATAACCCAGAGAGCAGCGCTGCTGTGCACAACGACGTCAGCCGGCTCGAACTCGATCGCATATCCAAAGCCCTCCTCAAACTCGACTCATCTTCGATCTTTGAGATCGGGAGACATAACCCTCGTTGGGTTCGCGATACAAGACCTTTGCGAAGGATCGTTGCGCTTCTTGATCGTGGAGTGCGTCAGGGCGCTTCGCCCCGCTCGACCCAACTCGGGAAACGCAAGGTGGCGTCGATGTGGAAACCCTGCACGGCAGCGGCCATTTTTTCCGTCTTTTGCCCTCGCGGAAGCTTGGCCCGGAGCTGCCCCAGCGATTCCAGGAACCGCGCGAATCGTGCATCCGAGAAAAGCTGTTCGAGGTCTTCGCGAATGCGTCGCATGGCTCCGGGCGCCGTTCCTCCGGAGGCAAACGTCATGGTTAGTCCTGACGCACGCACCACGGCGGGATTGACAAACGTCGAGGACTCGGGACGGTCCACCGTACACATGAGACGTCCTTCGTTGAGTGCTCGACGATAAAACGGATCGGCCTGTTCCGCGTGACTTGTCGCGACAAACACGAGCACTTTGCCGTCAACATCTTCGATGCGAGCCGCTCGTCGTTCCAGACAAACCCGCCCCTCATCTACCCACGCGGCGACTTGTGCGTCGATTTCGCCTGTCGTCATCACGATGACGCGAGCCCCCGCGTCGAGGAGTCGTCCAATCTTTGACACGACTTCCCCATCCGCCCCCACCACCAGCACGTCACGACCCAAAACGTCCAGTTCCACCGGAAAGTATCGCACGCACCGACCCTACCACACGCCGTGTTTGTCTAAAGTTTGTTCATCTGTTAAAAACATTAGACAATCATTAAACATCGTGTACAGTTGAGAATCGAATTGTGTTACGTAACGTCGTCTGCTTTAATGACGTAACGTTACGACACTGATGTCAGAGTGGCAACATCGGGTAAGGCGTCCAAGGAGGTCGGTCGTGGACAGAATCAACCAGCAATCAGTGGCGACCATGGTCGGAGCGACCGAGCGGGTCCCAGGCACGACGTTTCGAGTGGTCGTAGCCCAGTTTGTTGAGCAAAACCCCGGTTTGTCGCGTGAGGCCGTTGCTCGGGTCTTGCGAGATCGGCTCGCAGAACGCGGCATCGATTATCACTTGCGCACGTTGAAGCGACAGATCTCTGGCGCTGTCGCAACGGTTCCCCCTGACGTGCTCGACGCATTGCGCGGCGTCATTGCCGAGTCTGTGGGAACGAATGGAGCCGCGGAACAACCTCAGTTGAATCCATTGCTCGAAGTCTTGCACAGCGCTGAAGCGAATACGCAGCCTGTGTATGTCGCTCGAGAACGCGTGCTGCCCATTGTCGAGTTGTGGTTGTATCTGCATCCGGACCAATCCAAACGAGCATTGGCGACGGCATTGCGTTTGGGTCTCGAGCAGCGCGGCATTCAACTGAACCTCGATTCGCTGCAAAGCATTTTGGCCGGAAAACAACAGCTCATCCGGCGCGAAGTCAAAGAAGTGCTTCTTGCGATGTTGCAAAGCCACGGCATCGAAAACGCCGCCCACGCGCATGCTCGTTGGGAAGCCTTGTCGAATGAAATTCGCACCGCGAATGAAGGACGGTTTTTCGAGAACGCCCGAAAGATTCACGACGTTGCTCGTGAATGGAAGGTCGTCTACAAGGAGCCGTCTTCGAGGAAACTCGCCATTCAGCTTCGCGAACGCCTCGCGGAACGTGGCATCGAAATGGGTTTGCCCCATATTCAGAAGCTCGTGGATGGACGTGCGCATCGCATTCGCCACGGTGTGGCCACGGCGATTGAAGAAATTCTTCGCGATGAAATCGCGGCTCGCGCGGTGCCGGTGGCACCGGTCGAAGCACCGGTAACGAACGAGCTCGATCTGGCGTGGGTGCAAGCAGAACCCATTGCAAAAATGGCTCAAGAATACATTGCCGCCAAAAAAGGCATGACCATGCGCAAGCTGTCGATTCAGCTTTCCAACTTGGTCAATCGTTACGGTTACGCCACGAGCCCCAATACGATTCAACCCATTTTGGGCAGTCACAAGAAGAAGACGCGTGGTTTCATTTATCGCGCAATGCTCGAAGTTACCGGGCAAGAACCTCTTGTGCCGTCAGCGCATCTGATTGGGCGTGCTGTGCATCGGGAGCACAAGACGCATGCAGTGGAATCATCCGACGCTTCGTCGGCTTCCGACCCGCAGCCAGATTCTGGTGTTCGGCCCACTTTCTTGACGCGACCCCTCATACGTCCCGTCGCCAATGACGCGCAGGACAATGTGCCCGCATCACGGTCGACGTTGGCCGCGTATCGAAGTGCAATCTCGCGTTATCGGGCGCTCGACCGCGCAACGGAGCTCGAAATGGCGTGGCGTTATCGTCGTGATGGCGATCAAACTGCCGCCCAAGCGCTCGTTGAAAGCCACTTGCAATTCGTCGTGAAGGTTGCTTCGCAATATCGTGGATATGGCATGCAACTGGCTGACCTCGTGGAAGAAGGCAATATCGGATTGCTCGAGGCTGTTCGTCGCTTCGAACCCTCGCGTAGTTTGCGGTTCAAAACATACGCCATCTATTGGATTCGTGCTTATATCGTCGACCACTTGCTTCGAGAATGGAGCATTGTGGGTGGCGGAACGGGAGCTTTGGTGTCTCGCACGTTTTTCCGATTGCGTCGAGAACGCGCTCGGCTCGAATCGCAGCTTGGCGAACACGACAATTCGATTGATGCCACGTTGGCGCAGCGGTTTCACACGTCGGAGGACGAAATTCGTTCCATGACCCAACGGGTGGGAAATCGTGATGCGTCGCTCGATGCTCCGGCGGCTGGCGATGGCCCTACGCTTTTGGATGTCTTGTCGGACCCGGCCTCGAATCCCGAAATGCAGACGGTCACGGCGCAACGCAATGCATTGGTGCGCAGCGTCGTTGCCGGAGCACTGGCGTCGTTCGATTCTCGTGAACGTCTCATCGTCAAAAAGCGCCTCCTGGCGGACGACGAAGAAATGAGTTTGGCGGACTTGGGGCGGCGATTGGGTGTTTCTCGGGAACGCGTTCGCCAGCTCGAAGAACGAACCAAGTCGAAATTGCGCAATGCATTCGAGGCTGTGACGAACCGTTCGTTCGACTTCGGTTCCGACGCATTGTGTGCGTAGGTCGGTTTGGCACGCCAAGTCGTTAGCGTAGCGTCCGCCGAGTCACATCAGGCGGTGTTCATCAGGAAATTGCAGCATTTCATGCTGTAGCGGCGGGATTCATCGCGCCTGTGGTGCTGGTTCATGGGGCGTGATGAATCACGCCCCTACAAGACAAACCGTCAAATCGCAGCAAACGCTGATAGACACCGTCTCAGTCGTATCCATCGAGCCGACGGAATGATGTAGTCGTTGTCGGTTCTATCGTCTGGAAGAACGCCCGATTGCATTTTCTTGGTTCCGCTCGTCCGATGTGATAGTAGCCATGCATCATGCGTATTGAGCGTGTCATTTTTCGTGGACTTCGTGCGCTACGCGCCCGGGACGATTGTTTCAAGGGCTCCGTGGGCGGGGGTCTTGGTGCCGTGTGTTTGCGTGGTGTGAATGGCACGGGCAAGACGACATATCTGGAGGCGCTCGCGCAACTTTGGCAATGGTTTCGTCGGTGCACGCGAAAAAGGAGTTACGTTCGTCCAAGCGAGGACACGTCCCTCATTGCCGAGGCTAACGTCGCAGCAGCGTTGTTTACTGGGCTTCCCGGTCCCATGTCACGCTTATGGATTGCCTTGGGAACTACCGACGAGCTCGATTTCTTGCAGGGCGATCCAGCAAGTGCATATTCGATTGCGGACGGTAAAGTTGTATGGTCTCCCGATGTATTGCAATATTGGGATGAAGCATTTACAAGTCCCGAAGCCGGCATCGAATATCAAAAATTTCCGCCGAATGTGGTTTGGATCGAGGCTGAAAACAAGTATGTTCCCGAATTGCATGCAGACGAATTGACGACACCGCGACCAGCACGTGCATATTACATTTCCACGAACTCAGGCCGAATCTCGAATTACTCGATTCCTTTGACGTGAAAACACAACGGCCTCGTTTTCGTTTGTCCACGGGCGAGGTGTTGACATCCGACCGCTTGAGTGCGGGAGAACGGTCGATTCTCATAAACTTGTGCATGATCTTGCGTTGGCTTGGACCCGGCGGAATCGTGCTCATTGATGAGCCGGAACTGCATCAGCACATCTCGTTGATGCGCAGCAGTTTGTCTGTGATCGATCAACTCATCGAGGAAGAGTTTCGCGGTCAATTGCTCGTGGCTTCGCATGCGCCGGAAGTTTGGGATTACTTTCGCCGCTCAAATGCAATCGTTGATCTGGAGACCCAGTCCACATGAAGGCATTGGATCCGAAAATCGGTGAATTGCATCGGACTTATTGGGAAACAGAGTTGAAACGAGCGGGCACCAAGACCGTCCTCCTGGTCGAAGGTGATAACGACAAGGATATCATTGAGGAAATTTTCCGACGGCGGCGCCGAAGTTGGGACAGACAAATCCACATTGTTGTTGCCGGTGGCAGAAAAAATGTATTACAACGAATGCAATCGAATAATACGTTTCCCACCGGTTGGGGTATCGTCGATCGTGACGTATGGTCGAACTCTGATGTCGCCATGCACAAAGCAGAGTTATCACAGTTGTTTGTAACAAGTGGCTGGTGCATCGAAAACATCTTTTTAGAGCCGGGATTTTTGAGGCAAGTGGATGCAGGTGTGGCTGCACGAGTTTCTGTGGAACGGGAGCGCTGGGTGAGAGCCGGAGCGTTTTGGTGGGCATTTCAACGAGTGCGGGAAGCTCAGCAACAGTGGGGAGAAAAACTACGTGACGGCACGACGGCACCGACGGAAGATGAGCACCGATGGAACTATGGCGTGCCGTGTGACGGGCTGAATCTTGGTTCGGCAGACGAATTGACAAGGAGCTTGGAGAGTAGGATTCCTTCGAATCTGCGACAAGATGCCAATTTTGATTTGCAAATGCTTGCAGAGCAATTCGAGAAACGTGCGAACGAATTGCTCAGCCTTCGGGAAGTTGAACAGTGGCAATTAGGTGTACACGGGAAAACAGCATTCGATAGGTTGCTAGCGCCAATACTGTGCGACGTATTTGGAAACCAAAGTTCATGGCGCACGACGCTGGCCAGTCGTTACGAGCTTGGATGTCCTGAACCATTGAGTGCAATGATGTCCGTGCTCTTGCCGTGAATCCGAAGTAGGCCGCTACTTCTTTTCTTCCGGCGGGTTCGGTGGGTAAAACAATGGCGTTCGAAATGACAATTTTCGATCCGCGTCATTGATTCTGGTCACGAAGAGTCCGACAAACGAACCAAACAACGAATCCCCTTTGCCTGTCGTCGCCGAACCATTGGGTCGCGTTACCCAGCGTTTGATTCGATCCAATGTTTCTTGGCTCAAAGGATTCACTTCGACGAGCGCCGCGACGAAAAATCGCGCATTGGTTTCGAGTTCACTTCGTTCGACGAGCCGCAATTTTTTGGCTTCCGCGCATTGCCGCAAGACGCCTTCTTGGTTTACGGCGACGGAATCGGTTTGTCCACCCGGCTGCGTGATTTGCAATTTGTAGACTTCATCCCACAAGTCATAAACGATTTTGCAAGTCTTGGCCGTCATTGCAATGGGGTCATTGCCCCCATCACGAAATAACCAGGCGCGTAGGACGATGACCGTGGGTAGTCCGCTGGATAACTTCTTGGAGATTTCGGCATCGACGATGTCGCGAAAAGAAACACTCAGCAATACATGTTTTCCATCGAGCGCGACGTCGCCATTACGCGAGGGAAGTGTGGCCGGGGTTTTGGGCGGTTCGGCGGCAAGCGGTGTCGTCCAAGCCGTGAGCGTACAAAATACCACCAGAAAGAGCGCTCGAAATGAATTCACTTGCGCTCCCCATTGCGTGATGAAATCAAACCAATCAAATTCGAGAATGCAAGTGTAATCCCACCCAATTTCGTGTCGATGCGCAAACCCAAATTGCCGGTGACATCCACCGGTACGCGACCGAAACCACGATAACCCGATGCCGGATTCGTGAATTCACGTCGCGTCGCTACCGAATACAATCCAAATGACGCGAACATATCCACGCCATATACCGATTCTCGACCAGCATAGAGTGGAATGCGATATTCCGTTTCGAGTTTCGCGGCGACGTCGCCATAACGCACTTCAATGATGTCCGTGTTCAAAAAGTTCGGTGGTTGTCGACGATCGGGGGCCAAATCCAACAAACGATCCGGCAAAAGGTCCGTAAAATCGCCCACGTAAAACTGCCGGAAAAAAGGTGCCTGTCCGGCAATCGCCCCGGCATAAGCATCGAGGCGCAACACGTGTTTTCGCGGCAATAAAAACCAGCGCCGCCATCGCGCTTCAAGGCTTTGATACGCATAATCGCTTCCGGGCATGGAAAGCGTCACATTCGCTTGCGCCAATGTTCCGCGAGTCGTCAGAAATGGCGCATCTCGCGTATCAAAGGTAAACGTACCATGCAATTCCGAAAGAACACTTCTTCCGGGCTGAATGGCAAATAAAATAGGCTCACGCGATTGCCCGCGTATGTGCGAAGCCGCAACCGGAACCGTCGCGTTGATTTGCTCGAAATGGTAATCCAGGGCAAACGATGTGGCGATGCCAAGATCGTGCCCCGTGCCAATCGTCGCTCCAAAACGTCGATAAGCAACGACAGCATAATCGGTCACTTCACGCTGTGGAATGGCCGGAGCCTCGAATGCCACGTCGCGATTGCCAAAAAAATCTCGCGCGTCACCGTAATAAAGCATCGCCGAAGCCGACCAACCCGTGCCGACAAACGATGGATCCACGAAACGCGTCGTGAGCGCATATTGATCCGCCGCAATCGCAACACCCGCTCCGAGCGTGATCCCCGTTCCGGCCAAGTTTGTCTCGGCTAATTGCACGCCCAAAAATGGCGAAATGGGTCGCGCGTTCCCCTCCGTGTCCTCATCCGCTGCGACACCCGCCGTCAGGTTTTCCACGATGAGTGTATTGCGTTCGACGACTTCGACGACCAAAATGGCCGCGCCGCGTCGCGAACCCTTGCGCAAACTCAAATCGACCCGCGAAAAGAATCCCGTACCCAGCAATCGATATCGTGTCAGTTCGACTTCGGGATTGGCGACGTCGAGCAAGTCTCCGGCACGAAACTTGACGTAACGCAAAATGACCCGGGCCGCCGTACGCACGTTCCCGCGTAGTTCGATTCCTTCCAGCACGTATCGAATTCGCTGCCGGTCGGCAGAACCTTCGCTCGAAGGTTGCTTTTTCTTTCCGTCTGCACTTTCTTTCGTTTCTTCGCCTCGCGCCGGTGGACTGAGAACCACGCAAGTTCCAAGCAACGCGAAAAAAAGAGCGAACCTCCCCCCGGAAAGACCTTGCATTGGAAAACCGTGCGCCTGATTAGTTGGCTTTGGGAATGTATTGCGGAATGACGAAATAAACGAGCTTGATGCCGTTTTTTCCGCCAAGTACCTGCCCGGCCGGTGTTTCGACGCGAATCAATGCGCGCATGACGAGCAGCGTGGAGGGTTTGACCGTCGTATTTTCCGCATGCACTCGGAATGTGACGGGCGCATTGCCTTGAAGCGCGAAAAATGTCGATTCCGTGCGACTCGAATATGGCAATGGCATACTCGCGTTTTCCACCGTTTCGACTTTTGTGATGAGCGTGCTCGCATCGAATGGCCCGGCCCCCATATCGACTTCAGGGTTACTGTAAGCCGGATCATTCAAACCGTCGCCATTGCAATCGGTATTTCCCGCACAAGAATAATTGGCTCGAGCGGTCGTCACGTCATGAAGGCCTGCGCCGGCAAGCCTTCCCAAGAGGCGCACGACTTCTTTCGACACATTGCCGGCGCCAACATCGGACGTTGGCACGAGCGGGTTGATTTTCCCGCCAAACTGCGGGTCGTACCACGTACTTTCTGTTTTCGTGGCCAAATCGGTCAAGTCTACGCGCGCAGCATTTGGCGCTCCGGTGGAAACCGGTACGCCTACGACTTTGGCATGAATCGATTTCAACGCATTGAGCGTATCCAAATACGTTTTGACCGTGCCTCCGACTTTCATGGGATCGTAATTGTACGCGGCATTGGAACCATTGTGGAATGCAGCGTCTGTAATCATCACGAAAATCGGCACACCTCCAGGACGGAAACAAGGTATGCCCACACCTCCAGGCAATGCGCATGCATACGGCGTATTCGGATTCCAAATGCCTCCAATGGTCAGGGAAAACGTATCGTTTTTTGCGGCCAGCCATAACGCTTGCGTCGTTGCTTCCGGTGCGTCGCCACCGCCACCCGCGACGAGCGATCCGAGAATCGTTTTTACGGAAGCCGGTGCCGAGTATTTCTGACCATCAAAAGCAGGCGGCGCCATGTCCCCTTTGATGGTTTGGTTGTTGATGTTGAATTGGAACCGATACAATTGATCGTTCATTTCACCATAAGGCAACCAAGGTACGTCACGGAACTCTCCAATGCCGATCCACGCGTCGTCAATCGCCGGTATGGGCGGATTGACATTCGTATCGCCGTTCAAAATCGTCGGAATGATTTCCGTGTCAATCGAGGCTTTGAGGTTATCGATCGCGGGCTGCATCGATGCCGTCGTATCGATCATGAAATAAATATCGGCTTTCGCTATGCCCGTCGAAAACTCGAAGTCTTTGACCTTTTCCGGCTCTTGGTAAGGCAATACGAAATAAAGCCCGGCGTCCGCGGGTATCGCCATGTTGTCCCCTGGATCCGAATTGGCCGCAATTTCAATGACATCGATGACGCCATCGCCATCGCAATCAATGGTGACCCGACAACCTTTCATCCCATCAGGATCGTATTTCGCTTCGTCTTTGTCCGGCACTCCATCGTTGTCGCTATCGAGATCCCGCACATCGGGCGCACCATCCCCGTCGCTATCCGCAAGCGGATCACACGAGTCATCTCGCATCTGCCCCGGTTGCTCCGGCGGCAATCGAGGATTGGCCGCTTCATCTGCATCCAAGATGCCATCGCCGTCCGCATCATCGTCGAGCGCATCGGGCGTGCCGTCTTTGTCCGTGTCGGTAGCGGGACCTTTTTCCAGCGAATCGGAAATCAGGTCCTTGTCCTTGTCGGTCGGGTCAGCGCACGCACTCGCATCAATATCAAAGAGCAATCCGCCGTCACCACCCGTTCCCGGTCCGGCTCCGTTGCCTCCCGCTCCGCCCGCACCACCGGTTCCCATCGACGTCGTCGTTTTGATCGTCGAATCGGGTGCACACGCGAGCGGCGTGAAGAATGCCGCCGCGACAAACGATAGTCCGAGCCCAAAAGAATGGATGCGGGTGAGCTTCATGATGCCCCTTTGCGTCGCCAAAAAAGCAAGCGTTGTGTCGTCAGCGTATCACGACGATCCGTTCACTCTCGCCGGATGCGCGCGAGTGTCGAGCTGACTCGATCCCACGTGTTCATGGTGCTGGGGGGAAACGTGAACGTCGATGCGTATTGGGGAAGCGGTCGACGACGTTCGAGGAAAGCTCACGTCGAGCTGGTGTCGTCTTCGTCCGAGGACGTCTTGGCGGAGTCCTCGGATTTCGTTTGTGTTGCAACTTCTTCGTCAGCAACCGGCTTCTTCTTCTTGCGCTTCTTCTTGCGCGGCGCAGCTTCGCCCTCTTCCAACACCTTCTTCTTGGGCTTGGCTTCCGCCGTTTCGTCGTCGTCTTCGTCGGCGACTTTGCTGACCGCTGCTTCTGGAGCAGCTTCTTCACCAGCCATGAGCGAAGCGGGCAGGGGGATGTGCATCGCCGTAGTGGGGTGGGCGAGTGCCGCTTGGTGATACACGTTGAATGCGAGGCACGCGGCAAAACCCGTCGAAAGCGCTACGGCTTGCGACGTCGAGAGTTGCACCGTGACCGACGTACCAAACGAATCTGGTTTGAGGGCAAAGAAGACGACCGCAGCCGGGACAAACGCGAGTGCACGCGTCGCAGTGCGAACCGTCGGATTCTCGAACATCTTCGACGGTCCGACGATGAAACCCACGGCGAAGAGAATCAACGCGAGAGGCAACAAGATGTGTTCGGGCAACGACGGAGGAATCCATCCGCGTTCGTCATCGGCACGCAACATTTCGAGCATGAAGCGACAAACGCCGTACGCGAACGTGAAGATGAAAAAGATTTGCCCCCGAAACTTTTGATGACGACGCGACACGAGCAACAGCACGAGCAAGCTTGCGCCCACGAGTGATTCGTAAACTTGTGTCGGATGCACGGGGAGCGAACTCGTCGCGTCCTCCGAGATCAGGTGCTTCCTCAAGTGCTGAAGCCACGCGGGGGATCCCGAGGGACCACCTGTTGCGGAGGCATCGATGAGACCCACTTCCCAACGCGGAAACGTGCCGAGTTTTTGCAGAAAAGCGGGCGCCGTCTTCGAGAGCGGTTGACCAAAGTCGCAACCGAACAAGTAGCAACCGATGCGCGTGATCATGAGGCCAGAGGCGAGGCTCGGAACGGCCACGTCGGCCCACGGGAGCAGCGGGATCTTGTACTGACGGAGGTACATGAGCGATCCGACAAACCCACCGAGGAACCCACCATACGCCACGAGTCCGCCTTTACGGACGTCGAGCATTTCTCGGAAGGTGTCGAATTCGTCGAGGTTTGTCAGGATGTACAAGATGCGGCTACCGGCCACGGCTGCAACGGCAGTGACGACGTAGTTGTTCGCCATCACCTCCTTGGGCAAACCATCTTTCTCGGCCAAACCCAGCGTCAAGTACCAGCCGACGACGAGGGACAAACCGAGCATCACGCCGTAGCTGTAGATGGGCAACGGTCCGAGCGGCAGCGTCTGACCTTTCATCGCAAACGCTGCGGCGGCTAGACCAGCTCCGACGACGCCCGCACCGATCGCTCCGCTTTTGCTTTGCGCTCGGTATTGGAAAACGGCGACGACGAGTGCGATCGCGGCAGCCACGAGCAGGGCCCAAAAGAGGGGCACGCCTGATTGCGGAAATGGGATGCGAAACAGGATGGGATGCACGGGCTCTCCTTACGCTCGCCGCAAGAACCGGGCAAGCATGCTGTTTCCGAACGGCGGCCGATCATGGTTGTCGAGCGGATTCGAGAGGGGGATCTTTGGTTCAGGACCGACCACTGCTACGATGGGTCAGTGCGTTTGTTCGCCGTCGTTTACAGCGGTTTTGCTGCAATGACGCTCGTGTCTTGCGTGCCCGAAGGGCCGCCGACGGGCGATCAATTGCCAGCTCCTGCACGAGCAGTGCCGACTGCTACAGCTCGCGCGGTCGTTGATGCCCAACAACCAACGTCCAACCTGCCCATGATCTCTGCTCCGTTCGAGGACACGTTCGACCGCGCCGAACTCGGCGAGAACTGGAACGTGTTGGCGCCAAAGTGGCGCATCGACAACGGAAGACTCTGTGGTCAAGGCGCGCGAAACAAAGGGATCTGGCTCAAGAAGCGGATTCCTACGAACGCCCGCATCGAATTCGATGCGATCGCTGAAAGCGCCGTCGGGGACTTGAAAGTGGAAGCTTGGGGCGACGGAAAAAGCGGCGCGACGGGTGCGTCCTACACGAACGCAACCAGCTACATCGCGATTTTCGGCGGCTGGAAGAATTCGAAACACGTCCTCGCGCGAATCGACGAACACGGAAGCGATCGGCTGGAGATCGACATCGATCCTCAGAGCGATGATGAACGTGAACGCGCTGTATCGGCAGGACAAACGTACCGTTTCCGTCTCGAACGCACCGATGGCCATACGGTCACGTGGTCGGTCAACGGAACGCTGTATTTCACTTTCGACGATCACGAACCGCTCGTTGGTTCGGGTCACGAGTCTTTCGGGTTCAACGACTGGGAAGCCCCGGTTTGTTTCGACAACCTCAAGATCACGCCGCTCTGAACGCATGGAATTCAAAGAGGTTGAGCAAGCCCTGGAAGAACTCGAAAGCCGCATAGAGCGGCTCAAGGCACTGTACGAGCAGTACTTCATGGGCATCGAGAAGCTCGAACCGCTCGTGCCACGTAAAGACGTCGATCGACGCGTTCAGATTTTGCGTCGCGAGCAAGTGCGGAATACGGCACAACGTTTCAAATTCCAAACGCTCGTGCAACGCTACAATTCGTTCCAGCAGTACTGGGCGCGTGTGGCGCGCGAGATCGAGAACGGTACGTACCATCGTGACGTCGCTCGCGCGGCAGCTAGGTTTGGCGCGAAAGACGCCCTGACGATTTTCGGCAAGAAACAAGCTGAGAAGTATCAGCGTCTCGTTGAAAATCAGGAAGCGCGCAAGAAGCGGCGCGTGACGACACACACCATCGACGAAGAGATGATCGCCGATGACGAGTTGTTGTTCGTCGATGACGAAGCTGAAGCCGATGCGGTGGCTGATGCGGATGACGAGTCACGCCCGACGCCCGTCATTCCTGCGGGGAATCGAGCGTCCGTGCCTCCGCCGATGCCCGCGCTTCCGCCGCCTCCGCCGCCTCGCGCATCGTCGCCAAGTCGTCCATCCCTTCCGCCTCCGCTGCCACCTGTGGTTCGTGCGTCTGGACAAATGCCCCCGCCCGTCGTGCAGATGAAGGCGGACGTGACGGAAGAAATCGACCTCAACGAGGCCGAAATCTTCGACGTTGTTCAGGAAAAACCGGCGCCGGTACGCAAGACGATTGCTCCGATTCGACCCGAAACGATGTTCCCGATGATGATGCGTCGTCCATCGGAGCAGCTGTCGAAGGTATCGGAATCGATTTCCCCCGAACCCGCGCAACGATCGCCTTCGATCCCGCCGGATCCGGAAGCTGGCAAAAAACGCGTCGCTGCCCTTGCTGCACAAGTGAAACAACGCGGCAGCAGTACGATGGTGCCGCAAGCCAATCGGCCGCTCGATTTGGAGTTGGATCTTTCAGGGCAGGGAGCACGCGCCAAAGACGTTGCGATTCCCAAAACGTCGAGTGCTCTCGATTTGGATTTCGGTCCAGAGCCGAAGCCCAAAGACAAACCAGCTGCCAAACCAGAGCGAAAACTCGATCTCGATTTGGAACAACCGCTGCCGATGCGTGACGAGCGTCCTCCGCCGACCCCGAACGTCGCGCGTGCGGATGAAGGTGGTTTGACAGGACGCACTCCACCGGCTGAAGTGCGACGACCGGAAGTCGTTGTGCCAGAAGTA
>JBGAOI010000133.1:0-14096 GCA_044221885.1 Polyangium sp. (in: bacteria)
GTTTGTCCATCCCTCCTGCGGCCGGGCCGATTCCCGGCACGAGTATTCCTGGAACCAGCGTTCAAGCTGGAGGCATTTCTCAAGCAGGGATGCCGATGCCGGTTGGAATTCCAAACTCGGGCGGGATTTCTCTTTCGGGCGTGCCACTGGCGCAAGCGGCGGCGATGGGTTTGTCCCAATCCGGAGCACCGATTCCGGCAGGTATGCCCGGCGCAACGACCGGCGCGCCGTTGTATTCGACGCAAGCTGGAACGCCGGGACCAAAGAAAAAAGTGCACCTCGGAGCCGTGCTCGCTGGTGGCCTCGTTGTGTTTGGTTTGGCGGGTGCAGGTGGCCTTTATTATGTGCTCAAAGGAAATGAAGCCAAGCTAGCTGCGGCGAAAGCGGCTGCTCAAGCAACGCCTCCTCCTGCGCCAGCACCGGCTCCGACACCCGAACCAGTCGCATCCGTTGCGCCTCCTCCGACGCCGGAAGCAGTTCCATCGGCCGAACCCGCGGCGAGCGCTGCAGCGTCGGCAGACGCGGTTGGTACGCCCGAACCTCCGGCAAGTGCGTCGGCCGCACCGGAAGCATCGGCTGCGCCTGAACCGCCTCCGCCAGCGACGAGTGCGGCGGATCCGATTGCCGCAGCGAAGTCCACGGCCCCGACAACCACCACGCCGACAAAGACGGCGGCAGTTTCCACGACGCCCAAACCCAAACCTTCGAGCACTGTCGCACCCAAGATCAAAGGCACGATCAAGTTCTGATGAACACCCTACATCGGCGTTCGATCGCCATTGCCCTCTCCGCGCTGGTTGGTACGGCTTATGTTGCCGCGCCAAACTTGAGTTTCGCTCAACAACCGACGCCTCCTGCTACAGGACAAACCCCTCCAGCTGCGCCTTCCCAGCAGCAAATCACGCTTGCGCGTCAAGCTGCCGCGGAAGGTTTAGGTGCGTATCGCTCGGGCGACTTCAACAAAGCGCTGAACCTTTTCGATCAGGCCAAGGCGCTTTATCCGAGTGCCCAGATCTTGCGCATGCATGGATACACGCTCCTCGCGCTTGAAAAGTGGATCCCCTCGATCGAGGCCATGGAAGCATCGCTTTCATCCACGACGGGTGCTCTCGATGATGCGGATCGCAAGGACGTCAACGAGCAGATCGCCAAGGCGATGATGCATGTCGGCGCGGTCAAGGTTACGTCACCGGTTTCAGGTGCCAAACTCGCCATCGACGATGTACCCATCGAGGATTTCCCAACGGACAAACCCTTTCGATTTCTCCCTGGAAAACACAAGTTTACGGTCAGCGCTCCTGAACACACGGACGCGACGCAAGAAGTGGATGTCGAGGCCAACAAGGAAATTCCCTTGGCGCTCGAGCCCAAAGTGATCGAGAAAGCGCCGCCGCCGCCGCCACCGCCGCCACCGCCGCCGCCACCGCCGCCGCCGCCGCCGAATCTGTTCCCCAATCAAAAGATGATCGGCATCATCGCGGCAGGGGTTGGAGCGGGCGTAGGTTTGTCAGGGCTCGGTGCGGGGTTCATGTCGGAATACCTCGCCGGAAACCTTGCGCGGGACGCAAAAATTCACGAAATCGAGTACGGGACAAACTGCTCCCAGGGCAACGTGCAACATTGTCAGCTCGAACGTCAAGTGCTCAACGCTGACGGGAGCGATGCCAAGTTTTTGCGCACGCTCGGCATCGGCTTGGGGGTTGGTGGAGCTGTCGTAGGCGTAGGTGGGTTGGTCCTGGCCATCATTGCCAAACCCGAACCTGCAAAACCGGCCGATGAAACGGCGGCAAAGAAAGCCGAACAACGCTTCATCCGTTCGTTCGGTTGTGGACCGTTCGGTGAGGCGGGGTTGTCGTGCGTAGGGAAGTTCTGAAGGTTTGTCTTGGGCACGTTCGTCGTGCCGTCCTCCCGTCGTTCGTTTTGATCCTCGCGGCGTGCATCGAAGTCCCCGCGGCCACGCCGCGTGAGGCTCTCAAGGTGCAAAACGTCAAAGCATCGCCAGGCGTGGTGCTCGAGACGGCATGCACACCATCCGGTGTCGAGCGTTGTTTCGACGCGCATGACGACAACTGCAACGGCGTCATCGACGAAGGTTGCGGTTTGCATACGGGCATCTTGCAGTTTGCGATCGCTTGGGAAGCGGTCGAAGCCGACATCGATCTCAACGTTTACGATCCCAACGGCGAGTTGGCTCGGTTGGGCGAACCGACCTCTTCGGGCCTTGTGAAGGATCGGGACTGCCCGCAGATGAGCAACGAGTGCCAAGGGCAGAACATCGAGAACGTGTACTTGGCAGAGGGCGATCCGAAGAAGGGCACGTATCGCGTGGTCATACGTCTCGACAAACTTGGTGGTGCCGTTGCGCCTGTACGGGTGCGTCTCGGCGCGCGAGTGGGCCAGCGTCCGTTCGGCATGGTGGTCGACTTGTCGCCAGGTTCGGGAACGGAAGAGAAGTCGTTTGAATTTACGCTGTAGGAGTTATTGACGCGCCGCCCCGTCGCCCCCTACAACGTCGCCTGCATCCTGGGAGAACCGCTGCGATGAACCCCATGCTCATGTTCCTCGTCATTTCTGGATTGGTTGGCGCATTTGCGTACAGCGCGGGCAAGCGCTGGCAGCTCATGCGGATTGGAAAGGACGAGGATCGATTCGACGAGATCGGCAAGCGGGTCGAGGGCGTGGTCATCTACGCGTTGGCCCAGAAAAAGATGCATTATTATCGGCTGGCCGGAGCCGCCCACATGCTCATCTTCACGGGCTTTGTGGTGCTGCTTCTCCGGTCGGTGATCTTGTGGGGTCGAGGATTCGATCCTTCGTTCAATTTGTTTATTCTCGGGCCTGAAGGATTTTTGGGTTTGCCGCTCGGGCATATCTATGAATTCGTCAAGGACGTCATTGCGACGCTCGTTATTTGCGGCGCGTTGGTATTCCTTTATTTCCGAGTGGTTCGTCAAGAATCACGCATGACGAAATCAGGCGAAGCGATTCTGATTCTCGGCATCATCATTACGATGATGGTTGCCGACATGCTTTACGATGGGGCGGCGATGGTTTTGCATCACCGCAGTTTCCCCAATTGTTTTGGCGGAAATCTCGAAGACACGGCATGCAATTCCATTCGCCAACTCACGGCACCTCTCGGGCCGAAGCCCACGCAAGCGCTCGGCTGGGCACCCTTTCCGTCCCCGGCTGGGTCGGCGATAGCCATGATGCTGACGGGTTTGTCCACGGACGTGCTGAGCATTTTGGCTCGCATTGGATTCTGGACGCATTCGACGCTCGTGCTGCTTTTCCTGAATCTCTTGCCGTATTCGAAGCACTTCCACATCGTGACCGGCGTGCCAAACGTGTTTTTCCGGTCGCTCGCGCCGGCGGGACGTCTTCCACTCTTGGCGCCGACAGCGGAAGCGATTGGCGAAAAGGTCATGGCTGCGGCCGAAGATCCGGTCAATGCGCCGCCCGTGGGGGCCAACAAGATCGAAGACTTCTCGTGGAAGGCCATTGTGGACTTCTACACCTGCACCGAATGCGGACGTTGTTCAGACAATTGTCCCGCGCATAAAACGGGCAAACTGCTTTCGCCGAAACAGTTCACATTGAACCTTCGGGATCACCTTTACGAACACGGCGAAACCATCGTCGAACAAAAGTCGAAATTGGGTACCGCTGGTGCCGCGTTGCCGCGTCTCGAAGACACCGAAGCAGTCGAAGCTGCTCCTGCCGAGACGAATGCGACCAGCAAAGAACTCATCGCCAACGTCATTCACCCGGACGTACTCTGGGCATGTACGACGTGCCGAGCTTGCGAAGAGCAATGCCCCGTGATGATCAGCTATGTCGACAAGATCGTCGATATGCGTCGCCATTTGGTGCTCGTCAAAGGCGAATTCCCGTCGCAATTGAACGGTCCGTTCCAAGCCTTGGAAGTCAACGGCAATCCGTGGAACTTGGCACGTATGGACCGGGGCAATTGGACGGAAGGTTTGGACGTCAAAACCATGGCCGATCACCCCAATGCTCCCGTATTGTATTGGGTGGGTTGTGCGGCGAGTTATGACGATCGAGCGAAAAAGATCGCTCGGGCCACGGCCAAACTGCTTCAAGCTGCGGGCATTGATTTTGCGATTCTCGGCCAAGAAGAAACGTGCACGGGTGATCCGGCGCGACGTGCAGGCAATGAATATCTTTTTGCGATGCTGGCCGAGCAAAACGTCGCCACGTTGAATGGTTACAAAGACCAAGGTGGCATCAAGA
Organism: Polyangium sp. (in: bacteria); assembly: GCA_044221885.1. Lineage (GTDB taxonomy): Bacteria > Myxococcota_A > Polyangia > Polyangiales > Polyangiaceae > Polyangium. The sequence continues at coordinate 4,255 of JBGAOI010000133.1, forward strand.
AAATCGTTACGGCTTGCCCGCATTGTTTTAATACGCTCTTGAATGAATACCCGGATTTCGGAGCGAAATTCGAGGTTATTCATCACACGGACTTCTTGCTGGGCCTCGTTGCCGAACGCAAGCTCAAGCCGACGCAGCCCGTCAAAGGCAAAATGGTTTTCCACGATTCGTGTTACCTCGGCCGATACAATGGCGTGTACGAACAACCGCGGGATATTTTGAAGAGCATTCCCGGGGTCGAGTTGGTCGAGGCGGAAGGGTGGAATCGCAACAAGGGATTGTGTTGCGGCGCGGGTGGTGCACAATTCTGGATGGAAGAGCAAAACAAGGATCGCGTGAATGTCAAGCGAACCTTGCAATTGCTGCAAACCGAGGCGAAAACGATTGCGACCGGGTGTCCGTTCTGCCAAACGATGATTTCCGACGGCCTCAAAAGTCACGGCAAAGAAGAAAGCATCAAGCAACTGGACGTTGCGGAAATTCTCCTCGAGAGCTGCGCGCTCGATGGGGCGAAAAAAGGCAAGTCCAAGAAATCTTCGGAAAGCGCCGACGTTCAAGCGGACACGTGAGAATACCGTGATTCGCGGCCTTTTGCCTCGTTTGCGAAGAGGTTGGGTCGAAGTGTAAAGAAGAGGATGCATTCGCAACGGCCCTGAGCTACAGTCGGGCCGTTGCGAACTCAAAGGACCCGAGGATGGACGAAACGCGGAATCTCGTGATTTCAATGGCCATCGATCCGGTTGCCGAGTGTGCTTTGCGCACGCGTGCAGAGGAAGCGGAGAAGGCCCGATGCGAGTGTGATGCGTGTGGCGCGGTTCTCGAAGGCGAACCTGCCGGCCGGGGGCTTTATGTGTGGTTTCGTGGTGACGAGATGCGCTGCGACGAACCTCCGTTATGCGCCAAGTGCGCGACGGCCATTGGTTTGACCGCGCTCGCCCTGTTCAGCATGGAAGAAGAAGAAGGTTAGCCGCCTGTCGAAGAGGGTGTCTATCAGGCGTTGCGAGCGAATCGGGGCTAGGGAAGCCGATACGAAGCGTACTTCAGTACGCTGAGTGAGGCTGACCGAAGCACCGGTTCGCGCAGCAGCCTGATAGACACCCTCTAAAACGCTTCGCCAATCGCAATGGTCGTGACGAGTGGATAGCCGCCCGTATATCCAAAAAGCGCGGCGTCATAACCAATTTGCGCTTCCTCACAAACGCCAATGACCTGAGCGCAAGGAATACGATACCCAAGATCGAGACGTACCGGACCAACCGGTGTGGCGTAACGTAGCCCGAGGCCTCCCGACAAATGCGGGCGATCGAATCGCAAGTCCGCAACGCCGCTCGTCACGTCGCTGCCGTCCAGGAAAAACAGGGCGCCGAGTTTGTCCGTGAACGCAAAACGCACTTCGAGCGAGCTCTCCCATAACGTCAGACCACCAACGGCCGATAGGGGCGCCGTTCCGGCTTGGCGCAGTGGAACGTTTGCGTGAAGTCCCACGCCATTGTAGATGTACCCGCGATTGGAATTGGGGCCGCCACTGTAGAAGCCGCGAAATTGAAGGCTTTGCAGATTTCGTTGCAAAGTGGAAAGAGGCAAGTCGGTACCAGCGACGACTTGGCCATCGACCGAGATACTATTGCGGGTTTTTCCTTGTTCCTCGAGGAATGCCAACGTCTTTTCGTATTCATTCGATTGCGGGAAAAGGAATCCGCCGTTCGCACGAAATGCCAGCGTGATTCCTTTGGCAATGGGCACGTAGGCGCGTAATTCCGGGCGCAAGCGAAAATCATTGGCATCGCCCGGCAAAAACATGCCCGCCACTTGCGCATTCAGTCCAAGGTAAATACCCCGTCGAGGATTGACGCGATCAATGTCTCCGCGATCGTCGCGGCGGAAATCCAGCGTTCCCACCGTTTCGAGGTACGTCAGCAAAAAGCGTTTGTAGCCGTCCGGCGTTTTGCCACTCCAAACCGGATACAAGAACGGATCGTCCACTTGGATGTGGATGAACTGCCCCAAGTAGTGTTGCGACTTGACAAACCTACGCTCGATCCCGAGCGTACCCGAGTATTCACGGTATCCAAGGACTGGGGCGAGCGCTTCGGGTGAAGCTGGAGGCGGCGTGGCGATGATGTTGATGGGCCGATAAATGCTGATGGCTCCGCGCAACACAGCATTCGTGTGCGCTTCGAAGACGTTGGGTTGTCGCAATTCGAATCGGGATCGCAATTCCGGCAAGACTTGATCGGGCGGAGCAAGAAACAAGTTGAAGAGTGTGTTCGGGTAAAACACCACGCCGGGACGAGCTTCAATGGCGAATCGGCGCAATCCTCCCAGAAAATTACGGTTTTCCCAACTGAGCGATCCATGCGCTTCGACGCGTGCTCCGGCTTCCGCACCCACGCCGACCTTCACGGCGCGCAGCGGTGCAGGTTGTACCGTGATCGTCACGGGCACGACGGGATCAGGTGGTTTGTCCGGAGGCGACAGTTCGGGTTTGATGTCGATCGATCCGAAGACGCCGAAGTCTCCCAAGGCTCGTTCAGCAGCGCTGAGGGTGGCCGTGGAAAACCGGTCGCCTTCTTTGAAATCCAGCGACTTTCGCAACAAGTCTTCAGGCAATTCGCCTACGCCACGGAGCCGAATTTTTCCAAACTTCGATCGCGGTCCGAGCTCGAGCGTGAACGTCACATCGGCTGTGTGTGCAACGAGATCGACTTTGACTTGACCAACCACGTTCGCGTAGGGAAAACCGCGATCGGTCATGGCCAAGAGCATTTCTTTCTTGGCTTTTTCGTACGCGTCTTCTTCCAACCGTTTGCCCGGCTCGAACTCGTTTTTGGCTTCGGTGACGGGGATCGAAACTTCATCCGCTTCGGGCATGCGCCAATCTTTCCAGCGGAGAGCGACGCGACCAATGAGCACAGGCGGGCCTTCTTCGACGGAGATTTCCACACGTGCTCGCCCATCGGACTTGCGGCGCATCACGCGCGCAGCGGTTACGCGCGCTTCGTAAAACCCTCGCGCTCGGTAATAACGCTCGACACGCGCGAGATCTCGTTCGAGCACGAAACGATCGAAATATTCGTACTCGACGGTGAGCAGGTCGGACAAACCGATGATGGGTACGCCGTAAAGAGCTCCGCCGAGAGCGTGGGCGCTTTCTGCTGTGGCGATGCGTTCTTTGATGGCCGTGTCGGGAATGGCCACGTTGCCGAGAATCTCGACATCTTCGATGATGCACCCGGACAAATCGTCGGGGCGACAGGTGGGAGCTTTGGGCTTGGGTGTGTTTTGACAAGCCATCACCAAGCTCGACAGCAGCAGTGCTGCGAGTGCATCTCGTCCGAAGTGCTTGTGGCGTCGAGCAGTCACGTGATGACCTTTTGAACTCCAACGATTGCGGACGCAACGTTCATCGACGGGATACCTGGCTCGAATGCATAGCGTGAGTTTGCGGTGTGTGTCTCTTGTCGGATCTGGACATGATCCTGAAATTTCGATACGCAAGGAAGGTAACGTCCAGCGTTGATTCCTTGCGCGGGCGTAACGACGGTCGAGGGTCCACGATGCCGTATCCGGGACAGTTTATTACGTCGACCATCCGATTGCTGCGACGTCTCGAGCACGGCGTAGGAGGCATGGGCGAGGTTTGGGCGGCCGAACATTTGGCATTACGAACCCACGTGGCCGTGAAGTTCATGGTGTCGAAGCATTCTCGGAGCGAGACATCGTTGCGGCGTTTTACGCAGGAGGCTCAAGCGGCGGCATTGTTGCAGAGTCCCCATGTGGCGAAGGTGTTCGATCATTCCACGACTGCGGATGGCGAACCGTACATCGTCATGGAGCTGTTGCGCGGAGAAACGTTGCGTTCGCGGCTCGAGCGTGAAGGGGTTTTGCCGATTGAAGAGGTGTGTCGCCTGATTGAACATGCAGCCAAGGCGTTGAGTGAAGCGCATCGCATGGGGCTGGTGCACCGTGATATCAAGCCGGACAACTTGTTTGTCTTGGACGTCGAGGGCGAACCATTCCTCAAGGTGCTCGATTTTGGCATCGTCAAACAGATCGATGACGACGCAACGACATCGAGTGGTGGGTCCAATTTGGGCGTCGTGCGTTACATGAGTCCCGAGCGGCTCGGTGTGCAATCGAGGATCATCGATCAACGGGCTGATTTATGGGCGCTTGGTATCATTGCGTATGAAATGCTGACGGGGGCGGTTCCTTTTTCTGGAAAAACAGATTTTCTCATCGCGAAAGCGATCGAAATCGGGGATTTCGAGTCGCCAACGCATCTTCGGCAGGAATTACCAGCGCTCGTGGATGCGTGGATGAGAAAAGCACTGGCGCCGAACATTGACGATCGATTCGACGCGGCCATGGATATGGCCGACAAGCTGCACGTCGCGATTCATCGGCGTCCGCGGATCTCGACATTGAAGCTCGATGCGACGATTTTCGTCGAAACGGCTCCGTTCATTGATTCGGAACCCTTGCCGGCGTCGCAAAAATTCCCGCTGGATACGCGGCGTTCGTCCGGGCTAGCCAAGGGTAAAGATACGGACAAACCTTCCCGCCCTTCGCAATTAAAAGGACCGGCTAGCGAACGAGTGAGTGAAGGCGCCGTTATCGAGGGGCGGCGCGCGATTCGTTTGGAGCCGCGATTTCCTCGAGTGCCTGCGGACATGCAGATCGAGAATTACGAAGACAATGTCTGGTGCGCCATGGCTTCGGATGAATGGCCCCGCAGCGTAGCATTCGATCTTCAAGGCCCCAATCTTTTCATGGCTTCGTGGAATGGCGATGTCGCAGGGGTCGACGTGAATTTGCACAAGCGTCTTTGGACTTCGAAGCTCGTTGTACGTGTGAATTGCCTGGCTTCGGGACCGGGTTTTGTTGCCTTGGGGTGCAGTGATGGACGGCTCCGTTTGCTCGAATCGGCAACGGGCAAACTCGTGCAATTGATGGATGGCCATCGTGCGCCCGTGCGTGATTTGGCATTAAATCAGGACGGTTCGACCTTGGTTTCATGCGGCGAAGACAACACGGTGTGTTCGTGGCGTGTCGATACGGGCGAACTGGCCGCGATGCTCCCGGACGAACTCAAATGGGTCCGCGCCATTGCAATGGTGGGTCAAGGATCCCTCATTGCCACAGGTGGTGATGATGCGTCGGTGCGTCTTTGGGATGGGCAATTGTGTTCGGTGACCGTGGTTCGTGACGGTTCGAGCCCTGGGCTCGTCCGAACGGTGGCGTTTTCCCCCAATGGTCAGCAGCTTGCGGCCGGATTTGGCGACGGTTCGGTGCGGGTTTGGAATACTCGAAATTGGGAGCTCGACCGGACGCTTCGAGGTGACGGCAAACAAGTGCATTCGTTGACGTTCGATGGAACGGGGATGTACGTGATTGCGGGTCTCGTGAGCGGGGGTATGCGGGTTTGGAGTGTATCAACGGGGGTGCTCGAACGTGATGTGGTGGGGCGCGGAAGGCCGATGATCAGCTTGGCGATGGATGCGAGTGGTCAGCGATTGGCTTCGGCGTGCAACGAAGGCCGCGTGAATGTGTACCGTTGGCCGCTCGATGTGCGCCTGCGTGAAGTTCCAGGAGACAAACGTTCGAGTCGCGCTTGAACGACAAACCCGTTTCATGGGTGGATGTTTCGCAGCGAATTTGGAGTCGCGCACGCAATGCGTGTACGGTGTTGGTCATGCGAAACAATCTCGTTTTGGGTTTGATGGCTGCGGCAACGTTCGTTTTCGTCGCGTGTGATGGCTCGAGCGGTGGTGGCAGCACGGGGGGTACGGCGAGCTCGAGTTCGAGTTCCGGATCGAACGCGTCTTCCAGCGGAATGGCTGGAGCTGGCGGCATGGGCGGATCGGAGAACAACGGGGGAACTGCGGGAATGGGCGGCGTGATTGTTGGGGGCGCTGCGGGAATGGGTGGAAGTGGTGGCGGATTGCCAAAAGACGCGCTTTGCGGGCAATCAGCTGGCGGAGCGATGTGCGCGCAAGGGCTCGCGTGTTGTTATCCGTGCGGGATTCCCGATTGCGACTGGAAATGCATGACGCCATGTGATCCGAATACGCCTGGATGCATCAACGGTTGCATGCTCGTCCCGTAAAACCTTGCCGCGATTCAGTTCTTCGACGTTTTGTTCTCGGACGAACGAAACGTTTTACCTTCTGCAAAATTCTCCTTTCACAGCGTCAAATCGCGTGCTAGCCTGATCCTCATGGATGGCGCGCTGCACGTTACCGAGCCGGATCGAGAATTGATCTGTACGGGCCCGATTGAATTACGCGATGTCGGGCCTACAGGTCGCAAGCTGGGCACGCCAGACGACTGTTACGACGATAGCCCGTGGGAACTCCACCGCGGCGAATTGGTGGAGAAGCCTGTGTCTCACGACATTCACTCGGTCGCGATGGTCTTTTCGAGCACGCTGTTTCGTGTGCATGCACGTGACGGTCATACCGTGATGAACGACGTGTATTGCGTTTTGGATGACGAACATGGTGCGTCCCGACGAGCCCCCGACACGGTTCTCGTCAAACAGCTCGTCAATCCCAAAGGCGAGGCCTTCCGCGGGCTTCCGATTCTTGCCGTGGAAATTCGAGCAACCCAGAGTAAGAAAAATTTGGACGAGAAGGTTCAGTTGTACCTCGAGCACGACTGGCCGACGGTTTGGATTGTCCACACCGAGCGTCGTGAAGTCGAAGTGGTGAAGAAAGGCTTGGCGTCGGTGGTGTATCGAGTGGGCACGCAGGTGCCTCTTGTCCCCGAACTCGACAAGTATGGCCTCACGTCCGTTCCAGTGAGCGCGTTTTTCGACGACGTGGAAGGCATCAAGTACACGGACGGCTGGGTGCATGCACGTGGTCACGCGAGCGGATTTGCAGACGGACTCGCAAGCGGATTCGTAGACGGACGTACGCGCGAACGTGCAAGCGCGCTGATCGATGTACTCACCATGCGCGGGTTTGTCGTTACGCCACTCGTTCGTGAACGGGTGTTGTCCTGTGGCGATTTGGACCAGCTTCAGCGCTGGTTTGGCCTCGCATTGAAAGCGACAAACCTCGATGCTTTCGTTGCGGACATGGACTGATTCGCTTTGTTCTCCAAGCTTCGTCGATGACGAAAAACTTGGCGTTCAAACTTTCGGGCACTTGTTCCACGTGCGTTCGGCCGAACGTGAGCGTTGCTTCTTCAAACTCTCCGCAAGCGCCACGTTTCTCTGTATTCTGCTCGCGCCGCGCGTGGGCACGGCACAAGGAGAGCGGACGAGATGGCCGACGAGACCCAAAACGACCTTGCTGAAGAGCCTCCGCGGGTAGAGCCGCCTGCGGACCGAGGTCAAACGACCAACCGTCGTGGCGCATTAAAAGCTCTGGCTGCCGCATCGGGTGCAATCTACGCAGGAGCGCTCATCGTACCCGTTGCACGCATGCTTGCTCCCGCGTCGAGTGGCGAGGGCGGCAAAGCTCGTTGGATCCGTGTTGGACGTTTGGCCGACGTCAAACCGGGTGAGCCCAAACGAGTCGTGGTCATCGCCGACGAAAAGGACGGGTACACGATTACGCGCGATCAACTGCTCGGATCGTTGTGGCTCACGCGCAAGGGCGACGACGTCAAGGCGATGAGTGCGGTTTGTCCGCACCTGGGTTGCTCGATTGACATCAACGCGGACAAACAGAGTTACTTCTGTCCGTGTCACGTATCGAAGTTTTCCCTGACGGGCGATGCAGTGTCGGGACCTTCTCCGCGAGGCATGGACGCGCTCGATGTTCGCGTTGTCGACGGGTTTGTTGAAGTGGACTTCCGTCGATATCGACAAGGCATTTCCGCGAAGGAGGAAGTCGGGTGAAACTCGGCGATTGGATTGACGAACGCACGGGTTATCGGTCACTCGTGAAAAGCTTCGTGGAATTGACCGTACCCGGTGGAGCGCGGTTTGCGTATGCCTGGGCGGGAGCGATGGGCCTCATGTTGCTCGTCGTGATCGTCACGGGTTTACTCATGTCGACCGTCTATGCTCCCGGGACGACGACGGCTTGGGCCAGCGTGATGTACTTGCAGCAAAAAGTACCTCTCGGGTGGCTCGTACGCGGCTTGCATCAATTCGGTGCGCAATCGCTCATCATCTTGGGCGCGATTCACATTGGACATGCCATCGTTCGCGGTGCGTATCGCAAGCCTCGAGAATTCACGTATTGGCTCAGTCTTGGGCTTTTGGGCCTGATTGTCGCAGCGGCGTTGACGGGCAATCCGCTCCGCTGGGATCAGCGTGGATTCTGGGCATTACGCGTTGAAACGGGGATCATGGGCACGGTGCCGGTCGTAGGCACGATGATGCAGGAAATGCTTCTTGGAGGCAGTTTGCCCGGGAACATGACCCTCACGCGTCTTTATACCGTGCACACGATGGTGCTTCCGCTCTTGCTTGTGGGCATGTTTGTCAAGTACGTATGGCTGGCAAAAAAGCACGGGCCCGCATTGGAAGCTCCCGCAGATGCGGTGCGCGCCGATCCCTTTTTTCCAGCGCAACTCGCGCGGAACTTGGTCGTCGCGTTGGTCGTTCTCGGAGCGGTGTTTGCATTGACAATGCAACATCATGGCGCGCCGTTTGATGCGCCCGCGGATCCGACCAGCGATTATCCTGCTCGACCGGAATGGTATTTCCTGGCGCTTTATGAAATGCGCAAACCGTTCCCGGGACGTCTCGAATTGATTGCAACGGTGCTTTTGCCGGGGCTCGTGGTCGGGTATCTCGTGCTCCTGCCGCTGCTCGACAAAAAGGCCGATCGCGGGGTGATGAAACGCCTTCCGCTGTTGGTTCCGGTTGCGCTGTTTGGCATTGCCGGAGGAATCTTGACGGGCGCATCGATGAAGCACGACGCGGGCGATGCGGATTTCCTCAAAGCCGTGGCAAAAGCCGAAGCTCAAGGCAAAAAAGCATTGGCGATTTCGACCGATGGCGTGCCTCCTGACGGGGCTTTGGCGATGATGCGGAATCATCCCGAAACGCGTCGGGTTTGGCTGTTCGAACAACATTGCGCCAGTTGTCATCGAATGGGTGATTTGGGTCCGGCCGTAGGAAAAGACACGGCGCCGGACCTGACCGGGTTTGGCTCGAAAGACTGGGCCAAACGGGTTCTCGAAGAGCCCGATCACGATTTGCTGTTTGGCAAAACGGCGTTCAAAGGCATGATGCCCAGCATGACGAAACCGCCGGCGGATCCAGAATTGGCCAAAGAGTTCACGCCGATGAAGGCGGAAGACATGAATGCCATTACCGACTTCTTGATGGCGGAAGCGCAAGGTACGACGACCAAGGACATGCCCGGCGAAAAGCTCGTGCGTCAACGTTGTACGAGTTGTCATCGTTTTGACGGTAAAACCGACGATGAAGATTCGCTGGCTCCTGAATTGCGAGGCTGGGGATCGATGGCCTGGATTTTGGCGCAAATCGATGATCCCGGCAGCGGCAAGACCTATCCCAAGGGCTCGATGGACGCAAAACTCGAAGGTCACATGCCGGCATTTGCGGAAAAACTCAGCGCTGCTGATCGCAAGCTATTGGCGAGTTTCGTGCAAGCCCAAGCCGGCGCCAAGAAGTAAATCCACTCCACTCGTCTCTCGATCCCTCCAACATTCTGGCTTGACCTTTGGGGCCTCGAGTCGCCTTTGGCGCTCTTCGCCCCAAACCCCATTTCGATTCGACGCCATGAGCGTTGACGATTCCTTTCCTTACGAACGACGGGCCCACACGAAGCACGTATTGCGGCATTTGTCGTTTGCGCTCTTGGCGTGGTTCCAAAACCCTGGCAGACTCAGCGAAACCGCGCGGCCTTGAT
>JBGAOI010000134.1:0-14087 GCA_044221885.1 Polyangium sp. (in: bacteria)
ACTGCCAAGGTGCCCGCGGATCCTCAAGAATCGGCGATCATGACGCTCGTTGCCGGAGCGGACATGAAACAACCGTGGACGAAAACGATTATTTCGCAGGGAATTGTATCGGTAGCGGGAAGCCTGTTCGCGCCCCAAGCGGCGCCGGGCATTTTCGGATGGGGCGATATCGATGGCGACAAAGACATTGATTTGGCGGTATCGGGCGATGGCGATCCCAGAGTCTACTGGATGGAACAAGTTGCCGTAGGCAAGTGGTCGATGCACGTGCTGGAAGCCAAACTGCCTCAAGCGGGCGGCATGGTGGTGGCCGACTTGGATATGGACGGGAAAAACGAGATTGTCGTCACTGGATACGAAGCCAATGCGGTGTACATTTACGTGAGGAAATAACGCGCCGACGTTTTGAGCCGCGTTCTCCGCTACCCCGTCTTCTTCCGCACCATCACCACGGGCATCCCGCCGGACGTCGAAATCGTTACGGCCCGACGAACCTCGCGCACCTTCCCGAAATACGGCAATCGCAACTGCGTCCGCGCCAGGATCGTTGCTAACACCATTTTCATTTCGTAGAGCGCAAACGCCATGCCAATGCAGCGCCGAATGCCTCCGCCAAACGGCAACCATTCATTCGGACCAAACTTGCGCCGCAAAAACCGATCCGGATCGAATTGCCTCGGCTCGGGATACAAATCCGGCCTTCGATGCATCAAGTAAATCGATGCAATCACGGGCGTACCGACATCCAAGTCATAGCCACCAATGCGCATCGGTTTCTGCAACATACGGCCCACCATTGGAATCACCGGCTGCAAACGTAATGTCTCACGCACGGCAGCATCGAGCAGATTCGCTTTCGCAATACGATCCGGCGAAAGGTTCGTCAAGGCACCAACATTCTCGAGATCCCCTCGCAAACGGCTCACCATGCCCGGTGTATCCAAAATCCACCGCAAGGCCCACGAAAGCGCCGTCGCGGTCGTTTCGTGCCCCGCCACGAGCAACGTCACCAGCTCGTCCCGCAATTCAACGTCGGACAACGGCTTTCCTTCATCGTCCCGCGCATCGAGCAACAGCGACAAAATGTCGTCCCTTTTTTGCGCAGATTCGCGTCGCGTGCGAATGAGATCGTAGATCAGAACATCCGCTTGATCCCGAATACGGACAAACTTGCCCCAGGGACTCCACGGGCCCAAGTCTTTCTGAAATTCCGGCATGAGCAACCAAGGATTCGCGCCTTGCTCGAGCAACTGCGACACGTAATGGTGCATCTGGCCCAATTTTGCACCCTGCTCGAGGCCAAAGATCACGCGCAGGATGATATCGAGCGCAATGTGCTGAAGATGCGGATGAATGGCAAACTTACCAGAATCCGGCCACGTTCGAATTGCTTCTTCCGTCAACTCGATAATGCGCTCACCATACGACGCCATACGTTCGCCATGCAAAGGCGGAAGCAATAACTTTCGATGCCGTAAATGTTCCGACCCATCGAGCAAAAGCATGGAATGATGCCCAAGCAGCGGGCCGAGGATCGCATTGATTTTTCCGGCATGAGCTTCGTCCGGACCCAATGAAAAAATTTCTTTCACCGCATCGGGATGGTAAAACGCCGCCGCGTAATCGAGGCCCGGAAGTCGCCACGTGAAAGCATCGGGATAAAACCGCGAATACACGTCCAGCATGGGATAGGGCTTGTAAAGCCACGGAATGACCGCAATCGCTGGAGGAATAAACGTCGGGCCGAGGGGCAATGCCATGGGAACACCTTGTACCAAGCGCCCTGGATCAACGAGATTGTATCGTCAACCCAGGGCGGTTTTTCTTCAATGACGCGTCGCAATCAAGCCAAGCGCTTGATGTTGCCGAGTACGCGGTAAAACCCGCCACCGGACACTTCGCGCACTTCGTCGACCACGAACTTGGCGCCAACTTCCCGAATGTTGCGCGGGAATTGGCAATTGTAGGTCTTCTTGTAGCCCGGCGAAATCACGCGCGCCCGCACCTTCGACCCGTCCGCAATGCATTCGACGATCACGCCTTTGGATGTATCGCGCGTCGTTTCGAGCTGCGTCGAAGGGATTTCCTTTACCGCTGGGGCTTTGATGGACTTGGCATCCGGCACCTGACCAGCTTGCGCTTTTTGAATCGCGTCTTCGCTCGCATCGATACACGTGAGCGATCCGTCCGTCGTGACAATGTACAAACGTTCGTCCAGGTATTGCATCGAATACGCCGAACCACATCCCGTACCGAGCTTCCACAAGCGTTTCCCGCTCGTGTCGAAACAATACACCGACGACGATGAATCGCCCGCAAAGATGTATTTGCCACCGGGAGACGCCGCGCAAGAATACACGGAATCATCGCAATCGCAAACGGGGCCGGGTTTTCCGTCTTTGGTAAAGACGTACACCTTGTCGTCGCTCGTGCCAGCATATACGTCATTGGCTTCTTGCCAGCCGAACAAAACCGAACCCTTGGTTTTTGCCTTCCATTCGACTTTACCGTCTTTCCAAGCGTACTTGGTGACGCCATCGGAATGCCCGTGATACACGCCTTTATCGTCTCCGCGCACCATCCAGCCGCTCGAACCCGTGCTTTGCTTGCGCCAATTGGTTTCGTTTTCGTGGTCGAAAACGGCAATGCCGCCATTGTCGTCGGACACGCAGAGCTTACCGCGGTGAATGTCGAGCCAATAAATATTGACTTTGGCGTCGATTTCATACGCCAATCGAGGCACATGGCCGCCAAGATCGTATACGTTGCCATCGTCGCAGCCGGCATAACGCCAATCGTCGTCCGCAATGAGGCATTTCACGCCATCGGGAAGCTTGTATTGCTGCTCCACCGTTCCCGCCGCGGTGACGGCATACACGGCGCCCGCTTCATTGCCCACCCAGCACAATTTCTTGTCGATAAAAATGCCGAAAGCCGACGAACCCGACGCAAACTTCCAAAGCACCGGGGCCTGTTTGGCGTTTGACGGAGTGCTCCGGATCGCCCGCCGCGTGACCGCCCGCTTTTGGCGCTCGCCTTGCACGGCCGGCGCATATCCTTTTTTGGTTTTCTCGCTGATCTTCTTTTTGGCAAATGCTTCCGCTTCCGCCGCCGTTCCGAATTTCTGGTCTTGCTTCTGCCCCGGATCGCCAATGCGACCATACCGAATCGACACTTTGGTTTTGTCGACAATGACTTCGTAAAACTTATGCGACCCGCCGCCATCTTCGGACAATTCGAGGTACGTCCGATTGCCCGCCGCGGCAGGAGCCGCCGCAGGCGCAGCAGGTGCAGGAGCCGCCACAGCCGCAGGCGCGGGTGCCGCAGCAGGCGCCGCCGCACGCGTACGTTTGGGCGCAGGCGCAGCGCGTTTCGCTGCAGGCGCGGGAGCTGCGGCGCGTTTGGCCGCGGGCGCGGCCGCGCTTTTACGCGTGGAAGATGCCGTGGAAGAAGAGGTTGAGCGAGACGAACCCGACGAAGATGCGGAGCGTTTGGTGGCCATGGTCTTTTCCTCGATCGCGATACGAAAACACAGATCGATCGCCGTTGTCATCAAGGAAGAAAGGATTTCTCGACCGACGCGTAATCCACCGGAACGTCGAACCGAGCCAGAACCGAATAAAAACCAAACTGCAATCGGTTCATGAAAAGCATGCCTTCGGGCATCGGGACAAACGATCCGTCATTGTTCCGCAACGTTTCGGTACCCGCATCTTTCATGTGCGTCACGAGCGACGCGACATACTCGCGCGTAATGCGATATGGCGACGAGAATTGCGGTTCGAACGCTTTGCGCAAATACGCGAGAACTCGTTTTTCATGAGGCCCCCCACGCGTTTCGAGCATCTTTTTGCCCGCTTCGACAAACGCCGCTTCGTCACGTTCACACGCTGCCCGATGCAATCGCCGTGCAACAGGCTGACGCTTCGCCGGAATCGTCTGCACACAACCAAAATCCAAAAAGACGACCCGTCCGTCATCCTGGAAAAAATAATTCCCCGGATGCGGATCGGCATTAAACATATCTCCGACCAACGTCCCTTTGTACACGAACCGCCATAACGTGCGACAAACCTCGATGCGATCTTTCTCCGGCAAACGACTCGCGTCGTCCAAAGAGCCCCCGCGCATGAATTTCGTCGTCAAGACGCGTCGTGTGGTGTGCCCTGAAAAAACCTGCGGAATGACAATTTGTTCGTCCCCTTCGTGCACTTTCGCAAACGCCAATTGCCGCTCAGCTTCCGTGCGGTAATCGAGCTCCTCACGAAATCGAGCGCGGATTTCTTCGAGAACATTTTTCGAATCCAAGCGGCGCGTGCCCATCATCGACAAGGCGCCTTCCACGAGCCCCGCATTCTGCAGATCACTCTCGACCGCTTCGGCAACTCCAGGATGCTGCACCTTGACCGCAACTTCCTGTCCGTCAGGTAAAACCGCGCGATGCACCTGCCCAATGGACGCACTCGCCACCGGAACCTCGTCGAATTCCACAAACAAGCGATCCATCGGCGCCGACAATTCGTCCTCGATCAGCTTCTTGATCGCTTCAGGTGACGATCGCGGCGCCTGCGCCAACAACGTCTTCATCGACGCCTGGTACGCATCTCGATGCTCCTCCGGCACCAGCCCGTCGATATAACCCGCCATCTGTCCAACCTTCGCCGCAACACCGCGCAAGTTCCCCAAGATCTCCGCCGCTCGCTTCGCTGCATCCGTCGAATCGCGCGAAAGCAACATCGACGAACCCGTGCGTGCACCAAGTTCGGCGAGACGAACCAGACGACCCAAACGACCGGAGGGGAGTTTTTTGTCGGTGGACATGAAGGACTGTGGAGGGGAATTAACGCACGCGGCAGCCAACGTCGATGGCTTGGTCGACCTTGGCATCGGAAAGCGCATCGGTGCTCGCTTCCACTTGCACACGAATGTTGACTGTTCCGCCAAGGGTTTTGCGCGTGACGTGGCGAAGGATGTTGCCCACGACCGCGGGAACGGGCGGCAAGAACGAGCCGATCGCCGACACCCCGATTTCACTGCACGCAACAGTTCCTTTGAGGTCCATCTTGGTGATCGCCGAGAACCCTTCGCGCACCGAATTGCCTTTGCCTTCGAGATGCAACGCTCCTGCATCCACTGTGGCTTTGGTGAAACGCACTTCGCTCAAGTCCGGAAGCACCTCGAACGTCGTCCCCAACTTGGTCGTCTTTCCATACACGATGCCATCGAGTTCACGCGGATGCGGCGGAACCCAACCGTTCAAGACAAACGATCCGGTTCCATGATGCGGCGTCGTCGGAAGCGATCCATCCAGCGCAAACGTGACCGAACCTTCGATGGTCGAGCCTGAAAGTCCCTTCGGAACGGGCAGAGAAAACCTCCGACACACGTCGTCGACCTTTTGAGCTCCAAATGAAACCGTTCCTTTGAACGGAACAACGGCGGCATCGAACATCACGTGAATGACAGGTTTGTCCGATATCATGAGGCCAAACCCCATGTCGACTTTGGCGTCTTTTGTCCGGTGAAACGACAATGCGCCAAGCTGCGTTTGTTTCGATCGAAAGGTCCCCTCGAACGTGAGGTCTCCATCGCCGAGGCTTTTCATGTCGCCTTTGAGCGCCACGACGGGAGCGTCTCGGCCGCCGTAACGAAATTCCCCGTCCGCAACAATCGGCAATTGCACGCTCTTGGCATGCTCTTTGGCGAATGCCACCAACGTCGGCTGAAGTTCGTCCGGAGAACCCGTCACATCCGCCGAACCACCCTTGCATTGCACGCGAAGTGGCTCCGTGTCCTGAAGATCCACGACGAGTTCGTCACACCGAACATCCACGTTGGGCACGCCGACGAGGTGAATGCTGACTTGTTGCAACGCGACGCGATCGGGAACGACAGAAAACTCGGTAAAGTCAATTTGGAAGCCGCGAGCGAGGGCTTCGCGTCGAATGTACCAATTGAGGAACGGTCGATAGCCCGCCGCGATGCCGCCACCGATGAGCGCGACGATCACGAGAACGGCGATGGTGATCCGTCGCCAGGGTTTGTCACGTTTGGGTTCGTCCGGGATAGGTTTCTTGGGTGGCGATGGTTCACTCGCGGGTTCGTCGGAAATGGTTGGCGCTACCCGCGGACGGGCCTCCACCGGCTCGTCTGGGAGAGTATCCGCAGCCGTCGGTGGCTCGGGTTTGGGTTCGTCCGGGATGGTATCCATGGGCCTCGATTGGTAGCACTCCTGGGCCCTACACGCGACTCATGGGCGGCGGCGGGACAGATTTGGGGCGCGCTTCTTCGGGCAGAAGCTGTCGCAGATGCCACGCCTGCATCGCGCTACGCGTTTCGGCATCCCGCAACGCGAGCTGCACGCGGCCCATGATCATTGCGGGAGCGACGATCAGGAACAACGTGCCAAACGTCAACGCGCAGAGCGTCGGAATTTCAGGAAACGGTACACCTTGCGGCAAGATGACCAACGCGCCGTTTTCAAACGCGTACGAGCGCGGAATGATGCCGAGCAATTCGAGCACGAGCGGGCCAAGCACGGACAAACATCCCGTACCAATGACCAGAGCCCGGAAACGCGCCGAATTCGTCATCGAAAACGAAAACGTGAAGATGGAAATGATGAGCGGCGTAAAAAAGAGCGGACCAAACGAACGGCCGATCAACGTCAAGGCGACGATGTTGAAGAAATACGCGCCAAAGCCAAATCCATGCAGCCGGCGAACTTCACTGCTTTGAGCCGCAAGCAATTTGAGCGCCGACGCAATGGCCGTCAGGCCCACGACTGCCAACAAGTACGCGTAACTCGTCACGCCCATCCATAAAGATAACGGCACCATCAGCACGAGCGACGTGATGTCGAACTTCACGCCGTCACGCAGCGCCAAACGCAAGCGCGCCAAACCGTGCATACGCACTTCAGCCTTCGCTTCGGTGGGAATCTCGGTCGTTGGTGCGGTGATGATCTCGGTGAGCACCCGCATCGCTTCGGCGTTCGTCGGGTCAAACGCGAGCGCGCGACCGACTTCTCGGATCGCATCGCGACGCGCTTCCGCCACACTCGCCCCGGGCGCTTGCGCCCGTTGAGCCGCCGCAGCAGCCGCGCGAGCGTGCGTGAGTGACAAACCTTTGCGCACGGTCACATCCGTGTCGCCATGCATGAAATTCTCGAGCGCCTGCTGCATCTCGCGCGCCGAGGCGTACCTGTCTTTCGCTTCGAGCGCGGTGGCCTTGACACAGATGCCATCGAGCACGAGCGGGATCTCGAGATGCGGCGCGCGAATCGACGGACGAGCTTCAACGCCGTTGAGCGTCGCCATCATCATCACATTCCAATTGTCCTTCGCATGCAGCGTTTCGAGCGTCAGGATCTCGAAGAGAATGGCGCCGAGTGAATACACATCGGATCGCCCATCGAGCGCAGCGACTTTTCCCATGGCTTGTTCAGGTGACATGTAGCCGAACGTTCCGAGGATCTTTCCGGCTGCGGTTTTGACGTCATCCTGCGCATCTTCGAAGTCGAGTTGTTCGTCCGTGGCGTCCTTGCGCAACTTCGCCAAACCCCAGTCGAGCACATAGACTTCGCCGAAGTCCCCGAGCATCACGTTCGAGGGCTTGAGATCGCGATGCAAAACGCCGCGGGAATGAGCAAAATCAATGGCAAGACAAACGGCGGAAAATGCTTTGAGAAGTTTCGTGCGTGAATAATTTTCGACGATCTCGGGATCCTTGTGCCGCAAACCTTTGATGATCTGCGACAAGGTCAAACCGCGCAGACACTTCATCGTGAAGTATGTCGAGCCATTCGCATCGGTGGCCAAGTCGTACACGGGCACGATCGACGGGTGTTCGAGTTGCCCTTGGACGCGCGCTTCGCGCAAGAATCGGGCGCGAACTTGAGGTTCGGCCTGGAACATCGGCAAGATGACTTTGCGCGCAACATCGCGGCCAATCCGCGTGTCTTTGCACAGATGAACTTCGCCCATTGCGCCCCGGCCGATTTGCCGTTTGACGATGTAACGCTCTTGAACGACGTCGGGGCCATCGGTCGCGGGATCGACCGGAGGCGGCAATGAGTACGTGCGTGGAGGCGGTGCAGACGGGATCTTGTGCGTCTCGGCGTTGCTGTTCCCTTCGGGAATCGATTCGTCGAAGAGGTCAGGTTCCAGGGGCCGCGGAGGGCGCATCATGGGTGCAAGCAAGCCCGAAAGTAACGGTAGGGTCAACGATCACGTGGGGCGAACGTGTGACCCCACGAATTCCGCGGGGATTTCGTCCATGTCCCGACGTACGTCAAGCCAAACCCTGACCCTTACTTCTTCGGTTCGGCGCAGTTGACCATCCAACGCACGCCGTACTTGTCGACAAACGAGCCGAAATACGCTCCCCAAAACATGTCCATCATGGGCATGCCCACCTTGCCGCCTTCAGAAAGCGCTGCAAACAGCCGATCCGCTTCGACCCGCGTATCCGGTTCGAGATTGATGCTCACGTTGTTCCCGCGCTCGAGTTTGTGACCCATCGACTCGAGCATGTCGGTACCCATGAGGATATGTCCGCCCGTAATGGGCAGCTCGACATGCATGACCATGGTTTTTTCGGCTTCGGTCAATGTCGGCATACCGGGACCCGCAGGAACATCGCCCATGCGATGAATCGGACCGACAAATTCCGACTGAAAGGCATTCTTGTAAAACCCAAAGGCTTCTTCGGTCTTGCCCATGAAATTGAGATACGTGCTGGTTCGTGCCATCGAATTCTCGCTTTTCTCGGTCTTTTTTAACGTTTGTCGCCGCGTTTGGCCAAACGATCCCCCGCGGCTGTGACAAACAGCATCGGCGCTTCTAGCGCGTGCTGGGACGAACGCAAGAAAAAACGTCGCGCAGAGACAAACCGGGATCAAGTGCGCAGTGTTGCGAGCGTCGAGCAGCCCTTTGTCAACGGGAATTTTGGGGTCGGACGCGCAAACGACACGATCGGCCAGAAACCCAAAGCCCACCGCAACCCACCGTCAAGAAGATGGCGAAAGCCGAAATTGGGTATTCCGTCTGCTACAAGAATGATGTTTCATTGCGCGACTCACGCACGAGGTACGACTGAGATGAGCTACGACATTGCAACATACGCGCGAAACTATGAACGCATGGTAGGACACCAGATCAGCTATCGCGAGATGGTTTGTAACCAATTCGTGCTCGCTGTTCTTCGCGGAACCGTCGCCCCTGGCATTCCGAACATGCGCGCCGACGAATTCGCGAACTCGCCGTATTTCCAAAAGGTTGATTCGCCGCGCGCGGGCGACCTCGTTCACTGGCCGGGACACATTGGCGTGGTGCTCGATCCGGATCACGGCATTTTTATTGGTTCGCAAACGTCGACGGGCGTTGCCGAAGCGAACTACAAGAACGGGTGGTGGAGCGGCGACTACAACGGCAAGACGCCCGACTACTTCCTCCGTTTCGTTGGCTGATTGCGAACTTCGAGATGCATGCGCTATTTCTGGCGGGGTTTGGCGCCGCAGCCCCATGAGCGCTAGCTCGAGCCCCACCCCCCAAAGATCAGCCCAATAACCAGCTCGACACCCACCAAGACAATTTTCAGCTTTGATCTCGCGATCACGTTCGTCGCGATCGATACCGACCAACGCGATGGACACGGCGTTTGTCATGGTGTAGGGTGCGCCCATGGACAAACCGAAGATTGGTTCAATGGGGTGGATGGACATCACGGTGCCCGATGCGACGGCGCTGAAGGATTTTTACGCGGGGGTGGTTGGCTGGGAGGTCAAAGCCATCAGCATGGGGGACTATGACGATTACGCCATGAAAGGCGGAGATTCGGCCGTGGGCATCTGCCATGCTCGTGGGAAGAATGCGGGTATTCCTCCAGTATGGATGCCGTATTTCGTCGTAGCGGACTTGGATGCATCCCTTGCAGAATGCGAAAAACGCGGCGGTGCCCGCGCCGGCGAGATTCGCTCGTTCGGCCCCGAGGCGCGTTTCTGCTGTATTCGCGATCCTCAAGGCGCGTATTGCGTCCTTTTTCAAGCGTGACGATTCTTCGCTGCGATTGACCTTCGCATCATCTTCCCCACACCGGCAAACTTTGCTCGTCGGCGCAGATTCTGCACGTGCTCTCGTCGTGATCGCGCCCTGAACGCGGCATTTCGCAGCGATGAGGCGCCTCACCACCATTGGCACGTTCTCTGCTCCTTTGGGGACGGGTAATTTTTTGCAATGACCACTTCGCCGTCCGAATCTTCGCCCTCCATCTTCGATCGCGCCAGCAGATGGCTGGGGCCGCATGCCTCGCTGGCCATCAATCTGGCCGTTGTCCTAGGACTCGGTTCGCTTTTTATCGGCGACCTGATCACCAAATGGCGTCACGGTAAATTCGATTATGTCGAAGCGTCGTTTGCCATTCAAACGACAGTTTTTCTGGGTTTCATTTTGATTCGGCGGCCTTCCAAAGGTGTCGATCCCGATCTGCGCAATCAGCTCGTGGCCATGATGGCGTTTGGTTCGGGAGCGCTTTTCGTGACCGAACCGCGCACGGAAAATGCGTCGCTGCTGCTCGCAGCGAAAATCACGATGCTCGCCTCGAACATTCTGGGGTTGGGGACGATCCTGAATTTGGGCCGAAATTTCGGCATTTTGATTGCCATTCGCGGCGTCGAAACACGCGGCTTTTATTCCATCATTCGGCATCCCATGTACTTCACCGATATTCTTTTGCGTGTTGGTTTGGTCCTCCAAGTGCCCGCCGCCCTGAATATCTTTCTAGCCGTCGCCACCGGCGCATTGTACGTCAAACGCGCTTTGCTCGAAGAAGCGTTCTTGTCGAAAGATCCTGCCTACAAAGAATACATGCAACACGTGCGTTATCGATTACTTCCCTACATCTTTTGAGGCCCCAAAATGCTCCTCGGCCCCCGCTCCGTTTACCTCGATCACAATGCCACGACCCCCGTCGCGCCCGATGTGCAAAAAGCCATGGCCGACGTTTTGCAACATTCTTTTGGCAATCCGTCGTCGTTACATACGCCGGGTCGCAAAGCCCGCGGATTGGTGGAAACAGCGCGAGCATCCGTTGCCGAATTGCTCGATTGTCCCAGCAAAAACATTCTTTTTACATCGGGGGGAACCGAAGGCAACAACGCCATCATCAAAGGCGTATTTCTCGACGCAAAAAATCGCAAAAACGTCAACGGGCATATTGTCACATCGAGCATTGAACACGATTCGATTCTTGGCGCGTGTGCACAAGTCGAGCAGCTTGGAGGTTCGGTCACGTACGTGCCCGCGCAGCGGAATGGTCTGGTTCGCGTGGCCGATGTCGAAGCAGCCATGCGCGACGACACGGTGCTCGTTTCGATCATGCACGCGAACAACGAAACAGGAGCCATTCAACCCATTGCTGAAATAGCTCGAATTGCAAAAAAGCGCGGTATTCCGATGCATACGGACGCCGTACAAAGTTTTGGCAAGATTCCTTTTTCCGTGGATGAATTGGGCTGTGATTTCCTGACGCTCACAGCCCACAAGCTCAATGGTCCCAAAGGAGCTGGCGCCCTTTACATTCGAGAAACGTCGACATTTTTCCCATTGCTTTCTGGGGGCGACCAAGAGCGAGCATTACGGACGGGAACCGAAGGCGTGGCGCAGATCGTGGGTCTTGGGGTTGCCGCCGAATTGGCCAAGGGTCGAATGCAAAACGAATTCGATCGTTTGTGGGATGTCCGTCGCGAATTTTTGAAAGCTTTGCGAAACGTTTGTCCCGAAGTCATCGTCCACGAAGCACCCGAAGCTCATCAATTGCCCGGAACACTCAATCTCGCATTTCCTGGCCATGAAGGATTGACGCTGCTCGCGGGTCTCGATTGCTGGGAAATCGGCGTATCGATTGGATCGGCATGCACGGCGGATCGAATTGCACCATCGCATGTATTGATCGGCATGGGTATCGATGCACGTGAAGCCTTGTCGACGATTCGCATGAGTATGGGAACGACGACGTCCGCGCGAGATATGCGATATGTCGTCGAAGTGCTCGAACGGATTGTCGGGCATGCGCCAAAAGGTTTGGCTTACCTGGATCCACAACATTTGGACGAAACACGAATTCGTTCACCGCACACGTTTCTCGTCGATTTGCGATTGCCCTACGAACGATGGACGTCACGAAGCATTCCTGAAGCACATGAATGGAATGCTTTTTCGTTTGATGAGGAATCGAAACGTATTCCACAGGATCGCGAAGTTATTTTGATTTGCGGAACCGGAATCATTTCGTACGCGGCGGGATACCGATTGGCCAATCGAGGTTATCCCGACGTCAAGGTCGTCTATGGCGGATACAACGCATGGCGAGGGCGGTATCCGGATCTCTTGAAACGATTGCTGGGCACTTCCTGAACTCAGTCGCCATCCGGCAACGAGCTTGACAACAGCGTCGCGCCGTGGTCGGTTGGCGTCCCGACAAACGGTGACCATGCCATCTTCGTAACGTAACGGTGCATGAGTTGTGCTACGGATGATTCACAATGACGTCATGGCGGCAACCCGAACGTTCATCTTCGCCAGCCCAATTCTTGGAACTGGTGGTTTTTCTGGGCAACGAAACACGCTCCTATCCGCTTCCCGCGGCGGGAAAACTCACCATCGGCCGAGCTCCCGAGACTGACGTACGTATTGACGACGCCTCCATTTCGCGACGCCACGCCGTCGTGCACATCAGCGACGAGATCTCGGTGGAAGATCTCGACAGCGCCAATGGAACCAGCGTGCATCGACAACACGTGAACGAGTCAAGCGAAACGGACCGCTTGGGGCGCGGCAACGTTTTTTCCGTCACCATTGGTGATGTCATTACCTTCGGTTCGGTCCGGGCCTGCATTCGCCGAGGCCAGAAAGCAACGGTCGAAGATGGTTCCGGGGCGTTGAGCCCAGACCAACCCGTGATGATCGAACCGGCCATGAAAGCGCTGGTGACTGAAGCACTTCGCGCCGCGAAAGGAGACCTGCCCATTCTTCTGCTGGGCGAAACCGGTGTGGGCAAGGAAGTGCTGGCGCGGCTCATCCATCGTTCGTCACGACAAGCATCGGGAAAATTCGTGGCCGTGCATGTGGCGGCCATGAGCGAGTCGTTGCTCGAATCGGAACTTTTTGGCTACGAAAAGGGCGCCTTTACAGGCGCAACCGAAGCGCGAGCCGGAATCATCGAATCTGCCGATGGTGGAACGGTATTACTCGACGAACTCGGGGAAATTCCTCTGGGCGTTCAAGTAAAACTCTTGCGGGTGCTGGAAGAACACTGCGTGACGCGGATTGGTTCGCGCAAACCACGAGCCATTGACGTGCGATTCGTGGCTGCAACCCATCGGAATTTGGAAGCGGAAATTGCGAAAGGAACGTTTCGCGCGGACCTTTATTATCGAATCAATGGTATTTCCCTACGAATTCCAGCATTGCGGGAACGTCGCGCGGACATCTGTACCATTGCGGAATCATTGCTTCGGGCCGCATGTCGACGGCTCGATCGTTCGCCCGTTCCTGTTTTATCACCGGATGTACAACATTTTCTCGAACGGCATGATTGGCCGGGAAACGTTCGCGAATTGCGCAATGTGATGGATCGGGTGGCTGTGTTCTGCGAAGGTCCCATGGTGAAGGTCGAGCATTTGCCGAAAACGATGGTCGAAGGAAGGTTCGTCGAATCAACACTCGTGCCGGCCAAACCCATTTCGGTGGTCCGTCCGGACACACCGCCCACACTCGAGGTTCCCGCGCCCGTTGGGCCTGATGAATTTCGTTCGGTCGTGGAGGACTTGGATCGGCGACGTGTGTTGGACGCATTGGCAGCGTGCGGAGGCAATCAAACACGCGCCGCCGAGATGCTTGGGATGTCCAGACGAACGCTCGTGACGCGACTCGATGCGTATGGTTTGCCTCGACCGCGCAAGGCAACGTAGGGAATCAGGCGGCGCGGCGTGGCGGTCGTCGCTGGGCGGGCCGTGATTTTTGTGGCGCAAGTTGTTTAACTTGCGTCCCCCGGTTGCGCCACCCCAACCCTTACGCTATAGTTGCCCG
>JBGAOI010000135.1:0-13915 GCA_044221885.1 Polyangium sp. (in: bacteria)
GGTGCCCGCATCGCCCCATTCACGAACGGATGGATCGAGCGGAATTTGTCCAATCAGCGGCGCTCCGGCAAACTCCGCAATCTTCTGACCACCACCCGCACCGAACAGCGTGTGGCGTTTGTCGCAGCCGTCGCACACGAAATAACTCTCGTTCTCGATCACGCCCAGGACCGGAATCCCCACCTTCTGCGCCATCGAGACGGACTTGTAGACATCTTGCAACGCGACCTCTTGCGGCGTCGTCACAATCACCGCGCCCGTCGTACGCAGCTTCTGTGAAATCGTGAGCGCGATGTCGCCTGTCCCCGGGGGCAAGTCGAGCACCAGATAATCAAGCGTGCCCCAATCGACGTCGTTCATGAACTGCATGAGCGCGTTCTGCAGCATCGGGCCACGCCAAACCACCGCGCTCTTGTCATCCTCGAGCAAGAAGCCGATCGACATTAGTTTGACCCCAAATCTTTCGAGCGGGGAAAAACGTCGACCGTCAAGGGACGTCGGGCGACCCATCACGCCGAGCATCGTCGGAATGCTGGGTCCGTACATGTCAGCATCGAGAAGCCCGACACGACAACCCAATCGATTCAGCGCCATCGTCAAGTTTGTCGCGACCGTACTCTTGCCGACGCCACCTTTGCCGCTCATCACGAGCAGGATGTTGCGGACGCCGGGACAAGGATCGTCGGGAAGAATGTTGCGTTCAGGGACGTTCGCATTCCACGTGACGACGACGTTTGTCGCCCCGGTTTGTCGAAGTGCCGAGGTCAAGTCGTTTTGAAGTTTTTCCTTGTGCGGACAAACGGGCGTCGTCTGCAGAACCTCGACCGTGACGGTATCGCCTTCGACCTGAACATCGCCGAGCATGCCCGCGTTCATGAGAGAACGTTGCAGTTCGGGATCCAAAACGCTGCCGGCTGCTGCCGTGGCGGCTTCAACACTAAGAGCCATGGGTGATCCTTGGGGGTTTGCGGCGGGATTGCTTAAAGCATGGAACGACGCCGTCAACTCCAAACTTCCGTAGCGTCATGCAAGGACGCGCCTGAAGTTGAGGGCACGTTTCATGTGCGGACGTGATGGATCGAGTTCGGCTGGTAGGACGAGGGGAACAGAGGGGAACAAAGGAGTGTTCATCTTGAAGAACTCCTTGGTCAGCGAAGATCTGTTTGTCTTGTCTAGTAGCAACGTCCGCCGTTGGGCACGCAGTGCTTGTCGAAAAGGGACATCGGGTCGAGCACGCAAGCGCCGGGCGTACCGCCAGGTGTTATCGGGCAATCCGCATCGGACGCGCAAGGCGTGAAGCAACCGCGTTGCTCGCCATCGAATTCATAACAAAAGCTGGTACCAGTCAGCGGCCCGCATTCGGTGTCGTTTTGACAGGGTTCGCAGAACTTTCCTGATCCCGTACAGGTGCCGGATTTGTGCTTACACGCGCGCCCGCCGTCAGGTTTGGTGTCGTCGATCAACTCGCACGCATACGCGTCACCAGGGCACTCCTTCGACGTGTTGCATTCGCGAGCGCAGCGTTTTTGCGACTCGCCAGGCATCGCTACGCAACGATTCGCAAGGCCCGTGCAATCCATGTCCGTGCTGCATGGCGCGCAGTCTTTGCGCTTCAAGCAAGTTTTACGCAGCAGACAAAGCTGTCCTTCGACGAGCGTGTTGCCCATGCCGAGCGTGCTGCCATCGATGCATGTTTCGGTCGCATCGACGCGGCCGCAGAGGCCGTTGTTGCCCTTCTTGGGCATGCTGTCACAGAGCTCGTGCGGATCGCGGGCGACGCCGCAGTAAAACCCGCCGGGACAATCGTTGTCTTCTTCGCAGTCGCTCTTCGTGCAATACGCCGCGGTGTCGCCGTCGCCTTTGGTGATGCATCGAAGGTCGGCCGTGCAGTCTTGGGCTGCGCATGAAAATACGATGCACGGTGAGTTATCGGGGCACTTGCCGATGTTGCAGTTTGCCTTGGCGTAACAGGCATCCGTGTCGAGTTTGCACTGGTCCGGGGCGCCGCCACATTGCGCCGGATCGCACTTTTCGCCGGTCGTTTTGCACGCGTGCAACGTGTCGCATTCGGTTCCGAGAGCACAAACAGTGCCGACGCCCGCGGTGACGCCGTTGGGTTGGCACGTCATGATGGCGGCGTTCGTGTCGTCTTCGACGGCAGGTGCGCAATTTTGCGTGCCATCTTCAAGGCAATCGATGTGCGAGTCGCACATGAGGACACAGCGGTTGTCGACGCAGGTGTTTCCCTCGACGCACTTGTCTTTCGTGCACTTGCCTTCGCATACGCCGTCTTTGTTGATCACGCCCCCGACGCATTGTTCTGGCGGTGGTTGCGGGTCCTGGCATGCACCAATGCCCCCGAGCACCGTGAACGAGAGCAACGCCAAGGCAGAAAAGAGGCGCAGCACTCGGGGCCGCGCGGAACGCGAAGAATCGATAACGGAATCGTGCTGCATATGAACCTCGATCTCGGGATCATTCCCGTAACAAGTGGCGCGTACGCGAGAAGCTTTTGGACGTTCGTTGGCAAATTCGTTGGTCCCTGAAACGATTTCAGCGCACTTCGCTCCTTGACGCGCGATGAAGTCGCCCGGACACTGGCTGCCAGTACCTCAATACGGACCCGGTGGCATCATGCGAAAAAATCTCCTCTTGCAATGTGTGGCCACGACGCTCGTGGCATTTGGATTGATCGGTTGCGGCGAAGAACCCGTTGAAGTTGCGCCGACGCCTTCGTTCCCCACGGGAACGGGACAACATCAACGCGGAAGTGCAGCCGTTCAATACGCCCCCGGCCCCTACGGCATGGGCACGAACTCCATCATTCCCAACCTCGATTTTGCAGGTTTTCCCAATGCAATGGCAGATACGGAAGGCCTCAAGGTCATTCAACTCGCCGACTTCTACAATCCGACAGGAACCGATGTTTTTCCTGAAGGATCGCCTTACGGTGCGGGAGAACCCAAGCCCAAGGCGCTTTTGCTCATGGTTTCGTCGGTGTGGTGTGGCCCGTGTAATGAAGAAGCGGACCTGATTCTCCCGGGCAAATACGCGAAGTATCAGCCCATCGGTGGCGAGTTCCTCACGCTTTTGGCCGATGGTCCGAACCAAGGTGTCCCGGCCGAACCGAAAAACCTCTACCTCTGGGACAAGAAGTACCAAGTCAATTACCCGTCGGCGATCGATCCAGGGACGAAAGTTCTCGTCGATGGGTACCCGACAAACTTCATCATTCGCACCAAGGACATGCGCATCATTCGCATCGGTTCGCCCGATGCCGCATTCTGGGCGAAGTACGAAGACGTTCTCGCGCAGTAAAACACATCGGATTGCACGTCGAGGCGGGCCCGGCGCAAAGACGCTACCCGCCTCGCGTGTTTCGAGACATCATGCGCGCATGACGTCGATGTTTTCACGAGCCATCCAAGCTGGGTTTGTCGCTCTTACACTCACTGCCTGTGGGGCGGGTGGTCCTGGAGCAAACTCACCGGGCGGAGCGATGGCGCCCGAATTCAGACTTCAGACGCTCGATGGAAAAGAAGCGCGTTTGTCCGATTATAAAGGCCAAGTGGTGCTCATCGATTTCTGGTCGACGACGTGCGACCCCTGCATGATCGAGATGCCGCACCTCGTTGAAATGTACAAGAAAAACAAGGAGCGCGGGTTTGTCGTGCTGGCGGTTTCGGCGGATGGCCCGGAATCTCGAGCGCAAGTCAGCAGTGTCGTGCGGGCGAAAGAAATGGTTTTCCCCGTGCTTTTGGATGAAGAAACCACGGTGACGGCTCTGTACAACCCCAAGCGTGAGCTTCCGTTTACGGTGGTTGTGGGAAAAGACGGGTCCATCCTGCACAAGCGCGGGGGCTACACGGCGGGTGATGAAAAGACGCTCGATGCCGAAGTCGAGAAGGCGTTGGCGAACTGAATCGTCGAGACGTTTTCAGTGTTTGCCCGTCGCCGACGTGACTGTGATACAAGGCGCCGGTGAAGTTTTCGAAACGCCTGGTTGCGGGCTCAGCCATTGCGGCACTTACTGCGTTCATCCAAGTCAATGACGCCTCTGCGCTCGACTTGCCCGGACCCAAGGGGGAACCGATTGGGCTCGCGGTAACGAACACGTCGGTGCTCGATTACCGATGGGACAATCGTAATCACAACATCAATCAGTTTAATCCGCGGCCGATTGTCGACGATCATTACGGCGAGTGGATCAATCGTTTCAATGCGCAAGCCTCGTGGTGGCGCTTTCGCGCCGGTCTGCGCATTGATTCCGCACTGTATTTCCTGACAACCACGCGTGCCGAAGCGCAAACGTTGGCGGCCGATCAAATCGCCACGGTGAAGGCGCGTAATCCGGACGTGCAGAAGGAGCCGCTCGATTATACGAATCAGTTCTATCGCGAACTGAATACGCGATTTTTGAATACGGTCTATCCGGCCAAACTGTATATTGGGTACAATCAACCGGGGATTGACGTCACGATTGGTGATTTTTATGCGCAGCTCGGTCGCGGGATGGTGCTGAGTTTACGCAAGATTGATGAATTGGCCATTGATACGACGATTCGTGGCGGCAAAGTCGTATTGGACAAGAACTTTGGGACGTTTCGGCTTGGCGCGACGTTGCTTGGCGGGCAAATGAATCCGCTGCGATTTGACGAAGTCAGCGGCAGGCGATTACACGGCAAAGGTTCGCCGTTGTTTTTCGGGTTTCCCGAAGCGAAACCGGTAACGACGTACACGTCCATGGCCCAACCCGTGACGGAGCCGGGTATCCCGAGTTACCTCGAAGATACGATTTTCGGTGGGCGCATTGAAGGTGGCATCGACAAAGTGCAGATTGCGGTCAATGGATCGGTGTTGCTGCGCCAATCGTATACGGAAGAAAATGCGAAATGCACGAGCCAGTGCGCTGGGGACAAGACGTGTTCGGATCAATGCTTCGTCAAGTATCCCGAATTTGTGGCGCCAGGGGCAGCTCGAGGGCACAATGAAATTCGCACGTTCAGCGGGTCGATCAACATTCCGTCCATTGCCGGTGTTGCCGACGTGTATCTCGAAGGTGTGGGGCAACAATTGCGGCAGGGCCACGCGAATGTGGACGAAGCGGGCAATGTGCAACGCCGCGTTGACGACATCACGGGATATGCGCTTTATGGAAGTGCGAACTTTGGCAAAGGTCCCGTGCAAGTGTCGCTCGAAGGAAAACACTACGATCGCTTTTTTGGTTTGGGATCGAATATCGATGTGACGACGGCTGGTCACAATGCGCCGGAATATTCGGTTGTGGCCTTCAGTGCGCCGCCAACGGTGGAACCAATTTACGTCGAGCCGATTGAAGCGCCCAATGTATGCAATACGGGTGGTCGAGCCCGCGTCGACTACAAATATGATTCCAATACCGCAGTTTACGCATGGGCGGGGCGATATCGGAGTTACACGGAAGTCCCGGGCAACGACTTGTGTGCGTCAAAAGAGCTCAACCGACAAACCAATACGTGGGATACGGCGGTGGGGATTGATTTCAATCGGGAAGAAGGCAAGTCGCATGCGCGGGCGTGGCTCGGTATGCGTATGGCCGAACGCGCGGTGGCTTCGGGAGGGACGACGTTGCCCGGGGAAACGAACGTTTTGTATTACGAGGGGTATGCGCGGTACGACTTGGTGAAGCACATCAAGGGGCCATTTTCGCTTCAAATGCAAGGGTTTCACCGCAATCGATTTTTACCGGGGTCGCATCCACGGCCGTGGAACGAAGGCGAGAACTACACGGCTTTGCATTGGTCGCCGCACTTGTCGGCGGTGATGGGGTATGAATATTCGACACGTCCAGGATGTGATCCGGCGAATTCGACGAACGACTCCTATGAAATCGTGCTCTGCCATTACTTGAGCGGTGGGCTCACGTATCGGTCGGGACGTACGGACAAACTATTGCATCAACTCTTCAATACGGTCAACGTTTTCGTGGGGCAACGGCGCGGGGCGATTCGGTGCGTGTCCGGGGTTTGTCGTTTGTTTCCACCCTTCGAAGGGGCGCGTCTCGAATTGGTGTCGAGGTTTTGAAACGGAGTTGGTGGGGCGAACGACGAGCATACGTCCGCCGGGCAAAACCTTGACAAGTCTAGCCAAACGTCATCCCGCATCAATTCATGCACATGATGTTCGTATGGCCGCCCGCGGCTCCAGGAAAAACGTTGTCGCATTTCACGATATTGCCCGTCGTGTTTTTCGTGATTTCGATCCCGAAGGTCTCGATCGTGGCGTCGCTCGTATTTCCAGAGAACGTATTCCCACTGCCCGAGCCCGCGAGCGTGTGAAAGTGCGTTTGAAATCCAGCCGTGAGCAGGCCATTGCCACCCGTATTTTTGCCCATGTTGTCGGCAATGATGTAACCGACAGCTTTGATGTCGACCCAGCTATCGGCTGAATTCGCCCCATTAATCAAGTTGCCATCGAAGGTATTCCCGCGAATTTCCCCATTGACGGTTCCTTCCTTTGCGTCGATGCATTCGGAATAAATGTCGTACACGTTGTTGCGCAAAATGCGATTCCGGTCGCTTTTATCGTCGTCATTCGTATCCGCACAAACGCCGTTGTTCGTGCCGATGTAAATGCCTTCGGCAAGGCCAGCTTTGCCATCATCGGCTTTACCGCTGCCGTGAATCTCGGAATCTTGGAGCGTATTGTCGGCGCTCGAGCAGCGGAAATGAATGATTTCCATGCCGGCATCGCGTATTTCGAGGCCCGTGAGGAGATTATGGTTTGCGCCATCGAGCATGACGGATTTTTGTCCGCGGGCGATGGTAAAACCCGAAAGAATCCACCAATCAGCTTCGAGATGAAACGTATACCCATTGGTGCCACCCTGGTCGAGAATCGCGTTGCGACTTCCACAGAGAACAATGGGGTTCATCTCGGTACCATTCGTTCCTGGTGCGACGTCGAATTGACCGTCGTAGGTCCCATCCATCAGGTGGATTTTCGTGCCCGGCGTGGCGTTGGCGAGCGCGTCTTTCAGCGTATTTGCATCGGTCACTTCGACCGTGTTCGTCGCGGGAAAATCGCACGGATCCGCAGGGTTTGTCGTTCCGCCCGAGCTGCTCGAACTGCTGGATCCTGCGGCACCGCCCGTGCTGCTGCTCGATGTATTGCCACCTGTGTTTCCACCTGCACTTCCTCCGGCGCCGCCGGAGCCGACATCATTGCCGGCTTGACCGCCGCTTCCCGCATTGCCGGTGCTGCCGGAACAACCGAAAAAGGCAAAGCAAATGCTCGTGGCCGTCGCGATGAACGAAGCGCGGATGAAACGAATACGTAGGGACATCTGGCCATGACAGCGGAAAACGTGACGTGGGTCAATGTGAATCGAGCGTCAATGCGATATCGGATTTGCGACCCAAGACCGTCTTGTGCACGATGTGTAACGTGTCCGCCGTTTTTCTTGGGCGAAGTTGCCGACCTCATAACAAACTCTTGGAGGCCGAATATCCCCAATCGCTCGTCCCCGACGTAAGCGGGCTGCAAACCACCTCACGATTTCTGGCCTGTTCATCGTTCCTCGACCCCACGGTTCTTCTTTGTAGTCCATTTCTTTTCGGGCATCATTCGCCAATGTCCACGCATCAGGACGCGATCGCGGAACGTATCGCCAAACTGCAACTTACCGACACGCTGCCCAAGTTTTCCCCGCAGGCCACGATATCTCCAAAAACGCTGAAAGAAGTTGGTGCACCCGACAGTTTTTCCGCGCGAGCGCTCGTTCCCATGTCGACATCCGACTTGCCGCGCATTTCGGTGGACATGAGGCTCGTGGATGCAGGTGCACCAGCCTCGCCCATGGATATGGCAGACCTCAAGGTTTTGCGTGTGCTCGGCGAGGGAGGAATGGGACGAGTGCTTTTGGCCCAGCAACGTTCGTTGGGGCGCGAAGTGGCCATGAAAACGCTCAAAGCTGGCGATGATTCACCGCAGCTCGTCAGTGGTCTGTTGCGAGAAGCGCGCCTCACCGGCGCATTGGAGCATCCAGGAATCGTTCCCGTTCACGCGCTCGGTTTGGATGA
Source organism: Polyangium sp. (in: bacteria) (assembly GCA_044221885.1). Classification (GTDB taxonomy): domain Bacteria; phylum Myxococcota_A; class Polyangia; order Polyangiales; family Polyangiaceae; genus Polyangium. The sequence continues at coordinate 8,061 of JBGAOI010000135.1, forward strand.
AAACAAGCTTCCGATCCTCGTCATGAAACGCATTGAAGGCGTATCTTTGCGCGTTATTTTCGACGACCTGGCGCATCCGGTGTGGCAAACGTTGTTATCGGGTGGAACGGATCGGCTCGAAGCGGGTTTGCGCATTCTCATGCGCGTGTGTGAAGCGCTCGCTTTTGCTCATAGCCGTGGCGTTCTCCATTGCGATATCAAACCGGACAACATCATGGTTGGTGGTTATGGCGAAGTGTATCTTTCCGATTGGGGGGTGGCAGTACGTCTGGGTGAACTGCATTCGTTGGAAAACGCCTTTGTTGGCACGCCGGCGTATATGGCCCCGGAAATGCTTTTGGGTGAGCAAATGGGCGTCCACACGGACGTGTATTTGTTGGGCGCAACATTGCATCATTTGCTGACGGGGCGTCCGCGTCACGAAGGGCAAGCGATGAATCAAATTCTCAATTCCGTCGCGTCGTCCGAACCGGTCGAATACGACGCGCATGTGCCGACAGAGCTGGCGGAATTGTGCAATCGCACAACATCGAAGGATCACACGGTTCGTCCGGCTTCAGCGGAGGTTTTTCGCAACGAATTGGCCGAATATCTGCGAAAGCGCAGTGCGGCGGTTTTGAGTCAATCGGCGCTCGAACGTCTTGCAGCGCTCGAAGCGGCGTTGGCTGGGCCGACGCCCGATGACTTGGCGCCGCTTTATCGCCACGCAAACGAGGCACGTTTTGGGTTTGACCACGCATTGCGTATCGAAAAAACGCTCGAAACTGCCCAATTGGGCCGTCAACGGACATTGGGCGCGATGTTCGATTTGGAATTGCGACAGGGTCATATCGAAAGCGCTGCGGCATTGCTCCACGAGATGCGCAACGCTCCCGAAGCGCTCGAAAAACGTTTGTCCGAAGCGCGAAATGAAGCGGGGCGGAGGCGCGCGGAAACGGAAAAATTACGTGCAATCGTGCGGGAACTCGATCCGTCGATCGAGGCCCGTTCGCGAATTTTTGGAACAGCGATGGTCGTCTCGACGACGTTTGGAGTCATTCTTGTGGTGACGCGGGGCAAAGCCATCGACAAAGTCACGAATGTCGACCTCATTTTGTTTGCGTTGGTCATGTCGGCCTGTTGCATAGGTGTCTTCGGAATATTTCGGCGCCGATTATTAACGACTCTTTTCAATCGGCGGATTGCGGCTTTTATATGCTTGTTCAGCATATTTATCCTACTCAATCGAATCGCCGGGTGGCAGCTTGGTCAATCGACCGAAACGATTCTCGGAACAGACAGTTTCATGGCTGCCGGCATGATGGCCATGTTTGCGGTGCTCACGGACATTCGGGTTATCGCGGTCGCCGTGTGGTTTGTGGGCATTCGGATATGGATGGCGGTTTCACCGGAACTTTCACCGAGCTTATTCACGCTGTCCGGACTCGGCGCGAGCGCCATTTTTGTGTTGATTTGGAGGGGTCCCAAGGAGCAGTCCGAAAAGGTGAGCGGGTTATGAGGTCATTGGGCCCTTTGTTCCATGAGCATCAAATAACTTCTCGTCGCGAGGCAGCCGTGGTACGACTCATATCCCACGATGAGCTCCTTGATCACCGCTGATTTGCCAACGCGAAAAAACACCGATTCTGTGCAATCTCGACGCTGGCTCGTCGTTGCCCAAAGTCTAATCGCCATGGTCGTCGCGCTCGGCGCTCCGGCTTGTGCGAGTTCACCGCCCAAGACGGTTGCCGAGGCGCCTCGGGAAGCGGCACGGAATGTCGTGCAACCTGCTGAAATACCAACGGATTTGCGCGAAGACGTCGAACGATCCAGCAGCATCGGACGAGCTATCTTTTCGCTCGATACCGTCAGCGCCGTCGGGACGGACCTTCTTTTCGCCAATGTAAAGGACCCAGGCAGCAAGAAGCTTCGAGGCTACATCACGCTTCCGGACTTCGATGAAGGTGGCAATTTCCAGAAGGCCTTTGTCGTCAGTTTTTTTACGGAAGACGAACCGCCACGGATTGCATTCGAAATGCGTTTTACCCAGGATGCAAAACCAACATTCGATACATTCGATCCCCCAAAGCCCGCATCTGCGAAGTTCGTGGAATTGGTCCATGCGCGACAAGTGGCCATCGAAGCGTGGCCAAAGTCGACACAGCCGGTCAATCCTGTGTTGATTCCAGGATCGGCGCGTGGCGAAAATGGGGTTTTGGTGTATTTGCTCGCGGGGACGACCCAGCCAAATGTTGCTGTGCTCGGCCAACATTTTCTCGCGTTGGTTCCACAAGGCGCAACAAGCGTCAGTTACATGAAACCGCTGTCAAAATCGATTATCGAAATTCCTACGGTAACGCCGAAAGGAGAAAAATCCGCGGCATTGGTCGTAACGCATTTGGTCACGGATTATCCTCTCGAAACGCATGTATTCGCCAGCATGCTGGCCGATGTTCCGATCGTGGTCGTGACGAAACGAGGTCAATGGCTCGTCGACGGGCCCAAAATTTCGTTTCTTGGGGAAAAGGGCCCGAAATGATTTTTCAAGAAAAACCAAGCATCAGCCGCGTGGTGGTCGATTCTTGAGGTGCTGAAAATGGCGTCGCGCAATGCCCGATGCGGCCGCGGCCGCACCCACGTTGCCTCCGTGACGGGCGAGCACGCGCGTGACATACCGCCGCTCGAATTCGTCAACGACACATTTCCGCGCTTGCGTAATGGGTAAGTCGAGCGCCAATATTTTTGCAACGATGTCGCCTTCTGTGTCGTCTGCGGCTGCGTGGGCAGAAACCGTTCGTTCCGTCGACACGCGTGACGCACGAATGGGCGCATCGTCACCCAGCGCAATGCGGCGCGCGACCGCGTGGTACAATTCGCGTACATTCCCCGGCCAATCATGCCGAGCAATTCGTTCGGCGAAGTCTTCCGGAAAAACGGCGTCTTTTCCAGCCAATTGGCGATAAAAGTGTTTGGCCAACACCACGGCGTCGCCTGTACGTCGCCGCAAGGGTGGCAATTCGATTCGGGCTACGGCAAACCGATAAAAGAGATCGTCACGGAATCGTCCTTCTTGAATTTCGCGATCGAGATCCCTGCGCGTTGCCGACAGAATTCGCACGTCGACGCGTATCCATCGATTGGCCCCGATACGCTGCACCTCGGAACGTTCCAATGCCCGCAAGAGTTTGGATTGTAAATGCAAATCCAAGTCGCCAATCTCATCAATGAGCAGCGTACCGCCATTGGCTTCTTCGAATACCCCGTGGCGTGTCGCCGTGGCGCCCGTAAACGAACCTTTTTCATGACCAAAAAGGGCGGATTCCAGCAAGTTTGGCGGGACCGACGTACAATCGAACACGACAAACGGTCCGGTTCGTCGTGGCCCCATTTCATGCAGCGATTCGGCCAGCACTTCTTTGCCCGTGCCGGTTTCTCCTTCGACGAGCACGGGAACCGTCGATGCCGCAAGTCGCTCGCACAAGGGATACAGCGCCCGCATTTCGGGACTTTGACCCAAAATACGCCCAAACCGATCCGCCCGCGATGTTTCGACAGGACCAACCGTTTTGGTCCGCTCGACACGGATTTTCGTTTCTCCGAGCGTGAGCAATTCGCCACCCACGAGGAATGCGTCCATGACGGCCACGCCCTGCAAATAGGTCCCATTCGTCGAACCTTGGTCGGTCATGCGTAATCGCGCTCCGGACATCTCGAACGCGACGTGGCGGCGTGAAACAGTGGTATCGGTGAGTCGGAAATGGCACGCTGGACTTTTTCCCACGAGAATGCGCGTCACTTGGTCCGGCGCGATGATGTGGCGCAAGCCGCGGTCGACGCCCGTTTCCACAGCCAGCGAAAACCCTGAAGACACGGGCTCGATTTCGCTGCGAGGTACGGGCGCGATCGTCGTGTTATCGTCGAAATCGTGGGAGCTGTCCGAGTTCAATAGGGGCCTTTCGTCACATCATGGGCGCAATTTATCGACCACGGCGTGGAGCAGTGGTTGGGACTTGCCGTCACAACCAACTTCGCGAATCATGACGCCACCGAGACCAAGTTTTGCCGCATAATCGATTTTTGCCGCAATCGAGCGGTCGTCTTCGAAAGACACCATGATGCCCGTCGCGCCATACGCCCACGACATTTGGCCTTGGTCGCTCCACGAGGGCTTCAGTTCCACATTCGCCACGATTTGCGCATAATCGATCAAACCATCGATCCGTGTTCCTTGCGCTTTTCCTAGCGAAATTTGATACAAACCATTGCCAAGGGGCGGGACACCCATCCAAGCCTGACCCTCGAATGCCAAACCCAAGATCAACTTATTCGCAGGCACACCACCATCGAGCATCTCGTGGAGCACAGCGCTCACGGTACGTGTATCACGGTCGGAGGACGGATCATTGTCGCAGCTATGCAAGGGCGCGCCGAGATTCGTGATTTTTTCCCACGAGCCGTTCAAATCGTACGCTTTCACGTCCAAATGGGTCAACGAAGGATGCAAAACACTCAAGTCGAGGGTTGCCAAGACAGACGGCTCGGAACTGAGTTGCAACGACAATACGTATTTTTCGCCGTTGTCGGCCTTTTGTTGAGCATCGAGTTTGTCTCGTAATGCTTGCACCAGATCGATCAAGCTTTGCCCGTTGCCTTGCTCGCACGAACACGAACTTCCCGACGGCAAGTGATCGAAATTCAAATCGATACCCGACAAACCGTGGTCGTTCATCAACCCGACACACGAAGCAAGAAAAACTTCACGTTTTTCCGGCGTCGCGACTTGGTTTGTCAGTTCGGCATAGGTAGATTCGCCACCCACCGAAAGCACAATGGCCAATGCCGGATTTTGCGCGCGTACCGTCGCCAATGCGTCGGAATTCAAAACATCCAGTACCGCTTGGCTCGCCACACATTGGCCGTCAATGACCGCGACCGCGCCAATGTTGAGTTGCGTGGCTTCCGAAACGTCGATGTCACTCAGGTCGACACCGCGGACAATTCCTCCCACGACATCGTAGTTCAGAACCAATTCGCCATTACCTGTCGCAATGGAGGTCGTTCCTTCCAAACTCGGCTCTGTGCCCTTGTCATTCGATCCGGTTCCAGAAGGGCCACTCGTTGAATACATGCCACAGCCGATCGAGGTCATTCCGGCAAGAGACATGGTCGCAACGGACGCAAACAGGAAAGACAAACGCTTCGTCGTCATGGCAAACTCCTTGATTGGCGTCACTCAGCGGGACGCGATGGTAATGCCTTAGTGCATAATGAGTGCCAATGGCCGAAACCCGCTTTTCAGTTTTATGGACGCCATAAACCCGCGTTTGTCTTCGGTGATGAACCTCGTCGCCGAACCTCCAGGGTGTGGTGCAAGCTCATGGGGGGGTGAGGTCCAAGCTCATCCCTCCATTTGCAGTGGCTCTCTTTATCATTCGGCAAATTTCGTTTGGTTGGGATCCGGGTTGTTCGAACCAATGAGCATGACGCCCGTAACGATCAAAGACGTGGCGAGAAGTACGCATACAGCGACGATAAAAAGGACCCTTCGCCGAGCGACGCTCACAGGGGCGTTTTGGAATGGCATGATAGATGGATTGCTTTGATGCGTCGAGTATGGCAGCGTCTTGACACTCGATTTGGGTTTGAAGCGACGCCTTGGCGAGTCGTGTAAACACGCTTCCAACGAGGGGCTCATGTCGTCGCTGGCATTGGAGTCGGTCGAGTTGATTCGTTCCGCGCCAATGTCGGGTGTGCTGGGACTGCGCATGGTCATGGCCGGCGGGTGTGGATCGCGTCGATGGCCATTGGGCATCACGAACGTGCCTTTGGGTCCGAGTGCACCCCAGGCGGATGTGACGCTCGGACGCTCAACGACG
>JBGAOI010000136.1:0-13851 GCA_044221885.1 Polyangium sp. (in: bacteria)
CCCTCCGCTTCCCCGCCCCTCGTGCCTGAAACCACCGACACGCCGTGATTGATGGGCAACTGCGCCAACAACGAAGGCGCTGCGGCCAAGATATCTGGCGTCGCCGCGGGCCATTTCGACAGAATTGCTTTCGCCAAGAGATTCGGTTTGGCTGGTAATACACCACCGTCCAGCGGATCGGCCATGGGACGATGTGGCAGATGTTTCTGGATATTCTTTTGTAGCCAAGCTCGAAACGAAAAGGCTGTCGTAAACACCTGATCCGTCGCCCGCATGGGAATGAGACCATTCGAATCGATTTGCTCGAAACGCACGGAAATCTGACGCGCAGCCGAGGCGGTCATGTGCGGCAAGAAAAACGCCGGATAATCATCCGTAATCACGACAGCAGCGTGATTCGCAAGCGACGCAACAAGTCCTTTGCCTTCGCCCGCAGTCTTTTCGACATACGGATGGTAAACCACACCTCGCCCAGACAAACTTTGTTGGTTCGATGCCATTCCCTGCAACACGAACGCATGGAACCGATCGCTCGCATGCTTGTACCCAACGCGTAATGCCTCGAGCACCACAAGCGGCAGCCCGAGCGCGCGTGACCATTCCGCTGCACGTTGTAAACCAAAGTTGTACGAGGTTCGACGCGCCGACGTCATCCAATACAAGACAAACGACGCATCGGGACGAACGGGGCCATCATTCGCCGCAAATACGCGGACGTGAGGCACTCGACTGTTTCGCATGAGCACATCAGGGTTCGTCATGGCGGGGGCACACTGCGCCAAACGGAACCACGATGCAAGTCGTTTCGACAAACAAGTTGTCCCGGAATCACGTTCTGGTCGAGGCGCCACGCAGTGGCCTCAGACTGAACGAGGTCGGCGTGGACAGAGCACATTTGTCACGGTCGAAGAAAAGAACCACTGCGGACTTTTTTCTGGTATGCTCGCAACATGAACACGAAATTCTCATTTTGTCTGTTGCTGCTCGTGGCAGCATGTTCGGGCGGCGGAAAGCCTGCCGATGGACCGACCGATGGCTCAACGGCCACAGGCACGGCGACGGCTACAGCCAATGCAACATCCACAGCAACGGCGCCAAACGCTACCGAAGGGAACCCGCCCGCGGCCGATTGTGGTGGCAAAACCTGTGCGGCTGGGCAATCGTGCGTGTCGTATTACGGCATCGCTGGTCCACGAGGACCGCAGTTTCACGATTGCGTAATTCCGTGCAAGCGCGGAAGCGCCAACGACGGTTGCCCGGAAGGGAAACGTTGCACGACGATCGCCGATGGCCCCGGCGACGTTTGTCAATGAACTACACGTCTGTTTTGCCAAACCATTCTTCAGCCAAATGGATGGTTCGAGCGTTCTCGGGCACCTGCTCCAAATAACTCTTCCGCCATGACTCGTCCGGTATTTCTGCCGCAATCCGCAGAATTCGATCCCGGGCGTCCGCCAAAAATTCGCGCGCTGCTCCATGATGTCCTGTGGCATCGAAAACTTCGACGCGCACGAGCCGCATAAAAGCCCCGCGATAACCAAACGCGCGTAACGCCTCATAACGAGCCGCCGAATCTCGAATGGCCAGCATCGCTTCCGTCGGCCGTTTGTCCGACAATCGTGTCGCCGCGAGAATCGCCAATGCCGCCGCTTCATCCAGCGGCGCAATGCCCCGCAAGTCCACGGCGCATCGAGCTTCTCGTTCGGCCAAACCATAAACGCCAGCCCGTCGATACACTTCCGCAAGCGCCCAGCGCCCTCGACCAACGTCGGTATTCGTGCCTTTGCTTTGCGCCATGGCAATTAATTGCTCCGCCTCCGTACGAGCGGATCGTGAATCGCCAGAATCTAGCAAAGCAAGGACGCGGAAGAGCGAACGCAAAGAAGCAACAATGGCGAAATCTTCCTCGAGACGCACATCGGCACACAATGTTTCAGCCGCTCGAGCACTTTGACCGAGCAACCATTCATTCATACCAATGAAGACACGCGCCAATAGTTGACCGCGACGCGATCCGGCTTCGGCAAATGCATCATGTGCCGCACGCGCCCGCAGCAGACTTTGCCAGGGATTCTCGAGAATCCATGCTTCCCAACGCGGATACGCCAAATGCCAATACGCCCGCGCCATGGGATCCCGATCGGCCATTGGACTCACAATCGCTTCCAATCGCTTGTGCATGGGCTCAACCAAATCGACCCGCCCCTCGGTCAATAGAATGACCGAAGCCATGGCCAAAGCCAACGCGAGAGTCGACAAAACTTCGGGCGCCGGATCAATCGATCGAATCACATCCACCAATCCAAGGGCTTCTTCGACGTGCCCGTGACGCATGGCATACGTGAATTGTGCAAGCGCTCCCCGTACCCACGGAGAACTTCCCGGCGGAGCCACGCGCGTGAGTTTCGCACCCGATATCGACGCTTCATCGAGCTGATTGCGCCACATACGCGTTTCTGTGAGAATGCCGAGCAATCCGATGTAAGTCGCCGAGTCCGGTTCGAGCGACAAACCTCGTTCCGCACGACGAATTGCGACATCATCATCGCCGGCACGATGAGCTCGCTCTGCGGCGCGGAGATAATGGCTCGCTGCGCGTTCGTTTTTCCCGCCCAACGCGAAGTGCCCGGCAAGAACAAGGGGATCGGTTTCACCATGGCGTTCGAGCCAATCTCCCGCCAGCGCATGCCCGAGCGCACGATCTTCCGGCGTGAGCATTGCAAATGCACCTTCACGCAGGAGTGCATGACGAAATGCGTATTCATCCTCGCCGGAAAAGCGACTTTCGGGGCGTAACGAGAGAATTTCCCGTTCAACAAGCTTCTGGAGTTTTTCACGAATCGTCGTCGAACTTTCGCCATTTCCGAGCAGTGCATGCACGGCTTCGGCCCAAAAGACGTCACCGAAAATGCTCGCAGCCCGCAAAATACGACGCTCGATGTCCTCCAATGAATGCAGACGCGACTGCACCATGGCCACGACCGTCTCGGGGAATTCATCGTCTCGACCTTCCGCCGCAGCGCGCACGAGTTCTTCCATGTAAAACGGATTTCCCTGCGCTCGCGCCACGATCCGTTCGACCAGCGCTTCTTGTGCTTGTGCCCCGAGCGTTTGGCGCACGAGCCGCTCGCTGGATTTTGTCGAGAGTTCCGAGAGCACCACGGAATGGAAACGGCGACCGGACCAAAGTTTTGGAAAACGTTCGTGAATCTCGGGCCGCGCAAGAGCCAAGATAAAAAATGGGTGGTCCTTGATTTCCCGTAATGCCGCATCGAGCAACCGAATCGATGGCAAATCTCCCCATTGAAGATCCTCGATGACGAGCAGTACCGGAGCCGCACCACATTCGGCCGAGAGAAAGTCCACGAATGCCGTTCGGAGCTGATCGAGCATGAGCTGCACGGAAGCTCGAGCGGATTTGAGCTGGAGATCGTCGTCGTCTGGAAAAGGCGCGTTTACGATTTCGCCCAAAAACCGACTCATTCGCCGCGTTTCGCCAGCATCGACATGAGCCGCAACCCGGGCTTCCAATTTCTGTCGGCGCACGTCTGTCGAATCCATCGCCGCAATTGCCATGGGAACCGAAAGAATGCGGGACGCCAAATCGAGCGCTGAGCCGGCCCGTAAAACATCCGCCGCGACAATCCATAACGAGAGATCCGCATAGCGTTCACGCGACTGATGTACGAATTCGTGGGCCAGTCGCGATTTGCCGAGTCCTGGCAAGGACGTCACGAGAGCTGCTTGCGAAATTCCTTCGTCGATGCATTGGGCGAGAAGCTCATCGAGCAATCGCAATTCACGCTCACGACCAACACAGGCTGTGGGTTTTCCCAAAAGTGTACGAGCACCAGCAAGTGTCGATCGTTCGCCATGCAAAACGTATGTGTTTCGAGATGTTTCGCGAACGTCGAATCGGCCGGCGAGCAGCCCTGCCGTAAGTTCGTCGAGAACAATACGACCTGCCCTCACCTCGGGCTCGACGAGCGACGCAGCCAATGTGCGGACAGCCCGATCCACAGCATCATCCGAATGGTTTTTCTCGGACAATGACCCCCATCCGACCGTCAATGCAAATGGACGCGTTGGCGCATGCCCGCGAAACATGAGCGCCATACGGGCAGCTCGAGCGGCAAGGTCCGTCGCAACCGACGCGCCGGAAATCCATAATGCCAACGAGCCATCGGGCAGTCGTTCACACGGAATTCCGGCAATACCCGCACGCGATTGAATGGCCCGGTCCATCTCGGCGACCATGGCCGGGTCCTCCGCGGATGCATGTGGCGCCGCTCCAATGAGCAAAATACCCACCGGCCGACGCTCGGTCGTCGTCAACGACGTAATGGTTTGCGTCGTGGCCGCGGAAGAATCCATTTCCAACGCCTCGAGTTCATCAAAAAGCGCAACAACAGCCGCCCCATCGTTGGGCCGAGCGTTTGGGTCTTTGGCCAGAAGACGCATGACGAAATGGTGCAACGGCAAGGGCACGAGCGGAAGATATTCACGCAATGGCAATGGTTCGGCAAAAAGGATTTTGGCCAAAACAGCTTGGATTCCATCACCAGGAAAAGCCGATTTTCCCGTAAGGCATTGATAAAGAAGGCAACCGAGCGCAAAAACGTCGGCACGTGCATCGACATCCATTTCGCTGCGAATTTGCTCGGGTGCGATGTATCCCGGCGTGCCCATCAGCGCCCCGGCGGACGTAATCCGACTTCTCAACGTCAATTTCGCAATTCCAAAGTCGACGATTTTGGGCTTTTCCGGCAAACCCCCTACAAGAAATATGTTCGCTGGTTTGAGGTCTCGATGCACCACACCCCGCGCATGGGCAGCCGCGAGTGCCTCCGCAATGTGCCGTCCAAGCACCAACGTCTGTCCAATTGACAATGGCCCCCGCATCAACGTGTGCTCGAGATCTTCGCCCTCGAGCCATTCCATCGCAAAATATCGCGCCCCAAACGACAAGATGCCGTGATCCAGGATGCGAACAATGCCGGGATGTTCGAGCGATTCGAGTGCCGCAATCTCCCGCTCGAAACGCACATCGTCATCCGATTGACCGTCGAGCAAAATCTTGAGCGCCACACTTCGCGCATCCCGCCGGTCATAGCCGCAATACACTTCGGCCATGCCGCCAAGACCTGCGAGCTGCACTATTTCGTAGCGATCAGCGATGATCGTTCCCGGCCTCATGCGCGTCCGCTACAGCGTACCGACAAAGAAATTGCAAGGCGAACACTGTGGCATGAAATCCGCATCGGGGTCAATCATCGACAACCCCAAGCAATGCGCGCAGGACATCCGCTTGGACGCCCAACGCCGCGTCTCCCGTTTCTCGTGATAATCGCGCGAGTGAATCGGCCTGCAAAGTAACAATGGGGCGAAGGCCGCCAAGACGATCACTTTGACTACCCTGAAACATGCGTCCTAAACGACGAACCATGGAAAGAGCCGACGCATACGCAATGACATCGCCATGCCGTGCAGCCGCAATATGCTCGATGTCATCGTCGTATCGCCCGCCAAATGTACTGTCGGCCGAATGCCACGCGCCCGTCGCCGAATCGCGATAACGCGCCGTCACCGTGAGTTCGCTCGATTCACCGGGAACCCATACTGGCATCGCAATGCGCACAACTTCGGTTCGCGCTTCACCTGCGTACAAATCACCAAGGGACAAACGATCGTGATCCAACGACAACGCCGCAAGTCCCCCCGACGCTTCGAGAACCCGTACAGGAGCCGGCACCGAACTGAACGTCAACTCGACATCTTCGAGAACCACATCACCCGGCGGAGGCAAAAGACCGTTGAGCAATTCGTCGCGTTTGTCTACCGTTGCGAAGACAAACCCTTCGTCCCCAAACGAACTCAGATGCTCGGGCCGCAACACGCTGGTCACACCCAATGCCGACACGCGTACGTTGTGCTGTCGAAGCCACGCGATCTCGGATGCCAAGCGAAGCTGATCGCGCGCCACACCGATACCATCGGTCAAGACGATGACTTGACCCACCGCGGATGTTGGAACGCTCGTGCCTTGGTACGCTGTGACAAACTTACGCGCCAACACCATCGCAGCAGAAAGGTCGCGTTCGCTCCTTTCTTTTGTGCTCAAAGGACGAGCAACAACGCGCGAGATCGCGCCGTCGAGCAACGTGTGATCGGATCCTGGAAGCGGCGGAACGACGATGCGCGCATCTTGAGCGTCGATGATGACGAGACGATCATCCGCTCCGAGATTGTCGAGCAGTGTGCGAGCGTGGCGCACGGTATCCGGCGCATAACCATCGATGACAAGCGCGATTTTCCGAGGGTCACGTACGGAAAGGCGCGCGGCGGGAAATGCTTCACGCGGCGCGAGAACGTCGACGCGAACGAGAACTTCGCCGCCCCAGCTTGGAAAAAGCGTGTCACTCGAGCGAAGAACGACGCGAAGTCCATTGCTCGAGATCGACACGGGCCGAGATGTTTCGCGCCAAACTCCATCCTTTGGCAGGAGAAACCCGGTCGGGGGCACCCAAGGATCGTATGGACTGCGACGCACGGTGGGCTTGGGTAGTTCGGTCGAGTCGATGAATTCGACGCCGTTGGCCGTCAAAACTGCGGCTCCCCGACGTCCACCCGAAGGCGTGAAAACGAGTTGTCCGTCGCGTGTGAGGTAGGGCTTGGAGCACGCGGACAAACAGCAAACGAGCGCAAGCAACGCGCTGGTTTGAGTGACGGCACGGATCGATCGACGCGGGCTCGCCATAAGGAAGTAGAGGATACGCCAAGTTGAGAAATCCGCTCGCGAGAAGTCGATGACGTGTCACGCAGCTCGTGCGAAGGTGCGCGCGATGGGTGCGCGACGGAATTTTCGGATTGGTGTAGACGAAAACGGTCTTGGACCGCGACTCGGCCCGATGATCGTGACCGCAGTGATGGCGCGGGTGACGGAAGAGGGAGCGGGGGTCATCGAACGCAAGCCTCGAGGTGGTCTGGCCAAACGCCTCGGTGACTCGAAAGAGATGGTCGCGTATGGCGACATTGCGCTTGCGGAAGCATGGGCCCGAGCGCTGGCCGAACGAGGTGCAGGTCGATCAGGTTCGTCTTATGGAACCATCGACGATCTCGTGCATGCGATTGCGTTCGAGGATCGCGCGAAGCTGCGAGCGCTTTGTCCTGAACACATCGCTCAACAATGTTGGAACACAAACGAAGAGAAGTTTGTCGCCACGGACGAGTTGGTTGCTACGATCGGAGACGACCTCGACAAACTTGCGAAGAAGGGCGTGACGATTGTGGCGGTGCGGTCGTCGATTGTCTGTGCGAAACGATTGAATGACGGTCTCGATGCCGGCAAAAGTCGCTTCACGATGGATTTGCACGCAATGGAAGACCTGGTCATCACGTTGCAAAAAATGGCGGGCGAAGAAGTCGAAGCGATTTGCGGGAAAGTGGGCGGATTTGGCAAATACAGCAGTGCATTTGGGCCGCTCGGGGGCCTCATGCATTCGATATTGGAAGAATCGCGTCCGAAAAGTGTTTATCGATTTCCCGGCCTTGGGGATATTGCTTTCGTACAAGACGGTGACGCATCGGATTTATTGGTGTCGCTTGCTTCAATGGTCGGCAAATGGGTGCGGGAAGTGCTGATGGAGCGAATCGTGCGGCAATACCAGGAATGGGTGCCGGACTTGGCCGGAGCCAGCGGCTATCACGATCCGGTGACGACGAAATTCATCAAGGCCACCGAATTGGTGCGGCAAGAAAAACGAATTGAACAGGATTGTTTCGAGAGGCGGGGAAAAGGCGGCTGAGTTCGTCTGTCTACAACGACAACCTCGCAAATCGCCCTTGTTCTGCCCAATGCTTGTGATAAAGTTGACTGCATGAGCACCGAAACGTTGCCTTTGCAGATCGACGCCAACATCCAAGCTCGGCTCGAGCGCGTTGCGCGCGAAACCGGACACAACGCTTCAGCGCTTGCCGGCGCGGTCTTGCGGGACTTTCTCGATGAAAGCGATGCCTATGACGCTGCGATTCAAGAAGGCATCGATGACGTCGAAGCTGGGCGGGTGGTCTCGTACGAAGACGTCAAACGAGATGTCGAAGCGCGACTTGCCGAGTTGATGGCCAGGAAATGAAGTTTCGGGTCACCTTCTCGCGAATTGCCAACATCGAATTGGACCAGATCGTCGTGTACATCGGTACGGACAGCCCCTCGGCCGCTGTTCAAGTTTCCAAACGAATTTTCGCGAAGATCGATCTGCTGCAAGACCACCCGTGGCTCGGCCGCCCGGGAAAACGCACTGGCACACGAGAACTCATCGTCGAACACACGCCCTACATCGTTGCTTACCGCGTCAATACGGAAGAACGACGCATCCTTGTTTTGCGGATCGTGCACCATGCACAGCGGTGGCCGGAAAAGCTTTGAGCGAAAGCGCTGCCATCGAGCAATCATCACGCTGACAAAACACTTTGCCCACCAACGATGTTCGTGGGTGGGCAAAACAGCAGCCGGACAACTGGGGTTTGGGGCATAGAACGGCGAAGCCGATCCGCAGCCCCAAATGTCGAAGTCAACGATTCACGATGTGAATCGCCGCGCCAAGCGCATGCGCGCCCGCTTCCATGAACGCTTCACCGAGCGTCGGATGCGGATGAATCGTGAGCGCGAGATCCTCAGCAAACGCCGCCATTTCCAGCGCCAACGCGCCTTCGCTGATCATCGTGCTCGCTTCGGGTCCCACGATGTGAACACCCAGCACCTGCTTCGTGTTCTTGTCCGTGACGACCTTGACAAACCCGTCCGTTTCGAGCATCGCCATTGCTTTGCCCAATGCCGCGAAGGGGAACTTGCCCACCTTCACTTCAATGCCCTTCGCCTTGGCTTCGTCCTCGGTCAAACCAGCCGTGGCGATCTCGGGATCGGTGAAAATCGCGCCCGGAATACACGCCCAGTCCTTCGCGGCATGATGCCCCGCAATGACTTCGGCAATGATTTCGCCTTCTTTTGAAGCCTTGTGCGCCAACATTGGAGGTCCCGACAAATCCCCAATCGAATAAATATTGGGAATGTTCGTCCGCCCAAATTGGTCTGCCGGGACGAACCCGCGTTTGTCGACGGTCACGCCCACGTTCTCGAGTCCCAAATTGCGCGAATTCGGACGCATCCCGACAGCCACGAGCACCACGTCGGTGTTGATCGTTTCCGGTTTGCCCTCGACGTCGATCTTCACCGCCAACGAGCCATCGGCGAGCTTCTCGTAACTCATCGCCTTGGCATTCTTGTAAATCTTGCCGCCACGCTTCGTGATCTTGCGCTCGACGACCTTCACGCAGTCTTGATCCACGCCGTTCAGCAAGTTCGGAAGGAATTCGACGACGACGAGTTCCGTGCCAAACGCCTGGTACACCATGCCGAGTTCGAGGCCGATGACGCCGCCGCCAATGACGACCATGCGCTTCGGCACCTCACGCAAACTGACGGCTTCCTTCGCGCCGATGATCTGCTTGCCGTCGAACTTGAACGTCGGAATCTCGATCGTGCTCGAACCCGTCGCGAGAACGATGTTCTTCACTTCGATCTGTTCGACCGTGCCGTCGGCTTTGGTGACATCGACGCGGTTTTTCCCGACAAGCGTCGCGGTGCCCATGATGAGATCCGCACCGTTTGACTTGAGCAACCCACGCACACCGCCCGTGAGTTTCTTGACGATGCCTTCTTTCCAATCCTGCATCGCGTTCGGGTCGTGTTCGATCTTGCCGACTTTGATGCCCATCGTGGCAAAGCTGGTGTGCGCTTTTTCGTAGGTGTGCGCCGCGTTGATCAGGGCTTTGGAAGGAATACAGCCCCAATTGAGGCACACGCCGCCAACTTCTTCCTTCTCGACACAGACGGTTTTTACACCGAGCTGTCCGAGCCGGATCGCACAGACATAGCCGCCGGGGCCGCCGCCAATGACGATTGCGTCGTAGGTCTTCATCGATCCTCGATGCAGGAGGGGAAAAGCGGCCCGAGCCTGGACCTGTGGCCCTCCGACGCGCGCGGATTACCATGAAGTGGGCGCGTAGGCGGGAAAAAACGTCACGAGACCCAAAAGTCGAGCAAAATTCCCGACTCGGTCGTCAGGCACAGATGTGCCGTCCATTTCAGCGACACCGCAAACATGCCCTCCCGAAAACGGTCGCGCACCATGGTGACGACTTCCGTGGAGTTTGTCCAAGCCTCGATTGCTACGACAAACCTTCGTTGGTGGTCAAACCATCAATGCCCGCCACCATGCGCCCCCGCTTGCGGCGGATACGTGAGCATCTCGGCTTTTTGTTCCGCGAGATGCCAAGGCAGGTTCGCGTACACATCGTCGAAAAGGCTCTCGCGTGCCGGTGGACCACACTGCTCGATCTCTTGCACCGCCGCGCTGATGTCCCCCATGAGCCCCTCCTCGAGGGCCGCATCTTGAGCATCATCGAGCAAGCCTCGAAGGACGAGGTGCCGACGCAAGCGCATGATCGGATCGCGTTGCGCCCACATGTCGACTTCCGCTTGGGAACGGTAACGCGACGGATCATCGCTCGAAGAATGCGCACCCATGCGGTACGTGAGCGATTCGATGAACGTCGGGCCTTGGCCGCTGCGTGCGCGCGCGATCGCATCTCGCATCACGCGATACACGGCGAGCACGTCGTTGCCATCGACGCGAACGCTTGGGATTCCATACGCTCGGCCTTTGACGGCAAACGTTTCCGCCGCCGTTTGTCGTTGCGCCGGAACACTGATGGCCCAGTGATTGTTTTGACAAACAAGCACACAAGGAACCTTGAACACACCTGCAAAATTGAGCGCGTTGTGGAAATCCGGTTCGCTCGTACCACCATCTCCGACAAACCCAATCGTAACCGTACGGTCGCGACGCATCTTGGCCGCCCACGCCGCTCCCACAGCATGCGGCATCTGCGTTGCCATGCAGCTCGACCAAGCAACTTGATTCACAGCTTTGCCGCTCATGTGCGACGGCATCTGGCGTCCCTTGAGAACATCTGCTGAATTGCCGAAGTATTGAGCGAGATACGTTTGGAGCGGAAAACCCCGCACGAGCATGATCGCGCTCTCGCGTAGGGCAGGAAAAACCCAGTCGGAAGGCTCGAGCAGAAGCCCCGTTGCGATAGGTGTCGCCTCTTGACCACGACACTCGCCGGCAAAATGAATGCGCCCCTGACGCTGCAAAAGCATCATGCGCGTATCAATGAGACGAACTCGCTTCATCTCGCGGTAAGCGCGCAAAAGAACGTCGGCGGGAATGCCGGGATCCGTGTTGGGATCAGCGGAATCATCATCGCGAAGAACGCGAACGAGGCCCAGGTCGGTGGCGTCACCGGCGACGTGCGAGTCGAGCATGGGCGGGAAGCTAGCGCGAAATGAATCGCAAGTGCAGGGCGAAGAGCGTCAGGGCACGCAGTTGCCGTACTGAACCGAATTCATCGAGCCCGGCACGCATGTCTGCATGGGCGGGCACCCGCCTTCGCCTGGCGCCTTGGATTGCCAATCGGCCAGGAGGCAACTGTAACGACAAACCTCTCCGGTGCAGACTTGGTTTGCGCCGCAATCATTGAGGAAACCGCACATGCCACCTTCGGCGGCAGGCATGTCGGAACTTGGTGCGCATAACGAAAGCTCTTGATCGGGATCGCCCAAGCGGCATTGCTGATTTTCTGGACAATCATTGCCGAAAAGCGTGCAGGACTTGGCCAAGTTGCAAGCCCATGCTGTGCCTCCGCCAAAGTTGACGTTCACGTTGCACTTGGCGCTACCGCAAAACGGCTGAGGTTGGTTTGGACAGCAAAACGGTGCGCACGTCAAAAAGACGCACGTCAACCCGGCTGCACATTCGGTGCTGTCTATCCCGGAACAACTCGCTCCGACGCCTTTGATGCCGGTTTCGAACACACACTTCGTTCCCGAGCCATCCGGCACGCACATGGTTCCAGGCGCCGTGCAGTCCTGCTTGAGTAGGCTGCAATTGGCTTCATTGAGCGTCGTGTGATCCGTGCACGTGACCGGCATGCCGCTCGAACCACTGGTCGAGTTTGTCCCTCCAGACCCAGCCGAACCGCCCACATCGCCACCTCCGCCACTCGACGAGGACGAAGACGAACCTCCTGAACCGTCGTCACCACCGAAGAGGGAGCAACCTCCGACAAACGACGAGCACAGGACAAACCCAAGAAAGGATGCGCCAAACGCGAGCTTTGCGAAGCGAAACGCCAACATGAATCGACGCTACCATGGCGCGGGAGCCCGGCGCGACGAATGAAAAAGCCGTGGTCAGCAGGCGCCAACCACGGCTTCTCGAAACGTGGGTTTGTGGAAGCGAACCGGATCAGCCGCCGTCGCCGCTGTCGGCACCGGCGTCCATCATCATGCCGCCGCCCATGCCACCGCCGCCGCCCATACCACCACCGCCGTCCGTGCCGCCGTCCATCGGCGGCGGGGCCAAGTCTCCCAAGGGGAACTTCGGCTCGAGGCAGTAGCTCGTGCCGTCCTTGGTCGCTTCGCACTTGTAACCAGCGGGAAGGTCCATCGCCATGATCGCCTTGTCGCAATCAGCTTGACCGCCGGGGCACTTGACAAGACCAGGCACGCAGAAGCCATTGCCTGGAGCACCGAGGTCCAAACAGAACATGCCACCGGGGACGCATTTGCCGTGATCTTTGCAGGCAGGTGCGCAGAAACCAGCGTCGCCGTTACCTTCCATCGGCAGCGAGAGAATGCAGATACCGTCCGCAATGCTCGCGCCGCAATCGTTCTGGAAATCGCCACCCATGACGCACTTTTGCGAGCACAAGCCCGGGCCGTTCATGGATGTGATGAGACACGTGCCTGCACACGTGAGGTTCATTTCGGAACAAGCGGTGCCCATCGCTTCGCCCATGGGCGGATCCTTCACGCACGTGTTGCTGCGCGGATGGCATTTCCAATCCGTCTCGCAGTAGATGTCGCTACCGCACCCGGGCAAACAGGCACGCGTCGTGTTGTCGATTTTTGCGCAGAAGACGTCATCACGTCCGTGACACTTGAACTCGTCGAGCGGCGTTTGAAGACTCGTGAAGGGTGCACCGGCTTCGCATCCAAGGACGCACACGCCCGGTTTGCCGTTTGCCGCGCCGTAACACACGTTGCCTACGCCCGGACAATCATCGAGCTTCATGCACGGCTTGCTGCAATAGCCACCAGCAGGAGCGCCCGCGAAGGCATCGACAACGGTTGTCGAGTTGAAACAGACAGCGCCTGAAGTGGCCGGTGCACCTTCCGTCGCGCAATCGTCATCTTTCGCGCACGAAGCGCCAATCCACAAGCCGTCGTCCTTCTTGCCACCCGTGCTCGACGACGAACTGCTCGATGACGTCGTGGTTCCTTCACCACCTGCGCCCCCGGTAGCCGGGTTATCAACAGGATCGCAACCCACCGCATTTGCAGCAAAAATAACGCCCAAACCCATCGCCGACAGAAGCCATCCCGCACTGTTCAACTTCATTGCCTTGCCTCCACGTAAAAAAGGAAGACCCGGCCACCCAACGACGGGCGACACGACGCACCTTCACAACGTTTGCAGCATACCGATATGGCTCGTGCGAGACCAGCGGTCACGAAACGAAATCTTCAGTCGTCCCGCGGGCCCGGAGGAAGCGGAGCAAACACCTCGCCCGCTTCGTCCTCGTCTTCTTCGTCGTCACTGTCCGGCGACAGCGCCGTTTCCGCGCCGCTGTTGCGGATGGGGCTGATGACAGTTTGTTCGCCCGTCGTGCCGGATTGGCGCGTTTCAGCATGAAGTTGGCCGATATGCTCGGCAATTTGCGTGA
>JBGAOI010000137.1:0-13753 GCA_044221885.1 Polyangium sp. (in: bacteria)
ACGGAGCTGATGCGACTGATGGAGGCGCCGGCATCGGACCACTTGCCCCCGCTTGCATTTGCGGAGGAAACGGCAAGGCGGGTCGAGACGGAACCGGTGGTGGTGGATCGGTTTTTCGCTCGGGAGCCAGGTCATCCGTCGCGGACCGAGCCAGATCATCCGAGACCACATCGGACCGTGGCCGCATGGGTGGCGTTGGTTCGGGGATCCGTCGGCGCGACGCAGGCGCCGCATCGGCCAGGTTTGGCACGGCTACACCCATGGGTGGCGTCACTTCCGACTTCGGCAACGGCTTGGGCGGCGGGATGTCCGCCAGGTTTGGCACGGCCACACCCATCGGCGGCGTCATTTCTGGCTTCGGTAGCGGCTTCGGTGGTGGAGCATCCGCGAGGTTTGGCGCGGCTACACCCATCGGTGGCGTGTGTTCAGGGTTGAGCTTCTGCTTTGGAGCTGCGCCGTCTGCAAGGTTTGGCGCGGCTACACCCATCGGTGGCGTATGTTCCGGGTTGGGATTCGCTTGCGACTTCGCCCACGGAACCTCGCTCGCATGCGGCCGTTTCACCCCCATTGGTGGCGTCAGTTCGGTCTGTGGATCATTGGAGGCAATACGAGACTCGATGGGTTTTGGCGCAGTGACGCCCATCGGCGGCGTCACGGAAGCTGGACCCCACGGCAAATCTTTTGATTCGGCACTCTTGCTCGGAGCATCAGCCGGCGGAGGCACGACCTGCGACATGGGCATGATGACGGTGCCCATGGGTGCGCGGTTTGTCGGGGGCTCATCACCATCGTCATCATGGACGACCGAGCCAGCATGGAGATGCCCGACACGCTTACGCGCGTGGAATGCGGTGAGGTAACGCTCCTCGAGCTCCCGACGCTCGTTCTCGGGACCGTTGGACATGCGATCCATCCAAGCGTCGCGGCTGCGAGCCCAGGTGGCTTCGGGCAAACCTTCGGCGCGGAGCACATCGGCGAGTGGCCGTCCTGCCTCTACGTCCGCGCAGAGAGCGGCGAACAGCTCCAACTCGATTTCCGGTTCCATCCGCATCCAGGCCGCCGCGAGGCGCAAGGTCGACCATACGCCGCATCAGAACGCTGGTCGAGACCGCGAAGCAGTTTTTCGCCAAGATGTTTCGACTAGGTCTTGCCCTTCCCCCGTCAAAGCGTGGTACTAACCGAGGAACAAAGATGAACTCGAGCCTCCGCACCTTTATCGGTCTTGCCATTCTCGCCACGCCACTTGCAACCGGATGCGCCCGCACGGCGCCGTTTGATCAAATGGATCAAGCGCAAATCACGGTCATGCGTTTGACGAATCCCCCGCCACCTGTGCAGCCTTCGCCAGTGACGGGCGCACCTGGCTTCCCTGGCCTTCCGCTTCCGGCAGAACTCCAAGCTGGAGCGGCCGCGGTTCTCCAAGGAGCACAAGCGGCTGGCCTTCCGATTCCCCCAGGTTTGATCCCGGGACAAACCCAACCCGCACCGATGCAGCAAACGCCCCCGCCGCCCATGTTCAACGGGCTCGCGATCGCGGCGCAAATGCCGATGTCGAACGAAGACATGAAGAACGATCTTCTCGATGTCTTCGGCAAAGAGGGCAGCTTCCAAGATGGCGCCCCGATGCAATGCCCCACGACGCCAGGTATGGGCATCTCGATGGTTCGTCCGGGCCAACCCAATGTCGACCTGCTCGTCTCGTTTAGCTGCAGCAAGGCCTACGGCGTTGGTTTCCCCTGGCCCTACAAGAAGGACACGCTCACGAGCGAATCGTCGCAGAAGCTCAGCCAGATTTATCAGGCGCTCTTCGGCGTTGCCGTTCCCCCAGGCTCCTGAGCTTTTCGTCTCTTTCGCTACTCTCGCCCCACATCATCAACGTCGCTTGACGCCTGAATACAGGCGTCAAAGCGTCTAAACTGTCGCAGATCAGTTCATCCATGCGCACGGGATCTCTTTGCGTTGCAAGGAATTCCCTGTTGCTTCCTTGTTGGTGATAAGCTCGGTGCACCGAGTTTCCGCCCTACGCGACAAGCTCGACCGCTTCCATGACCCAACCCGACAAGCTCTCGCCCGGAATGGTGCTCGGTCGTTACGAGTTGCTCTTGCCAATCGCGCAAGGCGGCATGGCGACCGTATGGGCCGCGCGACAAAAAGGCTCGCGTGGCTTTCAAAAAACCGTCGCGATCAAGACGATGCTCCCGGCGCTGTCGGACGATCCGCAGTTCGAACAAATGTTCCTCGACGAGGCTGCTCTGGCCTCGCGCATTCATCATCCAAACGTTGCCGAAATCCTCGACGTAGGCGAGCAAGACGACGTCATCTACATCGTCATGGAGTGGGTCGATGGTGAAGCGCTGAGCGTGCTCACGAAGACGTCCAAGAAAAACAACATCCCCTTCCCGCAGCGCATCGCCTTGCGCATCGTTCGTCAAGCTTGCGGCGGACTTCATGCTGCCCACGAACTGCGCGATGAGAGCGATCAACTGCTCGATCTCGTACACCGAGATGTTTCACCTCAAAACATTCTCGTCTCGTACGACGGCATCGTGAAGATGGTCGACTTCGGTGTTGCGAAGGCGTTGGGTCGTGCCGGTGGCGAGACAACCGCCGGACAACTCAAGGGCAAAGTTCCGTACATGTCGCCCGAGCAAGCGCTCGGAAAGAAGATCGATCGGCGCACGGACGTCTTCGCGATGGGCATCGTGCTCTATCGGCTCACAACAGGTCTGCATCCATTCCTTGGCGAAACCGACATCGTGACGATGAAAAACATCATCTCGCGACCGGTGCTTCCGCCTCGCATGAAGAACCCGAGTTTTCCTGCGGAACTCGAACGCGTGTTGCTCACGTGCCTGAAGAAAGACGCGAACGAACGATATCAAACGATGCTCGAACTCGATGCCGCGATCGAACGCGTCTTGGCCCTCGCTGGAGCATCGGTGGTCGACGATGACATCGGCGCGTTTGTCCGGTCCGTTATGGGCGATCGTGGGCAAAAGCGTCGTGGAGCGTTGCGCGACGCCGTACGTGCTGCCGATGAGCGAGCCGCTGGAATCGCGGCCGCACCAGGAACGGGGGGAACACCGCTCATGCACGAGGGTGTCACCGACATCGCGCTCACACGAATGAACACCGCGCTCACATCGGTCCCGACAAACCTCGGTTCGATGACGACGCAATCGATGATTCCACCTGAGGGTGAAGGCACGGGCGTAGCCATTTCGCGCGGGATGTCAGGCTCAATCGTTCCGGGCGATCCCTACGCGCCGCGACGCGACAATGGACGAACTGGCATGTTGTTGGCCATTGGTGCCGTTGGTGCGCTTGCTCTTGGAGGCGCCCTCATGGCTCTGCAAAACGCGAGTACACCGCCTCCCCCAGCACCCGCACCGGCCACGCAACAGACGGCGGCTGCGACGACGACAAACCCGCAAGCTGCGACCGCACCTGCACCCACCGCGACCGCAACAGCAACGGAAGCAGCGTCAGCTGCACCGGTTGCCGATCAAGCCGCGTCCGCGGGAGCCATCAACGTGAACGATCTGCCAACGACGGACACGAAAACCGACACGAAGACCGACACGAAGCAAACGGCGAACACAACGAAGTCCACTGGTGGCAATGGCGGCAAAACGGGTGGCACAACGACAACCACGACGTCGACCGTGAAAAAACCCTGGGTTCCATCAGTTACTGAACCAGGGTTTTAACCAGCGCTACGCATGACGAAATCGTTCGCGGACCTAGGCATCGTTTTTCTGAGCGCTCTGTTTGTCTTGGCCGCAGCCGTGCGAACATCCGGCGCGCGGCAAGAAACGCCTGCCGCGCCAACGACTCCAGCCCAGGCCATGACGCCGCTTCCCACGGGCGCAACGGAGAAACCTTTCGTCACCGAAACGATTCCCACCGGCGGCTGCAACTTCCCCGAGACAAACACCACCAACTACCTCGACGCGCGTACCTTGCCCCTCGGCAAAGCGCTCATCCCGACAAACCTCGAGCTCCCTCCCGACGGCGGATATGATCTGCTCGTCCACTTCCACGGAGCCGAGCCCATCCGCAAGCTCCTCACGCCACTCGACTTGGGCCTCGTGATCGGCACATTCGACATTGGGACCTTGTCCGGTGGTTACGACCGTGCGTTTGCCCCGCCTGGCACATTCGATGCGCTGCTCTCGTCGATCAGTCGCGAAGTGTCTGTCGTGACGAACCATCCTGCGGCACGTCCGAGAAACATCATTCTTTCGTCATGGAGCGCGGGATATGGCGCAGTCCGAAGAATCATTGCGCCCGGTCGCGATGACGTGGATGCCATCGTGCTCATCGATTCGCTTTATTCCGGATTCGGACCGGGAACGGAAACGCCGGATCCTGCCGAGCTTGCACCGTTTGCCGCACTCGCCCGATCCGCGGCACGTGGAGGTCCAGTGCTTGTCGTGACGCACTCGTCTGTCCCGACGTACGGTTATTCTTCAACGGTAGACACAGCAGCTTTCCTCCTGCGCGACGTCGGATTGGATACCGCGCTGATGGCTCCGCCAGATTCAGATCCGTTCGGATTGATTCGCGCTCGCGATCGCAATCATTTCTTTGTGCGCGGGTACGCGGGAAGCGACGCTGCAGCTCATTGTGCGCAGTTGCGACTCTTGCCGGATATTCTGCGCCGCCAAGTCCTCCCTACCCTCGCCCCCTAGGTGCCGCCTGTGGCTACGCCTCGCTCCATCGAGCTCTATCACGACGATTCATTGCTTCTCGTGTTTCAAGCCCGCGTTGTCGAACACGCGGCCATCGCCGACAAGGCCAGCGTCATTTTGGATCGCACCGCCTTCTATCCTGAGTCGGGTGGTCAGATGGCGGACCGAGGAAAACTTGGTGCTGCAACGGTTGTCGATGTGGTGCTGGATGATGCTGGACGTATCCATCACGTGCTCGAAGGTGCGCTGCCGACAATCGGTGATGTGGTCGATGGTGAGATCGACAAAACACGGCGACGTATCCACATGGCGCAACACACGGGGCAACACATGCTCTCACGAGCATTGGTCGAAGTGGCCGGAGCAGAAACGGTGTCTTCGCGTCTTGGAGAAAGCGCCTGCACGATCGATCTCAGCCTCGAAACGATCGACGAACGAGCTGCGAGTCGTGCGGAAGACTTGGTCAATTCGCTCATCGATGACGATGTTCCCGTGCGTGCGTTTTTCCCGGAACCAGATGAGCTTCGAGCGTTGCCTTTACGCCGCCAGCCGAAGGTCACGGACAACGTGCGGGTCGTGGCGATTGGTGACTTCGACGTATCGCCTTGCGGTGGAACGCACTGCACGCATGCCTCACAAGTTGGGTTTGTCCGAATCGAGGCCGTTGAACGGTACAAAGGTTCAGCACGGATTGTGTTTTCGGCAGGTCCTAGAGCTCGGCGTAACGTGTCGCGTGAAGCGTCGATCACGCGGACGCTCGCGCGTGAGTTCACCTGTGGCACCGACGATGTTCCGTTAGGTCTAGACAAACTTCGGCGGGAACTTACCGAAGCTCGAGAAACACTGGGACGCGTGCGCATACGCGTTGCGTCGGCGCTTGCGGACGACTTCGTTCGAACAGCAACGAATTCCGGGGTTGTGGGCGTCGTGGACGATGCGTCGCTCGATCTCGTGCGCGCCGTTGCTGCACGCATCACAGCGCAGGGTGATCGTGTCGCAATGATCGCGGGAGCAGCCGACGGCGGAACCATCGTGCTCGTGGCGCGAGGTCCCGAGAGCAAATTCGATTGCGGGGCATTTCTCAAGCGCTTGGCGGCATCCGCGGGCGGCCGAGGTGGCGGACGTCCCGAGCGCGCTGAAGGTCGCTTGCCTTTGGGCATCGATTGGCCCGCGCTCGTTGCCGGAACACTTGCCCAAATGTCCACGTGAGTGCGCGCGACGGACTTCCGTCCGCATGCTTTCACCTGGCAACTTGGACCGGCATCAGCTACGCCCCGCGGATGCGTCGCGTTGAATTAATCGCTCCGTCGATGGTGTTTGTCTTGGCCACTCTGGGTTGCGAAACCAGCGCCGACACATCAGGGCTCCCGACGGCCACTGCGGTCACGAGCATCTACGTCGATCCCGCATTTTTCTTGGGCGACTTGAAGTGCGCGCCAACCGAAGGCTCGATGCGCAGTTATGTCGCGAGCATTTACGACGTCACGGTGGATCAGCTCGTGACTTTACCCGCGACACCTCCAACCTCGTGTGCAGCGGGCGTGACGTTTCGCCAAGTTGTTGTTGGGCACAAGTACCGCATCAAGATCGACGGATACGATCGCGCCCCCGAAGCGCTCGAACCGCTTGGAGGTCCGGCGTCAGGAAGCCGCACGATGACGTTGAAGGTCGCGAGCGGCGTTGGGCCGGTCGTGACGCCGAAGTGGTCGACGCATTGCAACGACGTGACGGCGGAGCAGGACACGCAAGTGAACATCGCGTCGTGTGCTCCTTTTGCCGAAGCTCCGTCGCCCACGGGTGTGCGCGTGGATCCTCGCGGGGGCATGAAGTCCGCGACGCCGATGCTCGCGTGCAAGAAGACGATCCTGGATCCGATGGGCATGCCCACCGAAGTTGGTGACGTCTTTTCGCTGAACGTTCGTCCAGACAATCCCGCGCTTCCGGCGCTTTTGGACCTACCTTGTAGCGACGATGGTCCAGCGCCTCCAGCGTACACGCAGAATATTACGGTTGGACAAACCTACGGATTTCGCATCGAAGCGAAAGCGATCGACAAAGGTCCAGTGATGTGGGCCAGCTCGTGCGTTGCCAATCCTGTCGATAGCCTCATCGTTGAAGCGACATGTGATCCATTCGTTGCACACGGAGCGATGGACGTGGTGATCGATGCGGCGAAGTGTGAAGCGACGAAAACGGCGAGTGTCGATTTGGAGTACCCCGGTCCGCCGAAGAAATTGCTCACGGGAGTTGCTTGCGGAAAAACCGTACGGTTTTCCGCGCTCGCACCTGGAATGCAAGCGATCACGGTTGTTGGGCACGATGAAAGCAACAACGTCACGCTCGAAGCGACTTGTTCGGGTACGGTCGAGCTTGGTTCTGTAACCAAAGCTACATGCATTTACTTCTGAAAACGTTGGGAAATGCACTGAACGACGGGGGATTTGTCGTTCTTGTCCGGCCGTGACGTGTGGGCTGAACATTTGGCATTTTTGCCGCTTAAACCCTTTGCAGAATGCCTGTTGCTGGACTACCTGAGAGCGTCCTACAGGCGGCGCAGATGGAAGTCTCTTTCCTGGTTTCTCTGGCGCCGAATTTGGTTTGAAGAGCGGTATGGAAGACGTTTCGACGGTCCAGCAAAAAGTTCCCGTCAGCATTCAGGACGAACTGCGCAATAGCTATCTCGATTACGCGATGAGCGTGATCATTGGCCGCGCGATTCCGGATGTTCGTGACGGCCTCAAACCGGTGCATCGCCGCATCCTTTACTCGATGCACGAGCAGAAGATTGGCCCAGGTGGAGCGCACAAGAAATGCGCGCGCGTCGTCGGTGACGTGCTCGGTAAGTACCATCCGCACGGGGATCTGGCGGTTTACGACGCGCTTGTGCGTATGGCGCAATCGTTCAGTTTGCGCAATCCGTTGATCGACGGCCAAGGCAACTACGGTTCGGTCGATGGCGATTCGCCGGCTGCGATGCGTTACACCGAAGCGCGGCTTTCACGTATTGCGACGGAACTGCTCGGCGATATCGAAAAGGACACCGTCGACTTTACGCCGAACTACGACGATTCGGAGCAAGAACCGACCGTTTTGCCGGCTCGGTTCCCGCAACTCTTGGTGAACGGTTCGGGCGGTATTGCCGTCGGCATGGCGACGAACATTCCGCCGCACAATTTGCGAGAAATCATTGACGCGACCATCCATTTGATTCGCAATATGGATGCCACGATCGAAGAGCTCATGGTTCACGTCAAAGGTCCCGACTTTCCCACGGGCGGCGTGATCTACGGAAAAAGCGGCATCGATCAAGCCTATCGCACCGGGCGCGGACAAATCGTCATGCGTGGTCGATGCATTGTCGAAAAGACGCTCAAAGGCGATCGCGAGCAAATCATCGTCACGGAAATTCCGTACCAGGTCAACAAGGCCAAACTCGTTGCGAAAATCGCCGAATGCATCAAGGAAAAGCGCATCGAAGGCATTTCCGAAGTGCGCGACGAAAGCGATCGCGAAGGAATGCGCATCGTCATCGAGCTGAAGAAGGACGTATTTCCGCAAGTCGTCCAGAATCAGCTTTATCGTTTGACCGATCTGCAATCGACATTTGGCGTCATCAATTTGTCGATTGCCAATGGTCGCCCGGCCGTTTTGTCGCTGAAAGACACCCTGGCGCACTTCATCGAGCATCGTCGCGAGGTTGTGACTCGTCGCACGCGTTATGAATTGAATCAAGCGGAAGCCCAACGCGAGCTGATCGAAGGTTTGGGCATGGCCACGACGGACGTTGATATCATCGTATCGACGATTCGGACGTCACGTGATAGCGACGAAGCGCGCGAGCGCCTCGAAAAATTGCCTTTGCGGGGGCTTGGCGATTTCTTGCGCCGAGCGGGTCGTCCCGAAACGGAATGCGTCGATGCGGATGCACGCGGGGATTATTTCCTTTCCGAGCGGCAATCGAAGGCGATTCTGGAAATGCGTTTGTCGCGCTTGACCGGCCTCGAACGGGAAAAACTGGCCCGCGAATACGGGACACTTTCGGATGAAATCGCCCGGCTCGCCGCCATCTTGGCTGATGAAGGCAAACTGCTCGACGTCATCATCAACGAACTCGAAGACGTGAAAACGCGATTTGGTGACGAGCGCCGCACGGAAATCGTGCCGACCGAAGCAGAAATCCAGGTGGAAGACCTCATCCAAGAAGAGGACATGGTCGTCACCATCAGCCACATGGGTTATCTGAAACGAACGCCGGTCACGACGTATCGAGCCCAAAAGCGCGGAGGAAAAGGCACGGTAGGCATGGAAGCGCGAGACGAAGATTGGGTGAACCAATTGTTTGTCGCGTCCACCCATAG
The DNA here is from genome assembly GCA_044221885.1 of Polyangium sp. (in: bacteria). GTDB lineage: Bacteria > Myxococcota_A > Polyangia > Polyangiales > Polyangiaceae > Polyangium. The sequence goes on from JBGAOI010000137.1 coordinate 9,053, forward strand.
CTACGTGTTTTTCTTCAGCGAAAAAGGCAAAGTCTACGTCAAGAAAGTTTACGAAATTCCGCTCGCCGCGCGAAATGCCAAAGGCCGAGCGATCGTGAATTTCGTCGGCATGGAGCCTGGTGAAAAAGTCGCGGCCATCTGCCCCGTAACGAAAATCGAAGCGGGATGGTTTGTCGTCACGTTGACTCGGCGCGGACAAATCAAAAAGACCGCCCTCGACGAATACGAAAACTTCCGCGACAAAGGCATCATTGGTGTCCGTATCGAAGAGGACGACCAATTGCTTTCGGCCGCAATCACCGACGGAAAAGCCGAATTCCTCATTGCGACACAAAAAGGCATGTCGATTCGCTTCTCGGAAGATGAAGTTCGTCCGACTGGACGCGCCACGATGGGCGTCAAAGGCATCGAGCTCAACGAAGGTGATGTGGTCGTTGGGTTGTGCGTCGCGGGAACCGGACGAGATCGCGTCTTGGCCGTATGCGAACGAGGTTATGGCAAGCAAACGGCGCTCGAAGAATTCCGTCTGCAAAGCCGTGGTGGCAAAGGCGTTATTCTCATTGATGCCAGCGAGCGTAATGGGCCAGTCGTGGGTGTGGCCATGGTCGGACCCTCCGATCAAATCATGCTCGTAACCGATCGTGGACAAATGCTCCGCACGCGCGCATCCGAAATTCGCGAAACGGGCCGTCATTACGCTGCCCGATCCGTCCGATACGAATGGCACGAGCCACGATGGCAGTGGTTCCGACTTGCCAAACTAATTTCTGCCTCGCTTCGACTCCTCTGCCCCCAATGAACTCGTCCCAGTGAGGTCTGGAATCAATCGGACCTCTCGACTGGCGAATTCCCCTCGCCTGGCATAATGTAATCCAGAGCATATCGCATCCGAACTCGGCAGGAAGCCGTCGAGGAAGGCATTACTTTGCCTTTTTTAATGAATTTCTGTCGGTTCGACGTGGAGGGACGTCCATGCTCGGATTGTTTCGGTCGCGTTTTCGCGTGATCGTCGGGCTTCTTGATGCCGTTCTTTTCGGGACGATCGTTTTTTTGGCTTCACATGCCGTACTCGGTTGGGAACGGGTCGTGAGCAGCCATCGACTCTTCGACGCCGCAACGATAACTCTGGTCGCGGTTGTTTCTCTCTATTATCACGGTCTCTACGAGTGTTTGGCGCGGACGCACTATTTCGTTCATTGTGTGCGAATGGTGTTGTCGTTGTTCATGGCCGGCGTTGTGGTTTGGCTTGTATTGCCTTGGACATTGGAAGACGGCGCGACGCGGTCGCAAATGCTTCTGACAACGTTCGTTTTGGCCGCAATCGTATTGCCGCCCGTGCGCCTTGGATTCGTGGATTGGTGGACGAAATCGCGATTCCATCCGCCTCTCTTGATTCTTGGTTCGGGTCCGCTCGCAACGGCATGTCGCGATATCGCGATGAATCCGGAGAGCGGCTTTCGGTATGTTGGCTGTGTGGTTCCCGAAGCAGAGGCATTCCTTTCTTGCGACAACCCCGATATCGTAGGAACATTCGCGCACCTGCAATCCATCTTCGTCGCGCATGACGTAAGGCATGTTGTGGTTTGTCAATCCGATCGTCGCGGCAAACTCCCGGTCATGGACCTTTTGGATTGGAAGTTTGGTGGCGTGGAAATCGAAGAAGGTGCCGATTTTTATGAAAAGCACACCGGACGCGTTTTCGCCATGGAGCTTCGTCCAAGCCAGCTTGTTTTTGCTGACGGTTATCGGATGACACGCCGTACGTTGCTCTGCAAACGATGGCTCGATGTTTTCGGCGCCACCGCAGGGCTCTTGCTCGCAAGTCCATTGATGTTGATTGCGGCCATCGCGATAAAATGGACGTCACGTGGCCCGGTTTTTTATTCGCAAGAACGGCTTGGATTGCGTGGAAAACACTTCTCGATGCACAAATTTCGTTCGATGCGTGTCGATGCCGAAGTTAACGGTTTGCCCCAATTCGCCTCGGAAAATGACCCGCGGATCACGACAATCGGACGATTTCTCCGACGTACACGCATCGATGAATTGCCACAATTATGGAATGTCTTGCGCGGCGACATGAGCTTGGTCGGACCTCGCCCCGAAAGACCGGCATTCGTAGCGCAATTCGAACAGCAAATTCCCTATTTTCGTCAACGCCTGTTCGTTAAACCCGGCGTGACTGGTCATGCACAAGTCCGTTGTCGTTACAGCGCGGCGCTCGAAGATCATCAAGAGAAACTCGAACACGACCTGTTTTACATAAAAAACATGTCCATCGTCTTCGATCTGTCGATTCTGATCGATACCGTCAAGGTCGTCTTGTTGCGAATTGGTTCACGCTGAATCGAAATCAGTCGTTGTTCCAAATATTGCCGCCGCTCGACGTTTTTTTCGTCGTCACCGTACCCGTGGGGCGCGTATTCGCTGTGTTCGTCGATTTGGTCGATTTCGTCGATTTCGTCGGCGTCGCGGCTGTAGGTGGTGGCTCGGGTGCCGCTGAAACTTCGGGGCGCGGTTCCGGTGTTGATGCAGGCGTAACCGCGGGCTCGGCAACAACTGCGCTCGCACTCGACGCCGGAACCGGCGATGCAGGTTCGGCCGTTGTCGACGTGGACGAACCGGAGAGCGCTAAATACCCAAGGAAACCAATCAAAACAACTCCAACACTTACCCCCGCAGCGATTGCAGCGATGGGCCGACGTGTTGTCGGAGGCGCATTCGTGAGTCCGCTTCCAATGGGCGTAAGAACCGGCTGGAGCTGATTATCGGGGACGGAGCTTTGGCTCGCAGGTATGGGGGTCAGAGAGAGCCCGGCGGCAGCGAGAACAGCACTTGCGCGAATGCCCGAATTGAGCGTGATCCGCATGTTGCTCGTGGTCGATGATCCGGGAATGCTGATCGGAGCGGCATCGACTTGATTCGCGACACCAAGGACTTGAGCGAGGTCGGCGATTGCCGTCGTAGCGACTTGATAACGGTCCTCGGCACGTGGTGCACACATGCGGAAAAACCATGCGTCGAACGACGGTGGCAACGTGATTCCATGCGTCTCGGCGCGTTTGACCGCGCTCTCTTGCGGGCCCTTGCATGCGTGCATCGCGAAAGCAACGGCGGCTCCAGCACGCAACGTTTCTTCGAGCCAGTAGGGTTTGCCCACGAGCATCGTGTACGCGATAAGGCCGAGAGCGAAGATGTCCGTTGCCGAAGAAACGGCCGTGGACATCAAGAATTGCTCGGGCGCCATGTACAGCGGCGTGCCGATCGACTCGCGGGTTTGTCCGCTCATCGTTCCATCCGCAACCAGCTTCGCGATGCCGAAATCCAAGACTTTTGCCCGCGGAGGCCCAAGCTCGCGTTCGCACAAGTAGATGTTGTCGGGCTTCAGATCGCGATGAACGATGCGTGCTTGGTGGGTCTTGTCGAGCGCCACTGCGGTCTCGAGAAGAATCCGCACGGTCTCGTCGAAAGGCATCGGACCCGCGCGTTTGATGCGTTGTCGAACGTCTTCGCCCCGCAAGAGCTCCATGACGAGAAATGGCATCTCGGTGGCGGCATCGATGCCGGCATCGAACACGTCGACGATGTGTTCGCTTTCGATCTCGGCTGCGACACGCGCTTCTTGACGAAAACGCGAACGCAACTCTTCGCTTTGCACCAAGTTGGCGTGGAGAATTTTCAGCGCCCGCCGACGGTTTGTCTCGAGGTGCACGACCTCGTAGACAGCGCCCATGCCGCCCGACGCAATACGCCGTTCGATACGGTATCGCTCCGCAAAAACTGATCCGGGCGCCAGATCCGACGACAAACTTACCTCCGCAAAACGACCACACGCCGACACGTTTCCTCGTGGGTTTCACGAGACGAACGCATGGACGATGTTTCGAGTAGAGCGATGATCGACCTTGGCGTCAAGGACGTGGATCACAGTCTTCCAGAAAGTTTGGTTGGCTCACCGAAGCTCGCGGGTCAGCACGCAATCCCAATAAGCATGGACGGTTACGTCTCCCATTTCGCCCCCCTCGCTCACGAGGGTTCTAGCGAGGGTTGCGCGAACACCGACGACACGTCAGCGCCGGAGAAATCCAGGAGGATGACTTTAGGTCGACAAGAATGGCTGATTCGCCGGTGATGGAAACCAGCGTCATTCAGACATCGATACCATGCCACGCCAAACGATTTTGCAGACGAACTTCATCGAAGTGATTGGCGATAAAAACCTCAGAAGCTATTCCTCGAGTCCCGTCGGCTTTGGTTCAAGGCGATACGCAAACTTTGGGATTGCCCTGGCAATAACCCCCTGCACATTCCGAAGGACTCGCGCAGGGCTGGCCATCCGCCAAAAGGCAGGCTCCTGCACCTGCGCCACCATTACACGCTTTCGTTCCATCACAGGTGCCGGCTGGAAACGTATCTGGTTGCCCTTGGAGGAGCGTTGCACATGTACCATTTCCAACTGCGCACGACTGACAGACTACGCACGATGCCGTGTTGCAACACACGAAGTCGACACAATTGCCCGAGCTGCATTGGCTTGCGCTCGAGCACGCCTGGCCCAGTGATTTCTTGGCGACGCAAGCGTTCATTTGGCAAAACGCGTTAGAGACACAATCGGCGTCGGTCGCGCACGACGTCTTGCACGAGCTCGTGTCGGCGCAGGAGTAGTTGCCCGGGCACGGCCGAGGCGGCTGGAGCACGCAC
>JBGAOI010000138.1:0-13513 GCA_044221885.1 Polyangium sp. (in: bacteria)
GCTGCGCCTACCAAGAAGTAATGTTGTTGACGTGGGGCAATGATACGTCATCGCTCCACGTCATTCACAGCAATGGTTTGACCGCGCGGGCAAACTCGCTGCGCCTCACTTCGAACCATTCGCGCAAGACTTATTCTGAAGCGTTTTTCTTCGCGTACTTGCGCGTGTCGACGAATTCGTCGTCATCGTCCATCCATTACCGATACGTCGACCACTTGCCAGCATTTGCCGGCGTCAAACTCCACGCGTAAGGATGGTTGACGCAAATGTCCCTGTCGAGACGTCGCGAAAGACGCCTCGACAGCAGGATTTCGTGGGCGTGGAGATCAGAACGTCGTGGTATCGCTGCGACCGCTGGGATTGAGGATGCAGCAGCCGGTAATGCAACTGTAACCTGCGGGGCAAGGTGCTTGGCCTTGTTGACCGCACTTTTGCACGCCTGCGGGGCAGATTTGTTCGGTGCAGCCGGGGGGCAATTGCGTTTGTCCAACGCAAATCTCACACGTGTCGCACGTATTGATGCATGCTTGCACTTGCGTGCAGGGCTTGCATTTCGTCGGGTCGTTGATGGTGGTGCTGTTGCAGCTTCCGGTCCCTGCCGGATTTTCGGAACCGAGCCACACAGTGTAGTTGATTCCTGGGAGCTGGCAGCAGCCGAAGCAGTCACAACCATTGGGTGTGAGTGGTCCGCAATAATTCAGGCAGGTTAGCGATTGCGTCATGAATGCTTGGGCGCACGTTCCGCTGTAACCTGGAATGTTCGCGCCTGGATTGTATGCGCATTGGCTGCCTTCCGGCGGATAATTCGGGCCGACTTCGAGCGGGTCGCATTTGTGGCTCCAGTAGCAATCGTCATTTCCGGCGCCCGTGTCTTGGTCGAAGTAGCAATCCGACTTGCACGGTGAATTGTTTTGTCCGGAAATACCACCGTAGAAACTGTCTTCGGTGTTGTCGCAGGGGCCGAGGCATTGGCTGTCTTGCGAATCGATTTTGCAGTCGCCGTCGTTGTCGACGCAATCGCCGCAGGCATAAACTTTGCCTTGGCACGTGGCGACGGTGCAGAAGTTACCGCAACCGCCGGCTTGCGGATTGCACGTTTCGCCGCATCCGCAGAGGCTGTTGTTTGGCGTGGCCACGCACGAGTTTGTCATCGCATTGCATGAATCTGCTGTGCAAGCAATGCCGTCATTGCAGACGGGAGGTGTTCCGGCAACACATCCATTCATGCCGCACACTTCACTGCCATTGCAGAAATTGCCGTCGTTGCAGAGGTTGTCCAGCGGGAAGTGGTTACATGTTCCCGACGGTTCTGAGCATTGATCGGCAGTGCAAGCGACTCCGTCATCGCAATCGATATCCGGCGGATCGGTACAGCCGGTGGCCACGTTGCACGATTCGACCCCATTGCACGCAAAACCATCGTCGCAGATGTTGTTGTTTGGTGCGTGAACGCAAGCACCCGTTTGGGCGTTGCATGAATCAATCGTGCACGGGATGCTGTCATCGCAGTTCAAGGGTGCGCCGTCTACACAGAAAACACCATTGCACGTTTCCGTGCCGTTACAGGCATTGCCATCATCGCATTGCGAATTCATCGAGCACGGCGTCGCCGCAATGCATCCAAACGGCGGGATGCAGCTTTCTCCCATATTGCAGAGGGACGACGTGGGTGTCGTTGTACAGGTTCCACCCGGCTCTTGGCAGCTTTCGACGGTACACGCAATGCCGTCGTTATTGGGACACATGACGCTTGTTCCGGCCACGCACCCCGTGCCGACAGGTCCGGCCGTGCTGCACGACTCGACGCCATTGCAGGAAAGTCCGTCATTACAAACATTGTTGTTGGGGGCGAAGCTGCACGCGTCTGTTGCTTCATTGCATGTATCCGCTGTGCACGAACGGTTGTCATTGCAAACGATCGGACTGCCGGCTTGACAGCCTACGCCCGGAACGCAAGATTCAGCGCCATTGCAATAGAGGCCATCGTTGCACGCTGCATTGTTGACGACATGATTGCACGTGTCGGCGGCTTCGTTGCAGCTATCCGCGGTGCACGCAATGCTGTCATCGCAGTTGACCGGAGTGCCCACGACGCACCCTTGCATCGCATTGCATGTTTCCACCCCGTCGCAGAAAAGCCCATTCGAGCAAAGGGTGTCGTTTTCGACATGCGCACACGTATCGAGACCTTGATCGCAGAAATCATTTGTGCAGGCAATACCGTCGTCGCAATTGAGTGGCGTGCCATTCACACAACCTAGCATTGCGTTGCACGTTTCCACGCCATCACATGCAATCTCGTTGTTGCAAAGCATGTTATTCGGAGTATTCGAACACGAGTCCATCGCTTCGTTACAAACGTCGACCGTGCATGAAACTCCATCGTCGCACGGGGGCCCGGAACTTGGTGTGCAACCCGTCCCCATCGCGCCAAGCGCGGGATTACAAGATTCCGTGCCATTGCAATACACGCCGTCGCTACAGGCTGCATTGTTGGCCGTATTCAAACACACGCCCATTGTGCATACATCGATTGTACAGGAAAAACCATCGTCGCATTCGGCATTGTTTACGCAAACTGCCGCGCTCCCACCTTTGCCGCTCGAACTCCCGGACGACGATGCCATTCCACCCGTGCCACCCATACCGCTCGAAGTGGTAACATTTCCGCCCACCCCGCCGGTACCGCCAATGCCGCCGGTACCCATTCCGCCGGTACCCATTCCGCCGGTACCCATTCCGCCGGTACCCGTTCCTCCAGTTCCCCCGGTACCCGTGCTCCCAATGCCGCCAGCTCCTCCGGTTGCTCCGCCTGTGCCCCCAATGCCGCCGGAGCCTCCTTTGCCGCCTGTACCGGACGAACTCGAGCCTCCAGTACCCGTCGAGCTCGACGTTACATCCGTGGTGTTACCCCCGTTTCCCGATGACGTCGTCGTATTGATGGTGTCGCCGCAGCCGCTCACGATTGCCAATGTCATCGCGGCAATCCAATGTGCGCGCCGTCTCTGTACGTTCATCGCTTTATCTCCTGGGGGCAAGGAAAGCACACTTGCCATTTCAATATCCCAAAACAACGCCGCACCATGCAACTTGAATTTGTCATTCAGCGCAAAATGGAATGCATTGCAGTTGAAAACGCAAAATTGGCGCGCGCATTGGGCTGTTCGCATTTTGACGCAATTTGTGCGACCATGCTCGACGCGAACACATCGCTGAGCCAAAACCCGTTCCAATGCAACAACGTGCGGACATAGCCTCAAAGCTTCTCGATCCAAGCTTCGTCCGAGAACTCGAAGTGTTGCGCCGACGCCTCGAAGTCCGCGCTCGCTCCGGTGCTTCCGGCGAACACGTTGCGCGACGTCGCGGCGGGTCGGCCGAGTTTCAAGAACATCGACCCTACAGCGCAGGAGACGATCTGCGCCGTATCGATTGGGCCGCGTATGCTCGTACGGACGAACCCGTCCTCAAATTATTTCGCGCCGAAGAAGACGTTATCGTTCGCATCATCGTCGATGCCTCGGCGTCGCTCGATTTTGGTACGCCTCCCAAGTTCGAATCGGCAACACGTTTGGCCGCAGCCTTCGGATACATGGCTCTGGCCTCTTCAGAACGAGCCCAAGTCATCGCTGCCGGCGAAGGCATCATGCGCGAAGAAACGCCTGTTCGAGGTCGAAACGGGTTGATTGGCCTCTTGCGGGCGCTTGCCGCAATGACGCCCCGCGGAGGCACAGACTTGAGTCGCGCGGTCGATACGATCGTTCGGAAAAGCAAACGCGCCGGAATGCTGATCGTCCTTTCTGATTTCTTCGATAGCGGCCCTTTGCTCACGTCTCTCGGTCGAGCCGTTGCTGCGGGTCACGATCTCTCGCTCGTGCAAGTCGTCGCTCCGGAAGAAATCGAACCGGTTTACGATGGCGATTGGGCGCTCGAAGATGCCGAGACGGGAGCAACCGTGGAAGTGACGATGGATGCGGCGGCACTCGAAGCCTACGCCCTCCGATTTGCCGGCTTATGCGAAGAATTGCGGCAAATCGCGCGTCGCCATCGCGCGACCTACGTTCGGGCTCGCACGGACGAACCCCTCGAAGGTGTCGTGCGGCGCATCGTTGCGAGGAGCATCGACTGAATGAACGTCGACGTCTCGCCCTCGAGTGGTTTTGTTACGACAAACCCATCCCCTCACACCCTCGTGGCTTCGGGGGCGTCTGGAGCACCACTCGATTTTCTCGCGCCCAAAGGTTTTGCGCTTCTTGCGCTGCTCGTTCCGCTCATCGTTTTGTACATTTTGAAGGTTCGTCGCAAGCGACTACGCGTTGCTTCGACATGGCTTTGGGCGTCGGCCAAACGTGATCTCATCGCCCGATCGCCGTGGAAGAAATTGATCGCTCAAGTGCCTCTGATTCTTCAGGCGTTGGCGCTTTTGCTCCTCGGGTTTGCCCTGGCTCGTCCCGCGACGCGCGGGCGCGCCATCATGGGCGATCATGTGGCGATCATCATCGACGCGAGTGCCTCGATGTCCACGGAAAACGAATTGGATGGAAAACCCGCCACACGCCTCGAAATTGCGCGAAAAGTGGCGAAAGACATCCTTTCGGCGCTGTCACCTGGCAGCGACGCCATGCTCCTCGAAGCTGGGCGCGAAGCTCGTGTCGTCACGCCCCTCGATCGCGATGTCGTACGTCTCAAATCCGCGCTCGATACGGTGCACACGTACGATGTCGAAGGGGACCTTGGAGCAGCCGTTGCTCTGGCCGTCGATCGTCTTCGTCAGCTTGGTGGATCGCGCCGCATCGTGATCGTCACCGATGGCAACCTTGCAACACCGGCTGCGCTCAAGGGCGCTTCGTTGCCCATGGAAGTCATTACGGTCGGTTCGCCCATTGAAAACGCGGGAATCGTTCGTGTCGATGTTCGTTCCGGGGTTGAACCAACACTCAAACGCGAGCAGGTGCAGGCGTTTCTCGTCGTCGCGAATTTCGGCGCATCACCTCGTGAGCTCTACGTGACGATGCGCGAAGACAATGCTTCGGATGTCTTGGCTTCACGCAAAATTTTGGTTGGTCCGGGCGAACGACAACCCGTCGTGCTCGATTTTTTGCCGGCTTCCGGTGACTACCGTCGCGGTCTGATTTTCGACATTGCGCCGCACGACAAGATGCCCGTGGACGACATGGCGTTTGCCCGAGTACCAGCAGGGGACAAACTCCCGGTCGTGTATGCCGCGCCAGATCCTGCGAAAGTGTCTCCCTGGATTGAACGCGCGATCATCAGCGATCCGGCCACCGACATGAAGTCCGTGGCGCTTGCCGATCTGACCAAGCCCGGCACCGTGGAAATGGACGCGTTTGTCGTGGTTGAAGGGGCGTGTCCACCCGTTGTTCCTGGCGGAGATTTGCTCGTCGTTGCGCCACCTGCTGGAACTTGTTTCGGAACGGTCGTTGGGCGATCCCTCGACCATCCCAACATCACCTCGTGGGAAACGGGCGATCCGCGCATGCGCTTCTTGTCGCTTGATGGAATCAGCATTTCCCGTGCGTTTGCCCTCGCTCCAGAGGGTCCGACCCAAGAGCTGATTCGCACGCAAGAAGGAACGATCGCTGCTGACATTTCTTCGCCCACCCGAACAGCAACGCTTCTTGGTTTCGATGTCGGCGAAAGCGACTGGCCTCTCAAAGCGAGCTTCGTTTTGTTCATGCGCAACTTGCTCGAACAAGCACGCGTGCATCGAGCGTTTGGCGTGACCGGACCTTCGCGTGCGGGCGAACCCTTGCGCGTGCGTTTGCCCGCGTCGGCCAAAGACGTCGAAGTCATCGGACCATCCGGGGACAAACTCGACGTGTCCATGCGGAGTGGACTTGCCGTGGTACCCGAGACATCGCTCGTTGGTTTGTACAAATTTTCTTGGACGGGTCCGGAATCCGGCTCGATGATCGTTCCGGCCAACCTGACGAGTGCCGCGGAAAGCAACATCACGACCGTTATCTCGACGGCCGAATCCGCCGAGACAAACGGCGTCGAAGTTCGTGCCGCTGGAGCTGAACCCGACGCGCACAACGAATGGACCTGGGTGCTCGCGCTGCTCGCGCTTGGGTTTGTCTTGGCAGATGTTTGGTATGTGACGCGAAGACCGCGCCAAGCGAGTCTCGAACCGGCTGTGCCTCGTCGACCTCCGGCACCTGAACGGAGGACGGCATGATCCCGACAAACGTTCGTCCGTACATACCGTTTGTCGTTATCGCACTCTTCGTGTTGAGCGTGATCCTCCTGTTCCGATGGATCACGTTGCGTGCTGATTTACGGCGTCGACCGATTCTGCTCGTCGCGATGATTCTGGGCGCGTTGCCCGCTTTGTACATCGGCCTCGTTTGGACGACGCTCGTGCCTGGCGGTTATTTGCGTTTGGCGCGTCCGTGGATGACGCTTGTCGGAATTGGCGCGATGGCGTTCATTGCGCATCGCCTTGGAACGGGGTTTGTTAATCAAGGTCCCTGGCGTACCCGGTTGACCGATGCTTTGGCGCAAATCGCCGCGTTTGTCGCGGCACTTGCGGCAGCGGGACCAGAACTCGGCCGGCCCCTCGATCGTTTGACCGTGCTTGTCGCCATCGATCGCAGTCGTTCGATCGACTTGGTTCCAAATTCCGAAACACGCATCAAACAAGAACTCTCCGTTGCCGAACTCGGGATGCGAGACGACGACCGCATCGGCACGATCATCTTCGGTGCGGATGCAGCCACGGAAGATCCTCCACGGCCCAAGTCCGATTTGCCCGCGCCACAACGCGTGTCGGTTGGTCGGGATGGAACGGACCTCGGTGCTGCCATTCGTCGAGGTTTGGCCGAAGTTCCTGCGGATAGTGCAGCACGCATCGTTCTCTTGTCGGACGGTGTAGCCACACGGGGCGATACGATGTCGGCCGCTGCTGCCGCGGTGGCCGCTGAAATTCCTGTCGATGTCGTCACGCTCGAACAACGGGCCATTCCCGACATTCGCGTTGTTGCGCTACGTGCACCCACGCGTGCCGACGAAGGCGAACCCATCGACTTGCGCCTCGTGACGTCGTCGCCGAGTGCTGCGCCCATCGAAGTTCGTCTGTTTCGCGATGGCGAACTGATTGCCAAAGCGGGAGCGAAAATTGCGGCAGGCGAAGATGTTTTGCGGATTCGTGAGAAGGCTCCAGGTCCCGGCTTTCATCGTTACGACGTCGAAATATCCGCGGCCGATCCAGCGCTTGATCAATCCGCCGAAGACAACTCCGGCACAGCGTTCATGCGTGTGCGTGGACAAGCCTCCGCGCTCGTCATCGATGGCGACAAAGGCAAAACGGCATTCATCGCACGCGCGCTTGAAAACACGGCGTTTCATGTGACGCAAGGCAGTACGAGCAGCGTGCCCGCGGACCTGGCGGGGCTCGTTGGTTACGACGTGCTCGTCCTCGGTGACGTTCGCGCGTCCGATCTCTCGCCCGCACAAATGGAAGCGATCGCCAGCTACGTGCGTGATCTCGGCGGTGGACTGCTCCTCATGGGCGGCGATCGCAGCATGGGCCCGGGAGGTTTTTCCCGTACACCCATCGAAGAAATCTCTCCAGTATCGTTTGACCTCAAACAAGATCGTCGACGCGGCAGTTTGGCGGAAGTCATTGGCATCGATATTTCAGGATCGATGGGCGCGTCGGCCGGTGGTCATACGAAGCTCGAGCTGGCCAATGAAGCGGCAGCACGAAGCGCAGCGCTTTTGGGAGCTGGCGATCGGTTGGGTGTCGAGCACGTCGACACGGTGGTGAATTGGAGCGTTCCGCTTGGGCCAGTGATCGACAAAGGCAAGATCGACAAGGCGATTCGGGGCGTGGGTGTTGGAGGTGGAGGCATTCTCGTCGACATCACGCTCGAGGCTGGTTACGCGGCTCTGTCAAAAGAAACCGTGAACTTGAAGCACATGCTTCTGTTTGCGGACGGGTCGGATGCCGAGCAGATGGGGCCATGCCGCACGATGGTTTCCAACGCGCTTCGAGCGGGGATCACGACGAGCGTCGTGGCGTTGGGCAATGGCGGTGACGTGCCCGAATTGGAAGTGTTGTCGCGGCTCGGCGGGGGAAGGTTTTACCTGATCGAAGACGCGAACCGGTTGCCCGCAGTGTTCACACAGGAAACGATTCTCGCTGCGCGCAGCTCGGTCGTTGAAAAAGAGTTCCAGGTTGGTCGGGGCGCACCGTCGTCGATTCTCGGTGGTGTCAACCTTGGTGAAGCTCCGCCTTTGCTCGGGTACGTCGTGACAATCCCGAAGGGTCGAGCCAGCACGTTGATTACCGGACCGGATGGCGATCCAATTCTTTCCGTGTGGTCAGCCGGTGTGGGTCGAGCGGCGGCGTTTACGAGCGACCTAAAAGATCGTTGGGGTGTGCGCTGGACAGAATGGGCGGGTGCTGCGCGGCTCGTGGCGCAACTTGGTCGGGACATCACGCGCAAGGGTGAAGACGGGCGTGTGCGTGTCGAGGCCGATGCTTCGGGTGGTGAGCTTCACGTGCGCGCGACCGTGGTGGGTGATGATGGTCGAGCGCAATCGTTTCGTCGTTTGATGGTGCGTGTTGCCGGACCCGATGGTTTTTCTCGCGAAACAGCTCTCGAAGCTACTGGGGCGGGAGCGTATGCGGCGTCGATTGGTTTGTCTCGGCCTGGTACATACATTGCGATTGCCAAGGACGAGCAATCGGGAGACGTCGTAGGAACAGCCGGCGCAGCGCTTACCGCGGGCGAAGAATTGCGTCCGACGGGAAGCGATCGAGCCCTTCTTGGGCGTATCTCGGACATGACGGGTGGTCGTCGACGCGACACGTTGGCGGGCATTTTTGGGGATCGTGCGTCGCGACGATTTGCTTACCAAGACATCACGTCACTGCTCATCATCTGTGCGGGTTTTTCTCTCTTGTTTGCGGTGGCCGCGCGTAGGTTTGCCATTCCGGAACCCGTGCTCGAATTCCTGCGGAAAACCCGAACCGCGTTGAAACCAACGGCGCGAGAGGAAACTGCTCCTGTGGATGCTCGAGCGCCCGAGGCTGTCGTCGGTGCCTTGCTGCAAGCCAAAGAGCGCGCTGCGCGGGAACGCGCCGTTGATGCTCGTCCGGTGACGCCACCACCCATCGCATCTCCGGGAACTGCACCTGCGCGCGTTCCAGCGCCGGCACAAAGAATGCCCAACCCCGCCGCACCACAAGGAACGCGTCCACCGACAACACCTTCGAATAACGCACGAGCGCCACAGGCTCCACCCGGGGCACCAGCACCGCGCACATTGACTGCGGCCGAGATTCTGCTGGCTCGGCGCAAAGGTCCACCGCGGTCCTAGTCGTTTGAATGCAAACTAATTCACGGGCAGGGTGCGGTATGCCTGCGTCCACGCTTTGCGACCATCGGGCAGCGAGATTCGTGCGCGCACGTAACGCTCCGTGCCGCGTAGTGCGTACGTTGTTTCCCCGTCTTTTCCGCGTTCTTTTTTCTCGAAGACTTTGCCGCCGTCACCGATGAATTCGACAGTCGCGCCGTCTTCCTTGGGCCACACGCTGAAGTTATCCGCGGTCACACGAATGCGGCTCAAGCTCGCTCCAGATGACGAATACAATTGCTTGGTACGCAAAGCTTCGCAGATGGCTGTGCGATCGGTGGTTGGTGCAAAGACCTCGACCCATCCCATGCCCGGTTTGGCCGGATTGGACAGCTTGGGTTTGTCCGTATTGAAATAGTGAGCATCATCGACGGCGACGCTGCCGATGTTCTCGCCCTGGTCGAGCAGCGTTTCCCAAATGGATTCTTGCGATGGATGCGTTGCATCTCCAGCATACGGTACGTCGGGATGGCTGCTGTAAATCTCGAGTAGCTCAGCGCCTTTCGCATTGCGGATATCGTCGACCGTAAGGGCCCAATCGAAGTTGGGATGATTGATCAACGCGATGCCGCCTTGGGCATGCACGAATTCGATGGCGTGCACGAGGGCCGAACGTACGGACGGATGTTTGCCCCCGCCAATCGTTCTCTTTGTGCACAAACCATTGACGTGAACGCGTGTCCGTTGGACCGTCATGGTTAGTTCTTCGCCAGCGATGATGACGAACGAGGGTTTTTCGAGGGCTTTGAACGTTTGCGGGCTGGCGCGGGTGTTGTGGTCGGTGAGCGCGACGAACGAGAAGCCATGATTGCGATACCAGACGTACACATCGCGCGGGTGGCGATCACCATCGCTCCAGTTGCTGTGTGCATGGATGTTTCCGCGCTGAAAGGTCGAGACATCGAGCGTCGTCTCGAAGGTTCGTCGTGTCGTAACGGGAGGCAGCGGCAGATTGACCAGGGTTGGAGGTGTTTCGGGAGGCGGAACGGGGCGAGGTGAGCGTCGATCAACGACGACGGCCGCGGTCGTGACGAGCACGATGGCCACGATCGCGGTGCCTACGATCCCTCGCGTCCCGATTTGCTGCAAGAGCGTTCGCTCGCCGTTCACATCACCTCAGTAGCGCTTGCCAAGCGCGATGATGCACATGGGTTCGTTGTGACGAACGATGTTGCATCACCGTCATGAGCCGATGAAATCCCCCAACACGCATTTGTGCTTTATTCGTCGAGCATCAAGCGAGCTTTGACGGAGACTTTGAGTCCTCCGGGGGGCCAATCCAGGAAGGCTGGATTGGTTTGTCCGGTCCATTCGAGCCGGACTTTTTTGCCATCTTCGAAGAAAGGACGGACGTCGCCTTCATAAAGCAAGTCGAGGATGACGTTGGGTTCACCCTTGGGAAACGGTGCTTGTGAAACGACTTTCGTGCGTTCTGTGCTCGTGACGGCTTCGCCGAGCACGGACGAGAGAAACGTGAGGTCTTTGCCAGGAGGCTGGACGTCGAGACGAACGAAGCCGAGGCGAGCGCTTCCGTAGGAGTTCACGTCGTTGTCGAGCGTGATTTCGTTCCACCAGAAGAACGTGCCGTCGATGAGGGGGGAGACGGTAAAGTCGGCGTCG
This sequence comes from Polyangium sp. (in: bacteria), assembly GCA_044221885.1. Classification (GTDB taxonomy): domain Bacteria; phylum Myxococcota_A; class Polyangia; order Polyangiales; family Polyangiaceae; genus Polyangium. The sequence continues at coordinate 11,002 of JBGAOI010000138.1, forward strand.
ACGTCGTATTCACTGACGACCGACGAACAACCGAACGATCCCACCGTGAGCGAAAGTGCCAAGAAGAACGAAGCGCGTCGCGATGAACGCGGCTGCACTGAACGCGGGTCGAGCATGTTTTCAGCCTAGCACGCGGCGCGGCACGATCTTGGCTCGCGACGGACCCAAGGAGGGGAAGGGACGTGCATCCAAGGCAAGGTCCTACGCGGGCGGTGGGTCAACTCCGTCATGGCGGGGCTTTGGACAGTAAGGAGTCGTCGTCGATGGCCACGATGCAGCAGGGCTCCCTTCTTTTTTCGTTGAAGCATCTCTCCGGTAGCGAAAAGAAAAGCGTTGCGACAACCGAAGTCGAACGTGCCTTCGAGGAAGCTCGGCGTTCTGCCATTGAAGCCGCGTTGGCGAGCACGCGGGCAATCGCGGAACGACGTGCCCGGGACGAAGCGGATCGTCGCGCAGAACGGATCCAGGCCGAAGCGGTTTACATGGTGGCCATTGAGCGAGTGCGAGCCGAAGCGGAAATGGCGGCGCGAATCGAAGCTTCGCGCATTGCTCTCGAACATGAACAAGCGCTCGCGATGATCTCCGCGGATGTGCAGAAACAACGGCTTGCACGTGCCGTCCGCATTGGGATTGTCGGCCCCGTGCTCCTGTTTGTCGCGACGATGGGCATCTACTTTGGCAAAGTAAAACCCGACGCCGAAGCTCGCATGCTTAGCCAACAGGCGGATATTGCCCGATGGAACGAAGAAGTTCGTCAATTACGCGAACAAGTTGCCGCACGCGACACTCGCATTCGTGATGCCGAACGCGTCCTTGCAGGCATCCACGCTCGCGCCAAACGCACCGACGATGGCCGCGAGTCCTTCTGATAACTGATATCCGGCCTGGTCATCTTGGCCAGTTGCTGGATCTACGCAGTTTCAAGCTGCATTGGTTGAGTGCGTTAGCCTGGGCAACGGGATAGCGACGGTCCTCCTTTTGGGCTCGACGACACGTTCGTTCGGAATGATGTTGCGAGCGCGCGGTATTGCCATCCGAACATGAACCCGCCGGTAACCCTCTACGACAAAGTCATCGCCGCCAGCGGACTTTCCGAGGTGTTTGCACGCGGGACGATCAAGCGCGCGTGTTCACGCGTGGGTGTCAACGCCGAGACAATGAGTGCCTCCGAACTTGCACGCGCATTGCCGTCGATCGAGCAAGCACTCGCCGTGTTTCTTCCCGCTGATCAAAAGGATTCTCGGATGCAGGCGATCAAGTCACTTTCGCGTGGCTGATCAAGTTTGTCTGTCCGATCATCCGCGATGGATTTGATCCACCTTCTTCACGCTGAGTGCACGGTCATCACAGGAATAGAGGCTCTGTGCACCACAGCTTCGGCCACGCTACCGAGGAAGGTTCGTCCAAGCAAACCACGCCCGTGTGTCCCCATCACGATGAGGTCGGCATCGACATCTACAACGGCTTTACAGATTTCTTCCGCCGTTCGGCCTTCACGGAGCTGGGACCTCGTTGGGCGAACGTTCACCCTACCGTTCGATACCACCCGCGTTTTACAGGAGTACGTCGCAGCAGCGTGCCGCAACGTTTGTCGGAAGCCAAAACATTCACCCCATTCACGTAATGGCGTGGTCACGTTTTTGGCTGGCTGAACCGATCGTCCGACCGTGCTCGTCCTACGTTTCCAGCGCAAATCTGGACGTCCTTGCAAAGCCGAGATCGATGGGTAAACATTTCAGATTTTCGCGCGCAAACGACTTGCGCAAACGAAGTCAGGGCGTTAGCCTGCAACTGCCCTAGGCTCGTTCGTCGTCGTACTCGAACACCCGCCCCCTTCGCGGCTACTCGAACTGTATCGGCTGACGGTCGCTCGTCTGTGGTTTCGAAGCGATCCGATGCACGGCCCGGATAGTGTTCGAAGAAGGTCAAGCAGAGGCGCGTGCATCGGGTGGTTCGAGGATGAGCAAGCGACTGTACGTGGGCAATTTGGCCTTCCATTCCACTGAAGACAGCGTTCGCAACGCGTTTCAAAGTGCCGGAGTGGAAGTCATTGGTGTCCAAGTCATGACGGATCGAGTGACCGGGCAATCACGTGGATTCGGATTTGTGGATGTGGCGGGCGACAAAGAAGCTCAAGCAGCGATTGATGCGTTGCATGGCAAGCCACTCGATGGCCGTTCGTTGACTGTCAACGAAGCCCGTGAGCGTACGCCGGGAGGCGGCGGTGGCGGTGGCGGTGGCTTCCGTGGAGGTGGCGGAGGCGGCATGGGCGGCGGTGGCGGTGGTGGCGGCGGCTACGGCGGCGGCGGCGGCGGCGGGAAGCGCGGCGGCGGCTACGGTGGTGGCGGCGGCGGCTACGGTGGTGGTGGCGGCGGCTTCGGCGGCGGCGGCGGCGGTGGTGCCCCGCGCGGTGGTGGTGGCGGCGGCGGCGCTCGCGGCGGCGGTGCCCCGGGCGGCGGCGGTGCCCCGCGCGGCGGCGGTGGTGGCGGCGGCGCGCGGCCCGAGCCTCCTC
>JBGAOI010000139.1:0-13493 GCA_044221885.1 Polyangium sp. (in: bacteria)
TACCATGTTGTACGGTCCGCTGACCTGGCGGCGCCGGATCGGAAAGAACCAGGTTTGTCGCATGCAGTCGTGCATGGGTGTCCCTAGACTCAAGGTATGGTCCCGAGCTGCATTCTGCGTCATTTCGAGCAGCTCTGGCTCCTGAAACTTCGCGATGGCCTCGGACTCGGTAATTCCGCGGACGCTCGCAAGGGCGGGGTTTTTGGATTCGATCACGTCTCGCCACGGGGACACCGTTTTCATGGGCGCCGAATACCACAGAAGCGTGAATTGTAGAAATAAGTGGCAGGCGCTGACGTCGCGCCAGGTCCTCCCGTCTTGATACCTTCTTGATACCTCGTGCCGTGACCTTGACGCCCTCTTGATACCCACGGCGCTATCGTCAGGACATGTCGTGGCCATGTTCCCTCTACCGAGCTCGAGTGCGAGCGCTTCGTTCGCACGATGTTGGCACGACAAACCGGTGCTGACGTATGAATCCCTATCGAGAATCCGTCGCGATGGTTCCAACTGGTGAGGTGGCGTCCGAGCGCGACGATGAGCGGTCCGTCGTGATTGTGTGGTTGTCCATCGGCTGCATCTTGATCGGGGCAGATGTTTTTCAGTCGGACGAACCCTGGGGCGTTGCGTTTTCGCTGGGTATGCTCGTCCTTCTCATGGTCGTTCGCGGTGGTTGGCGGTACCTCGACCCGATTGGTTGAAGCAAAACGGTTGCGACAAAATAGGTTTGGCGCGGATATTGCAAAAACAAGACAACAATGAGACGAGAGTGACGGTGACCGTGATATTGCTGCGTGTTCTTCGGTCGTTCTGTCGAACTTGTACGATTTCTCGAGAAAGTGTGAACACAATGGTCACGATGACAACGGTTGGCGGCATTCTGTCCGCGTTGCTCTTTGGGTATCTGGTTTTTGCTTTGGTTTCTCCGGAGAAATTGTCATGACGACGATCGCCTATTTCCGCTATGCATTTCTTCTGGCGCTCGTGACGCTCGTCGCGCGCCCCTTGGGTGCGTACATGGCGCGGGTATACGCAGGCGAGGTGAACATTCGAGGTCTCGGGGCCATTGAGCGTTTCTTGTATCGGGCATCTCGAGTTCGTCCGGACGAAGAGATGGGTTTTTCGACGTATACATGGGCGGTTCTTTTATCGAATTTCCTTGGCGCTTTTGCGGTGTACGTCCTCTTGCGTATTCAAGGAATTTTACCATTGAATCCGACAGGATTTGGCGCCGTTGAACCGTTTTTGGCCATCAATACGGCCGTGAGTTTCGCGACGAATACGAATTGGCAAGCGTACGGCGGGGAAACGACCTTGGCCCATTCGACGCAAATGCTGGGTTTGACCGTTCAGAATTTTCTATCGGCGGCGACGGGTATGGCCGTGCTCGTGGCGTTGATTCGTGGTTTTACTCGGCGAAATGCCGCCGGCATTGGGAACTTCTGGGTCGATTTCACCCGAAGCATTCTGTATGTGCTCTTGCCGCTTTCAGCCATTTTGGCGTTGCTGCTCGTCTCGCGTGGCGTCGTGCAAACGTTTTCATCGTCCGACACGGCACTTTTACTGGATCCGATCACGACCGACACGGGAGCCATTGTGGATCGTCAAACGATTGCCTTGGGACCTGTGGCTTCTCAAGTGGCCATCAAACAGTTGGGTACGAATGGCGGCGGCTTTTTTAATGCCAACTCGGCGCATCCTTTCGAAAACCCCGATGTATGGTCCAATCTTTTGGAGGTCATTTCGATTCTCCTTCTTCCGGCGGCTTTCTGTTTTACCTTCGGCGGGATGGTCAAAGACAAACGGCAAGGATGGGTCATTTTTGCAGCGATGGTATTCATGTTCGTTCCCATGCTCGGATTCACGACTTGGGCGGAACAAAACGGCAATCCTGTGCTCGCGAACTTGGGCCTCGATATGGTGCCTTCGGTATATCAAGCCGGGGGAAACATGGAGGGCAAGGAAGTTCGTTTTGGCATATTCGACAGCGTGTTTTGGGCCGTTTCGACAACAGCGGCATCAAATGGTTCGGTAAATGCAATGCACGACAGTTTTACGCCGCTCGGAGGATTGGCCCCGATGTGGCTCATCCAATTGGGTGAAGTGATTTTTGGTGGAGTGGGCTCAGGCTTGTATGGGATGTTGATGTACGCCATCGTCGCCGTTTTCATTGCGGGACTCATGGTTGGACGAACGCCAGAATATCTCGGCAAAAAGATCGAAGCGCATGAAATGAAAATGGCGTCCCTCGCCATTTTGTTGCCGTCGGTGACAGTTTTACTCGGAACGGCGCTCGCTTGTGTCTTGCCGGCAGGAACCGAAGCATTGGGTAATCCCGGTGCTCATGGATTTAGTGAAATGCTCTATGCGTTTTCCTCCGGCGCCAACAACAATGGTTCAGCGTTCGGCGGGCTCACCGCCAACGGGCGATTTTATACCATGGCGATAAGCTCGAGCATGCTCATTGGGCGTTATGGGGTGATGATTCCCGTTTTGGCCATTGCCGGTTCGTTGGCGCAGAAACGAATCATTCCGCCTTCGTCCGGGACCCTGCCAACACACACACCAACATTTTTCGGATTGCTCGTGGCGAGCGTGCTTCTCATGGGCGCATTGACGTTCATTCCGGCATTGGCGTTGGGTCCGCTGGTCGAGCACCTCATGATTTCGGCGAAATAGGAGAAATGGCATGCATCGAGATCTTCGACCTCGTCCTCTGTTCGAGTCGACGATTGTTCGTCGGGCCGTGCAGGATGCGTTTGTAAAACTCAACCCGCGCACGATGGTCAAAAACCCGGTCATGTTTGTCGTGGAAATCGGCAGCATGTTCACGACCCTGATTTTCGTTCACGCGCTCGTGACTGGGCAATGGGAGTCTTCACCCACCTTCGTGGGAGGCATAACGTTGTGGTTATGGTTCACCGTTCTCTTTGCGAATTTCGCGGAAGCCATGGCTGAAGGTCGAGGAAAAGCTCAAGCCGATGCATTGCGAAAAGCGCGACGCGATGTTGAAGCGGTTCGGCTCGGGGCGCCGTCATGGGACGCCGAACAAGAGCGTATATTTTCGTCGAAATTGCGCAAAGGCGACATTGTCTTGGTTCAAGCGGGCGCGTTGATTCCTGGGGACGGCGAAGTTATGGAAGGTGTCGCGTCCGTCGACGAAAGTGCGATTACGGGAGAAAGTGCTCCGGTGATTCGCGAAAGTGGAGGCGACCGAAGTGCCGTGACGGGTGGTACGCGCGTGTTGTCGGATCGGCTCATGGTGCGCATTACGGAAAATCCCGGTGAAACGTTTCTCGATCGCATGATTGCGATGGTCGAAGGGGCAAAGCGAACCAAAACGCCCAATGAAATTGCCCTGGATATTTTGCTCGCAGCCTTGACCATTGTTTTCTTGTTGGCAACGGTGACGATTTTGCCATTTTCCAAGTACGCGGTGGAAAGTTCGGGACGGGGGCATCCCGTGCCTTTGGCTGTTTTGACGGCATTGCTTATTTGCCTCATTCCCACGACGATTGGCGGACTTTTGTCGGCGATTGGTATTGCCGGTATGGATCGCATGATTCAAGCGAATGTGCTGGCGACATCGGGCCGCGCGGTGGAGGCCGCAGGGGACGTTGACGTCTTGCTGCTCGATAAAACGGGAACCATTACGCTAGGCAATCGGCAAGCGACGGAATTTTTACCAGTTCCGGGCGTAAAACCCGCTCAATTGGCCGAAGCTGCGTATCTGTCATCGCTCGCGGATGACACGCCCGAAGGGCGAAGCATTGTGAGTTTGGCGCGACAACAACATGCATCTTTGGAATCTGCGCAGCATCCAGAAGGGGCGACGTTCATTCCGTTTAGCGCGCAGACGAGGATGAGCGGCGTCGACATTGACAGTCGCTGCATTCGCAAAGGTGCGATGGATACGATGATGAAGTTTGTCCAAGGTGGCGGCGGGGCGGTTGCGGACGTCGTGCGGCATTTGGTCGAAGATGTAGCCAAACAAGGGGCAACTCCGCTTGTGGTCGCGGAAGGCAATAAAATTCTTGGCGTGATTCGTCTCAAAGACATCATCAAAGAAGGAATTCGCGAACGATTCGCCGAAATGCGTCGTATTGGCATTCGGACGATCATGATCACGGGCGACAATCCTCTCACAGCAGCGGCGATTGCTGCAGAAGCTGGAGTGGACGATTTTCTGGCCGAAGCGACGCCCGAACAAAAATTGGAAAAAATTCGCGCTTATCAACAAGAAGGGCATTTGGTCGCGATGACCGGTGACGGGACGAACGACGCTCCGGCATTGGCGCAAGCCAACGTGGCCGTGGCGATGAATTCAGGGACGCAAGCGGCGAAGGAAGCAGGCAATATGGTCGATTTGGATTCGAATCCGACAAAATTGCTGGCGATTGTCGAAATTGGCAAACAAATGCTGATGACGCGTGGCGCATTGACGACGTTCAGCATTGCCAATGATATTTCCAAATACTTCGTCATCATCCCGGCGGCGTTTGCTACGACGTACCCCATCCTTGGAATGCTCGACATTCTCCACTTCCATTCGCCGGAATCCGCGATTTTGTCGGCCGTCGTTTTTAACGCCCTCATCATCGTCGCCCTGATTCCCATTGCACTGCGAGGAGTGACGTACCGGCCTGGCAATGCCTCGGAGCTTTTGCGCCGCAATTTGCTCGTGTATGGAGTGGGTGGCGTGGTGCTTCCTTTTCCGTGCATCAAAGCCATCGATATGGCGCTTGGACTCATCGGAATTTGCTGAGGACAAATGAAAAAGCAAGCTGCTCCTGCCGTGCTGATGTTGTTATGGTTTTCCCTGCTGACGGGAGTGGCGTATCCCGCGTGTATCACGTTGGCCGCCCGTGCGTTTTTCCCGAATCGTGCGTCAGGAAGCATGATTCGCCAAGAAAATCGCGTCATTGGCTCCGAACTCATTGGGCAAGCTTTTGACGATCCGGCGTATTTTTGGGGGCGACCATCCGCCACGCCGAATATGCCTTATCATGCTGGAGCTTCGGCAGCGTCGAACCTTGGACCGACGAATCCGGCATTGGTGGTGGCGATTCAAAAGCGAATAGACGCTTTACGTGCAGCGGACCCGGACAACAAGAGCCTGATTCCCATTGATCTCGTGACGTCGTCGGCTAGCGGGCTCGATCCGCATATTTCTCCCGCGGCAGCGTTTTACCAGGTCGCGCGTATTGCCCGCGTGCGCAAGCTCGATCCTGCCCGCGTTCGCGCGCTTGTCGAGGCGCAGGTCGAGCCGCCTGTATGGGGATTTTTGAGTGATCCAAAAATTCACGTGTTGCGCTTGAATTTGGCGCTGGATGCGACTACGAGAAACGAACCATCACGATGAATGGCGAATCCGCAGGCGACGATCGAAGGCCCGAACCTGATGTGTTGCTTCGGCGTATCAAAGCGACCGAAGCAAACAATCATCGCGCTCGATTGCGGATATTCTTTGGGTTTGCCCCCGGCGTTGGAAAAACTTTCCGTATGTTGCAGGTTGCGCGCGACATGGCCTTCGAGCAAAAACTGGATGTGCTCGTGGGGATTGTCGAGACGCACGGACGTAGCGAGACGGAGGCGTTGCTCGAGGGGCTGCCGTTGTTACCACGGCGCAAATTGGAATATCGTGGACGTACGCACGAAGAATTCGATTTGGACGCCGCGTTGGTTCGCAAGCCGAAGGTGTTGCTCGTTGACGAACTCGCGCATTCGAATATTCCTGGGGCACGACACAAAAAGCGTTGGCAAGATGTACTGGAGTTGCTCGATGCCGGAATCGACGTGTTTACAACCGTCAATGTGCAGCACATCGAAAGTTTGAATGACATCATTGCGCAAATTACGCGCATCCAGGTGCGCGAAACGGTTCCTGATTCCATGCTCGATCGGGCAAATGAGCTCGAATTGGTCGACATTTCGCCGGAAGAGTTGCTCAATCGTTTGACGGAGGGAAAGGTTTATCTTCCCGAACAAGCTCAGCGCGCAGCGGGGCATTTTTTTCGACGTGGAAACTTGTTGGCGCTGCGCGAATTGGCATTGCGAAGAACGGCGCAACGAGTCGATGACGATGTCCGGGAATATCGCGCGCAACATGGTGTCGTTCGAGCTTGGCCGGCCAGCGAGCGAATTCTCGTGTGCGTGGGTCCAGCGCCTAGTTCGGGGCGTTTGATACGCGCCACGCGGCGCATGGCCGCGGGATTACGCGCGGAGTGGATTGCGGCGTATGTCGAAACGGCGGTGGTCGACGCGGACCGCGAACGTCTCGAAACGCATTTACAACTCGCGGAATCGCTCGGTGGTAGCGTGACTCGATTAAATGGTGCGCGTGTCGCGGACGCGGTTCTGCGATATGCACGTGAGCACAACGTAACGCGGATCATCGTGGGAAAACCAACGCATTCGCGCTTGCGAGATCGCATTCGCGGTTCACTCGTAGATGAAATCGTTCGCGGAAGTGGAGACGTCGATGTGCACGTCATTAGCGGCAATCCAACGGCGGACGATGAGCCGGAAAAGCCGCCGGCAAAAATCCCGGCTCCAAATTGGAAGTTGTATCTTTTCTCGAGCATTGTCGTGGCCGCCACGACTGGCATTGCGGCGACCGCAAAGGCGGTGTATCCGGTCCCCGATTTGGAGGTGTTGTACTTCGTCGCCGTCATGGTCGCGGCGGTCAATTGGGGACGTGGGCCGTCGATTTGGGCGGCATTTTTGTCCGTCGTGGCTTACGATTTCTTTTTCGTATTGCCGTTTCATACTCTCAATGTTTCCGATGCTCGTTATTTTCTCACCTTTGCAATGATGTTCGGCGTCGGCCTTTTCATTAGTGAATTGATCGCCCGAATTCGTGCTCAAGAACGCGACGCTCGGCATCGTGAAGAACGCACGGCAACTCTTTATGCTCTCAGTCGCAGTTTGGCGGCAACCGATGACGAGCGGCGTATTGCTGAAATTGTTGCCCAACAAGCTGCGCAGGCGTTTGTCGCTCCTTCGATGGTTTTGCGCATGAATGCCCAAGGAGAAATCCATTCGCTGGCAGCAGCGCCCGATGCACTGGTGTTCGATGCGCGGGAACTCGATGTGGTGCGTTGGACATTCGAACACGGTCGCGCGGCTGGGTTTGGCACGGATACGCTTCATGGGGCGCGTGTCTTGTGCGCGCCGCTCGATGTGGGCACGTCGGTCTTGGGTGTGTTGGCGCTTGTTCCGTCAACGCCGCTGGGATCTGATCAACGCGCATTTTTAGATGCTTGTTGTCGCCAATCGGCATTGGCATTCGAACGTTTGCGTTTGGCGACGGAAGCCCGCAATGCTGCATTACGAGCAAAAGCCGAAGAAGCTCGAAGCGCACTCTTGTCAGCCGTTTCGCACGATTTGCGCACGCCTCTCGGATCAATCACGGGAGCGGCGACGGCGTTGCGTGATGACCCTGGTTTGGCCAGGCAAACACGCGAGGAACTCATTGAGAGTATTTGCGACGAAACCGAGCGCCTCGAAAAACTCGTGACAAACTTGCTCGATATGACCCGCCTCGAGGCTGGGCCCGTTTTGCTCAAACGCGATTGGATTCCGCTCGAAGAAATGATTGGTTCAGCGCTGACGCGACTCGAACGGCAGCTCGGTGAACGAGTCATACAAATTGATTTGCCCGAAGGTTTGCCATTGCTATCGGTCGATCCCGTGCTTTTTGAACAGGTTTTCGTCAATCTGCTGGAAAATGCTTCACGATATACGCCTCCTGGGTCACCCATCGATATTGCGGCGCAAATACGCGAGGGGGCGATGGTGATTGAAATTCGGGATTCCGGTCCCGGCTTTCCAGCGGGCACCGAGGAACGAATCTTTGAAAAGTTTTTTCGCGGTGAGCATGCGGGGCGAACGGGGGCGGGGCTGGGTTTGCCGATATGTCGCGCGATTGTCGAAGCGCATCGTGGCACCATACGTGCCGAAAATCGAGCGACGGGCGGCGGCATTTTGCGTATTGTGTTGCCTCTGGAAGAACAAGCTCCGACGTTGCCTGCGGATCGCGATCCTGGCGAGGAGAATTCGAAATGACCGAACTTCGCACACTTGTATTGGTTGTTGAGGACGAACCGCAAATGCGGCGATTCATTCGGGCCACGTTGACGTCGCATGGATATCGACTTCTCGAGGCGGAAACAGCCTCCGAGGCGCTCATGATGGCGACGACACACAATCCAGAACTCATTTTGCTCGATTTGGGGCTTCCCGACGGCGACGGAATCGAAATCACGCGAAGAATTCGCGAATGGAGTCGCACCCCTATCATCGTGATTTCGGCGCGGGGCAGGGAAGACGACAAAGTTTCGGCGCTCGATGGCGGAGCCGACGATTATTTGACAAAACCGTTTGGCGTCAATGAACTGCTCGCGCGGATGCGTGTTGCGCTCCGTCATTCGCAAACGGTGACATCGGCCAATGTGGCGCAAGTCATGGAGTTTGGCGAGTTGAAAATTGATTTGTCGCGGCGCGAAGTTTCCCGAGGAGCGAATCCCATTCATCTCACGCCGATCGAATACAAATTGCTGGTCTATTTGGCGCAACACGCGGGCAAAGTGTTGACGCATCAGCAGATTCTCAAAGAAGTGTGGGGGCCCGTGTATGCGAATCAGGCGCATTACGTGCGCGTACACATGGCCGAATTGAGGAAAAAAGTCGAGCCGAATCCGGCGCGTCCGAAATGGTTGGTGACAGAACCAGGGGTGGGATATCGATTGCGGGATCGAATGGGTGAGGGGTGAGGACCGTTATCTCTCAATCGGCGTATCCTCGCGCGATCCCCATTCTGTCCACGAACCGTCGTACACAGGCGCCGCAGGCAATCCAGCAAGCTGCATACCGAGCGACAAAATGCACGCCGTAACGCCCGTTCCACAACTCGTCACGACCGGCTGACGCCCGTCGATGCCCGCTTTCGCAAAACGTTCTCGTAATGCTTCTGCCGGGAGAAACGTTCCCTCGGAGCTCAGCAACTCGGTGTAGGGCAAATTGATCGACCCAGGAATATGACCCGAACGAACCCCGGCGCGAGGTTCCGGTTGCGTCCCGTAAAACCTTCCGACTCCTCGAGCATCCAGCACGATTTCTCGTTTCGTTACCAAATTCGCCAAGATATCACCCACGCCGCGAACACGCTCAGCGTGAAACGTGGCGAGAAACGACGATCGCGTTGGCGCTGCGGACTCTCCCGAATCGATTGTCCGACCTTCCCGACGCCATTTCGGAAAACCGCCATCGAGTACCGCCACACGGTCATGTCCATAGAGATTCATCAGCCAAAAGCCGCGAGCACACGAAGCAATTCCTTTTTGGTCGTAAAACACAAGGCGGGACGAATTCGTCACGCCCAATTGACGCATCAGTTTCTCGAATCGACCTGCAGACGGAATCATGTGGGGAAGTGACGTGTCGGGATCCGCAATTTCGTCGATATCGAAAAAATGTGCGCCGGGAATGTGTGCCGTCAAAAATTCCGTACGTCCGTCGCGTCCTTCATTGGGCAAATACTTCGTGGCGTCGAAAACGATCAAATCTTGCTTCCCGATTTCTGCGGCGAGCCATTCCGTGCTAACGATGAGGTTCATACGTATTTCCTGAAGCGTCGTGCTTTTCGTGCTTCATTGCACATGCCAGTTCCTTTGGCAAGGCCATTCTACCCATCGCAAGCGTGGTTTGGCCACATCGTGGACAAACCATTGTCGGGTCAAGGGGCTGGCCCCTTGCGGGGTCGAGGGCGAGGAGCCCCATTTCTCGTGGAAAGGGTCTGGGCGAAGCCCAGGGCGGCCGTTCAATCGACGCAGTGCGTGGTCGGCGACTCGTGCTTCAAAATAAAAGCCACGGTGTTCTTCGAATAACGGAAAAATAGCTCGACAACGCCCTAGCGCTTCTTGTTATCCTGAACGAATGAGCCGACTCGATACCTTACAAACAAACCAACGAACGAGACGGAAGATGGGGTTTGGGGCGCAGGGCGCCAAAGGCGACCCGAAGCCCCGAATATTTAACCGGGCGTTGGGGCTGGCAGCAGCGGCGTTTGTCGCACTTGCTGCAACAGCTCCTGGATGCACCACGACAGAGGTGGACCCCGCGGCGAAAGCTTGTGCTGAAACGCGGCAACTCTTCGCGGAACAAGTCTGGCCCATCTTGAGCGCAAAATGCACGGGTTGTCATGCCCCAGGCGGTTCTGCTGCCACGGGCGACAACCCCAAGTCAAGAGCTGCCGCATTCGTTCTCGAATGGGACGCTTATCCTGACTTCCTCGATGTCAATCTGGAACAAGTGCGTCGAATGGTCAGTGAGCAAATTGATGGTGAACCCAAGATTTTGCTCAAGCCAGCCGGCGGTGATACGCACTCCGGCGGCGCATTGATTCCGAAAGACAGCGCCGAATACAAGCTTCTCGAACAATTGACGAAGCAAATTCAGGCCACCGAAGGTTCATGTGCCGGGGTCATTGTCGATCCACTCGCGGGGGTTGAAGTCGACTCATGGGCCCAAACATTCCGACGCACTGCCATTATTCTGGGCGGACGATTGCCCACGGATGCGGAAAAAGCCATTGCCGACGAAGCTGGTTTTGACAAGGCGCTCGACGCCTTGCTCAAGGAGCCGGGATTCGTCCAACACGTCAAGGTTGCGTGGAACGATGTGCTTTTGACAAACGCGGGCGATGAAGTCCAAGTGGGCGCATTTCAATTCCGTCCCGAAGATTTTCCCGCCGTTCAACCGTGGCGCGACGGGCCGGATTCGATGTGCATCGGAAGCCCCAACTATGATCAGTGCGCGAACGCATTTTACGTGCATTGGCAAAATGTGCGGAGGGCATTGCTCGAGGAGCCGCTGGAACTCATTTCGCACGTTGTCCAAAAAGATGCGCCGTTTAGTGAAATCTTGACGGCCGATTACACCATGGTCAATCCGTGGTCGGCAATTGTCTACAATGCGGCCGGGGAATTTTCCGCGCCTACGCTGGACAATTTCGGCGAATGGAAAGAACTCAAGGTTGTCGGTATGGAACGCGGAGCCGTTCCGCATGCCGGCGTGATCAGCACGCCCGCGTTTCTTGGGCGTTGGGTGAGCACCGAAACGAACAAGAATCGAGCTCGCGCGAGAGTGGTGTTCAAGGCGTTTTTGGCGACAAACATTTTGGCGCTGGCGCAACGTCCGGTGGATACCAATGCTTTGACGGGCATCGCGAATCCCACGCGTAATGCTCCCGCTTGTGCCACGTGTCATACCATTGTTGATCCAGTGGCCACGTCGTTCTCGAATTATTCGGATACCGCGGCATTCGATTACGATCCGGAAGTCACCGCGGCCACGATTCCGCATCAGGAAATGTTGCCGCCTGGATTCGGTACGGAGCGCACGCCGGGGCAAGAAAATGCCCTTTTGCCCGTGTTGTCGAAAAAGGTCGTGGCCGATAGTCGATTTGGGCTCAGCGTAGCGCAAATTGCGTATCAAGCCATTCTGGGGCGCAACGTGCTGCATTATCCCGCAGATATCAAGGACCCCGCGTTTGCCCAGAAGCTCAATGCTTGGGACGCACAAGACAAATTCCTCCATTCGCTGGCTGAAATCTTCCGGACGTCGGGGGAAAACTACAAGGAGGTCGTTCGAGCGATCGTCAAGAGTGCGTTTTTCCGGGCAAGTGGCAAAGGTGTCGACAATGCAAACTTGGCCGGGGAAATCGGGTCCGGACGACTCTTGTCCCCAGAAATTCTCGATCGCAAGATAGAAGCAGCCGTTGGAATTCCCTGGTCGGTCGGCGGCTGGGGCGCAAAGAGTGAACGGACGCGGGATCTTTATGAGCGGTACATGGTTCTTTATGGCGGTATCGATTCCTTGGCCGTAACGTCGCGTTTGACCACGGCCAATCCGCTCGTCGCCAACATTTCCGAACGCATGTCGAATGAAATCGCCTGTCGTACGGTCGCGTATGAATTCACGCAGCCCGCGGACGCCCGCACATTGCTCAAGGGAATCGAACGCAATATGACTCCCGATACGAGCGAAGCACAAATTCGTGCGGCCATCGTGAGCATGTATGCACGCGCAACAGGCGTTACGTACGCGCCAACCGATCCAGAAGTTGAAACGGCATTCGGCATTTTCCGCGAATCGTACAAGGAACTTTCCGCGGCCAAGGACGCTTGGTACATGCCGTGGGAATGCTTGGGCATTTGGGACCGCAAAGATTCGCAGATTCATTCGTGTGGCACGATGGGGCTGCCGGATTACGTGCCCGAATGTTATTCGTTCGACAAAGAATTGCCGGACGGACAAAAAATCGATCATGACGACCAATACACGCTCGGACCGTGGATGGCCGTTGTCGCCTACATTTTCTCGGACGTCCGCTTCATCTACGATTACTGAGGGAGCCAGCCATGAAACGAAGACATCTCTTGCAACTCGGATCGATGGCCACGCTTTCCATGTTTTTGCCGTGGAGAAGCGAAGCCGAAACGGGCAAATACGCCGGACCCTACGTCATTGCTCTGCATGCCGCGGGTGGTTGGGATACGACGCTGTTTTGCGATGCGCATAAAGCGAGCGACAAGATTCAGCAAAAACTCTACGGAGATCCTGTCACCCAAGGCGCATTAAAAATCGCTCCGATCGAAATGAAGCGAAATGGTACGACACTCGATACCATGCAGAATTTCTTCAGCGACGTCGGAAAACGATTTCTGGTTGTGAATGGGATCGATACCCAGACAAACAACCATGACACGGGCGTCAAACATATCTGGTCCGGAAAAACCTTCGAGGAATTGCCGGGAATTGCGGCACTTTTGGCAGCTGGTGTGGCTGAAACGCAACTTTTGCCAGTTTCGTACATCAGCTCGGGTGGATATGACGTGACGGCGGATCTGGTTCCGCTCACGCGCATTTCCGGTGGTGGCAACAATCTTTTGCGGGTTGCTCGTCCGCATTTGACCAATCCTGACGCTGCTCCGATGGATTGGCGGTCGTATTTCACGGATGCGACGGCGGATCGATTGACGGCTGCGCGTAATGCGCGTCTGGAACAACTTGCGGGTACACCCCAAACCCCGCGAATGGCAAAGGCAATCGAGACGTATCGCAAAGCGCGCGACGGAGCGTCTGGATTTGCCGCCTTGGCTGACGTTCTTCCGGCAAAACTCGTTACGGTCTCCGAAGCTTTTCCGAACCTCGGAGGGTACAACGACGACGAACTCGAGCGTTATCTTCAAGCGGCACAAATGGCGTTGTGCGCATTCAAATCTGGACAAGCTGCGGCCGCGAGCCTGGCGACGTTTGGATTCGATACGCATTCGTTCCACGATCAGGATCAACCGATCATGCTCGGTCGCTTGTTGCTCACGATTCGGTATTTGTTCAGCCTCGCCGATTCGATGGGACTTGCCAATAACCTGTATATCGTGGTGGGTTCGGATTTCGGACGCACACCGACGTACAACGAACAAAACGGC
>JBGAOI010000013.1:0-39242 GCA_044221885.1 Polyangium sp. (in: bacteria)
AACAGAGCGAAGCGAAGGGCCGAAAGCAAGGCATCGATGAAGGCCGAAAACAAGGTATCGATGAAGGCCAATTGAATGGGCGACGCGAAGCACTTCTCGAACAACTCGAGGAACGATTCGGACAGGTATCCGTACGTTGGAAAAACCGCGTTCGTGCAGCCAGCGTGGACGAACTGCGCCATTTCGCGAAGCAACTGCTCGTCAGTCCCACCCTGGCTAATGTATTCAAAATGAAATAGGCGACTCCCCGTCAAGCGCCGTCAAAACGAGGAAAGCAAAATGCTCAGAATCGTTCATCGCTGACGATTTGTCGCTTGAGCAAGTATTCGGCGGGTTTGAGCGCCGATAAGCGAACGACCGTATCGCGGACAAAACATTTCCAACCTGATGTTGGGACAAACCAGCCGGCAAACCGCCGCCCTGATTCGAGTTTTTCCTTCACTGGGGCACGCAATCGTGCGTCGTACCGCGCGAGAGCTTTGCGCACATCACCGCCTCGATCAAGCTCTTCAGCGAGGGCGTATCCGCCGGCGACCGCCAATGACGCACCCTGACCGGCCATGAGGGATACGCACCACGCGGAATCGCCAACGAGTGCAATGCGGCCAATCGTAAATCGATCCATGACGATCTGAGCGATCGAGTCGTAATAAACATGCTGCACAGTTTCGACTTCGCGAAGCATATCTGGGAAAATCCAACCGAGATGACCATAGATCCGCCGCAATTCGTCTACAATGGTCGAACGACGTTGATCTTGCACGGGTGATTCCGCACTGTGCACAAAAAATGCGCCAACTTGACCGTCCCGCAAGGGATACACAACAGCTTGAAATCCTTTGCCCGCCATTGCAAAGAAGGTATTACGGACCTGCGACAAGATTTCTGGTGTTTCAATGATGTACGCGACTGTGCGGTAGCCGAGAAAACGCAAGTGTCGTGATTCTGGCCCAAATGATTTTTCACGCAAGCTGGAGTGAATGCCGTCGGCACCAACCAATACGTCGCACGAGTCTTTCGCGCCGCTTGAAAATGTCACTTCTATCGGTGCGCCCTCGACATCGATGTACGATTGCACCTCGGTGTCGAAGCGGATCTCTACCTTGCCTTCAATTTCTTCATAAAGAGCGCACTCGAGATCGCCGCGGGTCAAATTGAATACGCGTCCACCGGCCATCGCCTGGAGCGCACTGTAGGAGAGAGAAAATCGCTCTTTCCCTTGCAGGTCGAGAAAACACATTCGCTCGACGGGGTAGTTTCGACGTTTGAGCGATTCCAGAATGCCCAGCTTCTCGGCCGCCAAGTATCCCGGACCGAAGAAATCAATCATATAGCCCGAATCACGTAGCGATTTCGCACGTTCGACGAGAATAGGCTCGTGACCCAGACGTTTCAAGCACAATGCCGTGGACAATCCAGCGATGCCCGCCCCGCAAATGATGACTCGCATGCCCGACATCCTAGCGCGCAGAATCTCGGCGCGCATTCAAATTCGTTGGAGGTCAAAATAATTCAACCTGCACCGTTCGTGATACCCATGGCAGCGTACCATTGGATGGTGGCTAGCAATGTGCCGGCAATTGGCATTTCACAGGCGTATCAGGGTTCTTTCATGACGCGCCCGCGAGATTCCGCTCCGTAATGGTCCGAGCGCTCGCGCGTACATCACTTCTTCTTTGGCTTTTTCGGCGCTTTTTTCGCCGGTTCGTCACCTGTTCCCAATGCGAACTCGTAATAACGTTCCTTGAAATTGTACTTCCAGTGAAACGCTGCAAAATCCTTCGTTGGGTCGCCATCGGCGGGTGTGCCCAGCACGCCGAACACAGAATAATCGTCATTCGCAAATTGGCTCACCGAGAAAAACCCTTGGCTTGGCAATCCGCCACGCTCCACGATATCAAGGCGCATCTCTCCGTCCTGACCAACAGCGGCAATATTCCATTCCGCGGTTTCTCCAGGAGGATCGTTTGGCTCGAACCTCCAATAAGCGATAACGTGCAATTCACCGTCCCGTTCGACAATTTTCTGATGTTCGCCCATGAGCACTTCGGCTTGCACAGGTTTTCCTTTGTACAACGACAAGACGGGTGCAAGGCCGCCACTACCGGGCGGTGCTCGACCAACATAGGGATATCCGACTTCAACGTCGCCTTTTGTCGCTTGCTTTGAATACAGGATATTCGAAAATGTCGCCACGGCTTCGGAGCCGCCCTGATAATCGACGTCTTCAACTTCCAATGCGTCACCGGGCTGATACGAGATGTTGTTTGGCTTGTACGGACGATAGGAGACTTGAAATGCGCTTGCTCGTCCGAATACTACCTCTCGAAGTTCGGCCAAAGGCTCGAATCCAACGGGATTCTTGATTGAGAGCATATCCCAAGCGTCGTCTTGCCGATACACCGGTTTGTCCGTCTTATTCGCTTCCGCATACGCGAATAACCCACTCACGGGCGCCTGCTGTGTTCGAGGCAAAACTTTGGCAGGCAAATCCACTTCGAGTGTATGGCCTGATTTGGTTGGTTTCATGGCGACTTTGGCTTCGGGCACGTCATCCCACTTGATGCCACGAAAAACCGAAACGCCCTTGGATTGAATTCGCACGAGCATGCGAAATCGTTCATAATATGCATTGGCAAAAGCGTCGTGAGTATCCAGCACTTTTTGGCATGAATCCCGCTCCTTCGGATCCATGGTTGCTGCGTTTTCTTCGTTGACACAGGGCAGGGGCATGATGCCGCCGCCTCGCACGAAGTAGCCGATACTAGGCACTTCGGGACGATCGAAGGCCAATCCGACGAGAATCGAATCCCCCATTCCCTTGGTTAATTCCGCCGCCAAAGCCAATCCCTTTGGATGAACCGCAATGGCCATGTGTGAAGGTGGCACAGGGGTGGGTTTGTCTGGTGCTTTTCCTTTTTCAACAGCCTTTTTTGACGGTTCGAGGCTCCCCCATTCTCGAATTTCGCCATCCACGACAAACGACGACGGTAGCGCGACCGAAATCACGGATGCAATACCGGGGTCATCCGCGGCGGGATCTACAGGGTTGCCTTTGCCCGTTGGAACGACGACTTTTTTCGCCGGAGGTGATCCGCATGCCACAGCCATCCAAGCCAATGAAACGAGAATCGAAGAGATTTTCTGCGTATGCTGTTGAACCATGATGCTTACTCGTTGTTGGATGTCGGTGCGGCGGGACGAACGATACCCTGCGTTACGATGACTTCGTCTTGCTTTGTGTCGATTCCAAAAAGGGTCGCCAATTGGCGCGGCATGCGTTGATATGCGACTTCCCAATGAATGGCATATCGTTCTGTGTCCTTGCCAAACAGTAGCAATACGCGCCGCGGCGTTCCTGTCGCGGAAACTCAGGGTTTGACCTTTTTCGTCGACGATGTGAGCGCGGACTTCCAAACGACGAAACATATCGCCTGTCGGAAAGGCATGCCCCACATGGCCTGCTTCGAGGGTAATGCCGAGCGCTTGCGGTGAATTGCGAAAGGCTTGAGCCTGGACCGCCGAACGCAACAACGACACATTGCCAACGACATGAAAATCGTGCGTTCGATGGCGTTTTCCCGATGAATCGACAACTTCCGGCATATGACACGTTTGGCAGGACGTATCCGCAAAACGACTCGACGCGTGTTCCCCGAGCGTGTTTTGCATCGCGGCGGATGGGTGCAAGGGAAAACCGAATTGATGGCACGCTGCGCATGCGTCCTTCGAAGAAAGGCGCGCGTCTCCTTGGACGAAATGACGTCCTACAGTTGCAGGTAACGTACGTGTTCCAATGATTTTTCCTTGCTGCACATGACAGGTCACACAGGCAACGCCCATTGCTTGCAACGCTGGATTCGACGTCATGGTCGGATCGGCTTCGGGCGCGTGGCATCCTCGACAAAACGGTTGTGGTTCCAGCGCCACGGCGGCACGAAACACGGGATCGTCATAAGCCTGTTTGTGCAGCGAACGTCGCCATTCCTCAGCGATGGTCGAATGACATGTTTCGCAATGCTTATTTTCTTCGAGGGCATCGACGTTGGGCAGGTGGTGCGTCGAAACAAACGGTCCGGGCAACGGCAACGGCGTTGCCGCATGAGGTCCCGCCATCACCGTCCACACCAAAGCAGACATCGGAGCCAAAAGCGTCCGACGTAACCACGTGGCAGAACTGGTTGATGAAACCATGAACGATGTGCTTATTTATTATGATTTGGTGACGAAAAGCAAGAGAAAACCTGGAGCAGCCCCAAGGTGAATCGGTTCTTCCATCCAGGGGCGGCATTGCCACCCATTCCTTTGGCCGACTACGTTGATTGCTATGGTTGCTCGTGAGAATGGCGCTGCCATTTCGTGATAGATAAGGCGACTGTCATGCCTGCTTCGCGACATCTTAACAAGATGCGAAATGCCAAGAATGTCGCGCTATCATTGGCATGCCGTCATGCACACGTTCTTTCGGCATTCGAGACCAGTATTGCATTCGTCGGATCTACTGCAATTCTCGCCCAAGAGGCCCAGCCGCCAACACTTGAAGTCCGTATCTCCATCGTGCTGGCTACAGACCAATCCTTCCGCGCAATGGTTCGAGGCACATTCTTGGCCTTCCGTTTTCCCAGCCAAACAGGCCATGGGGTAATAACCGTCCGGCCCCATGGGTCCGCCCGTGAGTTCGCATTGCGTGCCTTTCTCGCAATCCAAATTCGGAATATGCGGGGCGCACGATTCATTCAGTTTCACGATGTTTGGTTCTTCGCAGGTATGGCCGTCGTCATACGAGTGGCAAGCCAGGTTTTGCATGCACGGACGGCTGTCGCAGGACTCGCCGAGGCCAGCTTCCCGCGGCGGCGTGCAGATCCCGCGTTCGCAATCGCCTTTTCGGGCGCATCCAGCGAAAACCTGCGTCCCGCAAGCTTCGCCAAAATCCGGTTTGGCCGTGCAGACCCCCGGTCCGCCAAAATCGCCGTTGCAAAAGAAATCGGCGTCGCAATCGTCGGATCCGCCTTTCGCCTCCATGGTGCATGGCGCGCCAGCCGTTCCTTTTGTGCTCTGACAAACTCCATTCGTGCATACGGCGGTGCTGCTGCACGTGAGCAGCGGCGCGTCGCATCGTTCGCCTGGTCGACGTTGTTCGAGGCATACGCCGCAAGTGCCATTGTCCGCATCGGCGCTGCATGGGCCACTGGCACATTGCCAATCAAACGCGCACGCTTTGCCTGCGGCGCGAAAATACTTGTCGGAAGCCACCGCGATAATGGGGTCACAACCCATCGGTACACTGGCGACAGCCATTGTGAAAATGCCCAAACTAGCTGCAATATGCGAAAAGATCCCATGTTTCATTGGTTTGTCTCCAAGAATTGGACACCGCACCGCGCGATGGTCGACATTGGCGCCGCCGATAATAACATCGAGCGGCGAATTTATATGACACATATCGATGCTTCCCGCCCAACGTTTTTCTCTTTTCTCAATCTAGCGGATCCAAAATGACGCCTTCACAGTTGGGAGGCGGCAAGGTATGTACCAGAGCTTCGCGAATCGCATTTGCCAACGCTTCGTTTGCCCGTCGACGTAAATGGTCGCGAGCCGTCACCAATCCAATCTCCCGCACAGGCGTTGGCGACACGAGCCGCCGCACTTGGGCGCGGCGGCGCGCTGCGGGAAGGTTTTGTACGACCAACTCGGGCAAAATCGTGGCTCCGAGCCCCTCGTCGACCAATCGAATCAAGGTCTCGAAACTGCCGCTCTCGAAGCGAATCGGCACATCATGCTGTCGTGGAGCATTGCCGCAATACGACAAAACTTGCGTTCGAAAACAATGTCCCTCCGGCATCCTGCATCGAGCGCATCCGCACGCAATCGAGTGATGATTTCCTCCGTGCGAACCTCCTCGAGAATAACCTCGAGACGTGGATGAGCCTGGACAAACTTGCCCAAAAAAAGTGGCAATACCGTCGGCGACAAAGTTGGAATCACACCCAATCGATACGGACCGGACAGTTCATCTCCCGCAGACACCACTTGTCCCAGGCGATCCGCTTCCCGCAGCACAGCTCGCATCTGCGCAAGAGCCGCAACGCCTTCGGGCGTCACCAGAAGAGGCTTCTTGCCCCGATCGAAAAGCCGAATACCCAGCAATTCCTCGAGCTTGCGAAGCTGCATGCTCAGCCCCGCTTGCGAAACATGGCAGTTTTCCGCAGCGAGCCGAAAACTGTTCGCATCTTCTACCGCCACAGCATAACGCAGTTGCGTCAAGGTCACTTGCGACAGATCCATGGCTGCATTTTGGACATAACCAAAAGTGAACGCAACATAAAAACGTTCTGTTGGACTTAACTGCCGATCGACTCTACGTATGGACCTGGTGAACGAGGCAAGTGTCTCGAGGGTTCGACAACGAGAGCAAAAGTAGACGAGGTCCCTATGAATTCCAAAGAAGGCAAGTGCCCGTTTTCGGGTGGCATGAACAAGCAAGCAACCAATGCAGGACAAACCAACCGCGATTGGTGGCCGAACCAGCTCAATCTCAAGATCCTTCATCAACAAGGACCGGCGTCCGATCCGATGGGCTCGAATTTCGATTACGCCAAGGAATTCAAGAGCCTCGATCTTGCCGCGCTCAAGAAGGACTTGCATGCGCTGATGACCGACTCGCAAGAATGGTGGCCTGCGGACTTTGGCCATTACGGACCTTTTTTCATCCGAATGGCGTGGCACAGTGCAGGGACGTATCGCACAGGAGATGGACGTGGTGGCGCCGGCGCGGGTCAACAACGGTTTGCCCCACTCAATAGCTGGCCCGACAATGTAAACCTCGATAAAGCGCGCCGATTGCTTTGGCCCATCAAGCAGAAATACGGCAAGAAAATCTCGTGGGCCGATTTGATGATTCTGGCTGGCAATGTAGCGTTGGAATCGATGGGTTTCAAAACGTTCGGCTTTGGTGGCGGTCGCGCGGACGTGTGGGAGCCTGAGGAAGACGTGTATTGGGGCTCGGAAAACAAGTGGCTCGAGGACAAACGATACTCGGATGAACGTTCACTCGAGACTCCACTTGCGGCTGTGCAAATGGGTCTGATTTACGTCAATCCTGAAGGCCCGAACGGCAATCCGGATCCGATTGCTGCGGCGCGCGATATTCGTGAAACATTCGCTCGCATGGCCATGGACGACGAAGAAACCGTCGCCCTCATTGCCGGTGGCCATACGTTCGGTAAAACCCACGGAGCCGCGCCTGTCTCGCATGTCGGAGCCGAGCCCGAGGCTGCTTCAATCGAGGAGCAGGGATTTGGTTGGCGAAATAGTCATGGCAGCGGCAAAGGTCCCCACACGATTACGAGCGGACTCGAAGTGACGTGGACGACGACACCAACCAAGTGGAGCAATAACTTTTTCGAGAACCTATTCGCTTACGAATGGGAATTGACCAAGAGCCCCGCTGGTGCGCATCAATGGCGTCCGAAAAATTCGCAAGGAGCCGGCACCATTCCTGACGCGCACGATTCGTCGTTGCGTCATGCGCCGTCCATGTTGACAACGGACCTGTCGCTCCGTTTCGACCCTGCGTATGAGAAAATCTCGCGCCGCTTTCTCGAGCATCCTGAACAATTAGCCGATGCGTTTGCCCGCGCGTGGTTCAAATTGACCCATCGCGATATGGGCCCGCGCGTTCGCTACCTCGGCCCCGAAGTTCCAACAGAAGAACTTCTCTGGCAGGATCCTATCCCCAAGGTCGATCACAAGCTCGTGGGCGATAAGGAGATGATCACGCTCAAGGCGCAGATTGCTGCATTGGGCTTTTCGGTTTCCGAATTGGTATCGACGGCTTGGGCGTCAGCGTCTACATTCCGCGGCTCGGACAAACGCGGTGGTGCCAATGGTGCACGTATTCGACTCGCCCCGCAAAAAGATTGGGCGGTGAATCAGCCCGCGCAATTGGCTAGGGTCTTGACGGCATTGGAGAGTATTCGCGACGAGTTCAATCGGACGTCCACGGATGGGACGAAAATCTCTTTGGCCGATATCATCGTGCTCGCGGGCGGCGTTGGTGTTGAACAGGCAGCGAAGAATGCCGGTGTCAATGTCACCGTACCGTTCACGCCCGGACGAATGGATGCCACACAGGAGCAAACCGACGTCGAATCGTTTGCCGCCCTCGAGCCCGTTGCGGACGGCTTTCGCAATTACCGCAAGGCGCGATACTCCATTTCGACCGAGGCTTTGCTCGTCGACAAAGCGCAGTTGTTGACATTGACGGCTCCAGAAATGACCGTGCTCGTGGGCGGTTTGCGAGTTTTAGGCGCAAACGTGGGCGGGGCATTACACGGCGCATTCACGACGCGACCGGGTACCCTGACAAACGACTTCTTCGTCAACCTGCTCGATATGAGCACGACGTGGAAGCCCATTTCGGACGACAAAGAACTCTTCGAAGGCCGCGATCGAAAAACCAACGCACTCAAGTGGACGGCGACGCGCGTCGACTTGGTTTTTGGGTCGAATTCGCAATTGCGTGCGTTGGCTGAGGTTTATGCGAGCGCCGATGCCGGCCAAAAGTTCGTCGAGGACTTTGTTGCCGCCTGGGTGAAAGTAATGAACCTGGACCGCTTCGATATGGCGTGATCCAGCCGTCGTGATGAAACGTGGTCCGAGTCAGCGCCATGTTGCTCTGGCTCGGATCTGCGTCCATCGCAAATCGTGGGGGCTTTTCAGGAGCGTTTTTTTCGTCTATAGCGTGCCCCTGTGATGTTTCGAAGCTTGATATCGGTCCTGGTGGTTGCGTTCGGCGTGGTTTCTGCATCGACGGCGTTGGCCGCAAGGCCGGTGGATGCAGACCCGGAAGTGGGCAAGAAGCTTTTTTTCGAGCGTGGGTGCACCTCGTGTCACTCGTTTGATGGAACACCGAAGCAGGGACCGACGCTCATGGGTCTCGTGGGAAAAACCCGTCCGGTCATTACGTCAGAAAAGCCGCGCGAGATTGTTGCGGATGAAGTGTACATCCGGCGAAGCATTCTCGAACCGAATCACGATATCGTGCAGGGTTACGTTCCTGGGGCCATGCCTGGATTGCCCGTGACTCAAGATGAAGCGCGCCACATGGCGGCGGCGATTGTGCAATTGAGTGGTCCGGTTGCGCTGGGCGACAAAGCGCGTGGTGACTTGACCTCATTGATTGTCGCGGCACTTTTGTTCGTGTTTGGCCATTTGGGTTTGTCGACGATTGCGGTACGTACACCCTTTGAAAAACGTCTCGGAGCCAATGCGTATCAAGGCTTGTATGCGTTGTTCGCATTGGCCGTGCTGGGTTGGATGGTCTTTGCGTATCGCGCGGCGCCTTATATCGAATTGTTTCGAGCGCCCCCGTGGACGCGGTTCATTCCCATTTCGATCATGCCGATTGCACTCTTGTTTTTCCTGTGCAGCGTATCGACTCGAAATCCAGCGACCGCGGGCCAAGAAAAATTTGTAGACGTGGAACCTCGAGGGATCTTGCGCATTACGCGTCATCCCATGTTGTGGTCCTTTGCGCTGTGGGGGATCGCGCATACCACTGCGAATGGTGACATTGCGTCGTTGATCGTTTTTGCGAGCATTGCGACGTTGGCGATTCTCGGCATGTTGCATATCGATAGCCGCCGTCAAGTGAAGCTTGGCGAAGCATGGGCGACTTTTGCTGAAAAGACGCCGCTCATTCCGTTTTCCAAAGGAAATATTGGCGCAGCTTTGCGAGAAATCGGCCCGTCGCGATTTGTGGTTACGTTGCTCCTTTTCGGAGCGCTCTTGCATTTTCACAAAACCGTGATCGGCGTGTCGGCATTGCCCTAACGTCGAATCAACACGGCGGAGTCAAATCGATTCCGGCAAAAAATTCATCGACCAGCAATTTCCACGCGTCGGCATTTTCCTTCGGGCCGCATTTGAAGGGGCGACTCGGAAGTTTCTCGTTGCGCAAAATCGCCCGGTGTTCGCGATAATATCGGGTCGCGAGTTCCGCGCCGTATTCATGAACGGCGTCGCCATTGTTGGGTTGAAACGCATAATAGGTGCCGCCTCGAACCATGGTGGGCATGGGCGCGTAAGGCGTAAGGCATGTGATGCGCGTACTACATAAGGCCAAAATCGCGTCGTGTGTCGGGCGCAGAAACTTGCTCGACCAACTGCCGCTGTTGACACGATTCGCATCGTTCAAATGAAAAATTTCGTGAAAAAGCGTTTCTCGAACGGCGTCGACGGATGCATGCAACGAACCGGAAACATTGTACCCAATGGTCCATTCCGATGCATACGCAGACGGCGTGCGACGGTTGACGCTGCGCATGAATTTGAACGCAATGGCGCGATGGCGATAACGAATGGCTTTGTCGGATTTCTGGCCGAGTTTGTCGAAAAATGCGTCGAAATCGCGTGCGGAAGCATTGACCCATTCGAGGTGCTTTTTGTATTGCCGCACGGGCCACTCGGGAACGATGTGAATCATTCCGCGAAATCCTCCATCCATCATGTGCTCGGCTTCGACACCTGCCACGTGTCCCGACTTGTCAAAGAGATCCAGCGCCAACACTTGTGCCGATGGTTCACGTTCGTAACGTTTTTCGATCAAGCAGCGCGTAAAGGCGACGTTGTCGTCTTGTTTGCACGCATCGCTCGCCGCAGGATCTGCAACCAAGATCGTGTCGGACAAGGATCGAGGAACAGACGGAGGCTTGGGTTTGTCAGGCAAAGGTTCGGGTTTGGCGATCGAAACGATTGGCGGAAGTGCCACCGAGACTTGTGGGGCGACGACAACTTGTGTGGTGGATGCTTTGGGCGCGGGAGGCGCCGGATCTGCGGGAAGTGGAGGCGACGAACACCCGAAGATCCATGCAGGAAGGATGAACAGGACAAATGGCACGATGTCCTGACTCGAACGCATCTTGTAACGGTAGCGCGAGCAACGGGTGGTGCTCAACGAGAAGTGTTGGCGTAGGAGATATCTGAACGTGATTCTCCAGGTTCGTCGTGGGGGACGCTCGCCGCACGTCGGTAAGGAAAGCGAATTTTTCCGTCACGCTTTCGACCCGATAGCCATCCACCCAAAAATTCTCTACACCTCGAAATCATGCACCATGACGCTCCGATCTTCGGGTTCAACGCGGCGCGGGAAGACATCGTTCGTGCCGTCGTATCGCGCGTTGTTTTGACGACAAAGGATCCGCTGCTCGCGCTCAACGATGCGGCGTATCACGAAGTCAAACGCCTCGAAACTTCGCGAAATCCCGAAGAACGCAAGGAGCTTGCCGAGTGGCAAAGGGTGGCTCGTGCGCTTGCGCGTATGGGCGAAGGGGAACGTCGGGACAAACTTACGCATGTCGTCGAGCAGATCGCGTGGGACGTTGCGGGTAACTTCGACGAGCGCGTTTACAAGGTGTCGACGAAGCTTCTGCCGCCGATCGTCACGTACTTGCTTTCACCTCGAACGTTGGCACGTCTCGCGGGAGATCCGCAAAAGCTCGTGAGCCTCGAAGCGCTCGACGACAAGGTGCAGGTCGAGGGACCGATTGCCGAACTACGTGAACTGTCCCGACGGGGAACGGCGGTGTATGTCCCGACGCACCTATCGAACATGGACTCGATCGTCTTCGGTTACGCGCTCGAACGTGCGGGTTTGCCGCCGGCGACGTATGGTGCCGGGAAAAACCTCTTCACGAATCCAGTGCTTTCGTACTTCATGCGAAATCTCGGCGCGTATCGTGTGGATCGACGCGTGCGGCACAATTTGTACAAAGACGTTCTCAAGACGTATTCGTCGGTATTACTCGAACAAGGCTACCATTCTCTGTTTTTCCCCGGAGGCACGCGCTCTCGTTCGGGGGGCGTCGAACGTCGATTGAAGCTGGGTTTGATGGGGACCGCGGTCGAAGCGTATGCGCGAACGATTCTGGCTGGTCGTGAACGCCGTGTGTATTTCGTGCCGGCCACGATCAACTACCTCATCACACTCGAAGCCGAGACGCTCATCGCGGACTTTTTGGCGGAAGCGGGTAAAGGTCGGTACATCATCGAAGACGACGAATCCTCACGAATTGGGCGAGTTGCTGCATTCATTCGCAAACTCTTCGATATGCAAGGCGCGGTCGTCATTCGATTTGGACAACCGATGGATCCGTTTGGTAATCGCGTCGATGAAGCCGGACGTAGCTTCGACAAACGCGGACGCGAGGTGGATCCCGCGACGTACGTGCGTGACACGCAAGGCAATGTCGTCCTCGATCCGGTGCGTGATGCGCAATATACCCGCGAGCTTTCGGACGAAATTTGCAAAGCGTACCTGACAAACACCGTCATCATGGCGACGCACGTCGTTGCGGCAGCGTGTTTTGATCGGTTGCGCAAAGCGACCCATGGTTCGGACTTGTTCATGGTTTTGCGCCAGCGTGATGTCGTTGTGGTTCCTCGTGACGATCTTGCGGCGGACGTGGTTCGTCTTCGCGATCGGTTGGTCGAATTGGAAAAGCACGGAAAGATCATTCTTGGCGAGCACTTGCGACGAGCGTCGGGCGGGGACCTCGTGGAGCGGGCAATGGCGGCATTCGCGGGGTATCACGCACAACCGGTGCTCGCGCCGCGTCACGATGGGATTGCGATTGTCGATCCAAACCTACTGTTTTATTATCAAAACCGGCTTGCAGCGCACGGAATGGCGTGGGACGTCATTGCTCCTCCGGGCATGGCTCCAGCAAGACCTCCGTCGTTCGAAAAGGGGAATGCGGGAGGTGCGTCGTGACAAATCCGAGTGTTGGGGTGATTGGCGGGGGACCGTGGGGCAGGGCGTTGGCCAAAGCGGCGCGTCGTGCGGGATCCGAGGTCGTTTTGTTCACGCGTCGCGAGCACGAGCATGCAGACGAAGGCGTTACGATGACCGTTGAATACGCCACGGTAGCTCGAGCGCCTCTGGTTGTTCTGGCGGTTCCATCGTCCGTGGTTCGTCCGGTACTCACAGCGCTCGGGGACCATTTGACGGGACAACACTTGGTGGTCCACGGCATTCGAGGTCTCAGTGCCGAGTCGCTCGAGACGGTGAGTGACATCGTGCGTGAAGAAACCGCTGTGCGTCGTGTTGGGGCACTTGGCGGGCCCGTGCAAGCGGGTGAACTGATTCGAGCGCGTCCATCGGCGATGATCATTGGGTCGCGATATCCCGAAGTGACGGCGGCGGTGGTGCGTGGATTTCAAAGTGCGCATTTGCGAGTTTGGTCGACGCAGGACTTGAAGGGTTTGGAATGGGCGTCCGCGCTTGTGGGGTGTTTGTCGATTGGCGTCGGGTTTGCCGAAGCATCCGGTGCGGGTCCGGGGCTCGTTGCGGCACTTATTTCGCGCGGTGTTGACGAAGCGGCGCGGATCATGGTGGCTGCAGGTGGCGAAGAACGAACCATGTTGGGGCTTGGCGGTTATGGCGATCTTTTGGCGTCGATAGCGCTCGAAGATCGGCCCGAAGTCGTTCTCGGCAAAGCGTTGGCGCAAGGCGTATCGCTCGAAGAAGCGCAAGCGCGAGCGCAACTACGGATCGAGGCTGTGCCGTTGATTCCGCGGATCGTGGCATTTGCGGAGGAGCGTCGAGTGCAAGCCAGCACATTTCGCGCCCTTTGCGATGTGCTGCACGGTGCACGTCCAGAAGCGTTGCTCGAACGCGTGTTTTCGGCCTGAGAGAGCATTTTCCCCAAGGAAGTGCGTGGTTTGCGTGTTTCGGCAGAGCATGACATTGCCTTGCGAACACGATTGCCGAGCATGAAATAAACTTGCGTTCGAATCGAGATCGAGCGATCATGACGCTCTGATTTTTCTTTGCGTGTTTCATGCGCTGGCGTGCCAGTGCAGTGACCAGAGGAATTTACGATAACAATATGTCCGATACGGCACCTTCGTCAGGTCAACCGCTGAGCGTTGGGAAGTTCAGGCTGATTGCGAGTCTCGGGCAAGGCGGCATGGCGGACGTGTATTTGGCCGTCGCCTCCGGTGTTGGTGGATTCAACAAATTGCAGGTGCTCAAACGGCTTCGCCCAGATCGCGCCGAAGAGCAAGGCATTGTCGAGATGTTTCTCGACGAAGCGCGACTTGCAGCACAACTCAATCATCCCAATGTCGTTTCGACGCTCGAAGTTTGCGAAGATGGTCAGGATTTTTTCATGGTTATGGAGTACCTCGATGGTACGCCATTCAATCGATTGCTTGCCAAAGCGAAAGCAACGCCTCCTCCTCCGGGCATTTTGCTGAAAATCGTTGCCGAAGCATTGACTGGTTTGAATTATGCGCACGAATTGAACAATTACGACGGTCAGCCGCTCAATATCGTGCATCGCGACGTGAGTCCGCACAATATTTTCGTGACCTTCGACGGTCATACCAAAGTATTGGATTTCGGCATTGCCAAAGCCGCGAGCCACATGGTGCAGACGGCTGCAGGAATGGTCAAGGGCAAAATCGCGTACATGTCACCCGAGCAGGTTCGTCTGGAAAAAGTCGACCGGCGAGCGGACGTATTTGCCATGGGTCTCGTGTTGGCGGAAGCATTGTCCGGAAAACGATTTTGGGAAGGAATGCCCGACCTCGAGATTCTCGACCAGCTCAATTCGGGAAAAATTGAACGAATCGATATTGTCAAGAAAAACATCAGCGATCCCAAATTGCTCCAAATCGTCGAGAAGTCATTGGCCGCGAATCCTGCAGATCGTTATGCGTCAGCAGCGGCGATGTGTAGCGATATCGAAGATTATTTGCGCGCGTCCAAACTCCGGATCTCGAGCGAAGACATCGCGAAATACGTGCATCAGCTTTTTGGCGAAAAACGCGCACAAATGCGCAAATTGATCGAAAAGCAAATCGCCAAATTGCGAGAAGAGACGGACGGACCCGTGTCGGGCGATGGTCGAGCGCCCATTAGTTTGCGCACGGGTTTGCCGCGCATTGGTTTGGAAATGACGATGCGCATCGATCGGGCGGCATTAAATGCGGAAGCCGAAAAGCTTGCCGCTGCGAATGCTGCCGCGCCAACATCGGGCGAAACACGGAGCCTCGTTGCTTCGCAAACCGTGCCGGATATGCCTGCGGTGCGGCCAATGTCGTTTTACGCGCTGCTCGCCATTGGATGCATTGTCGCCGGAGTCGGCACATTCTTGCTTTTGGGAAGGCGCCAAGATTCCATCAATCAAGGGCAACCGGCACAACAACCCCCAGAAACTCCGAAATCGGTTGCGACACAAATCGCCGAAACGGCGCCTCCTGTGCCCGTTCCTGTGCCCACACCGGTGGCCAGCGCCAGTGCTGCTCCCGCGCAGCCCATGATGGATCTGCAAATCACGGCTGTTCCGACAACTGCCACCATTTTCCTCGATGGCGCACGCATTCCGACGAATCCTTATAGTGGCAGAGTGCCCCGAGACGGTATGGGTCATCGCGTGCATGCTGAAGCTCGCGGATTCAAAACCGCCGGGGAAATCGTTTTGTTTTCAAAAGATACGTCGATTACGTTGCAGCTTGCGCCGCTTCCCGGAGGCGCAACTCCTCCCGATGGCAAAACGCCAACGAACAATCAACGAAAACTCGACGACAATCCCTATCCCTGAAATCGTTTATCCAAGGCAAACATCGTGAAGCTTTTCCGGCCTCGGGCGCTGGTTTTCGATATGGACGGCTTGCTGGTGGATTCCGAGCCGTTGTGGCACGAAGTCGAAAAAGACTTCATCGCAGCTCGAGGTGGCGTTTGGACCTACGAACTGGCCATGTCGTGCACGGGTCTCGGCATTGGTCCAGGTATTCGACTCATGGGAAAAACATGCGGCTTTGATGTCGATGAAGCCCGCGACGTCGTCGAATTGGAAGACCGCTTCATTGCTCGAGTGAACGAAGTTGCTTTGAAACCGGGAGCTTTACAATTTTTGGAAATCGCTTCCGACAAACTCCCCGTGGGATTGGCCTCGTCCTCGACGCGTAGACTCATTGACACCATTTTGAAGCGCTTCGATTTGCGAAGTCATTTTCGAGTCACCGTTTCGGGGCAAGAAGTTCCGCGAGCCAAACCATTTCCAGACGTGTACCTTCGAGCCGCCGAATTGCTCGGCGTCGATCCGACGACATGTCTTGCGCTCGAAGATTCACGCAATGGTTGCCGAGCGGCCCAAGCGGCCGGAATGCAAGTGATTGCTGTGCCGGAAATCAGAAGCGATGAATTCGCTTCACTTGCGAATGTCGTGGTGGGGAATTTGGACGAAGCCCGGGCGCTCGTTGAATGGCCCTGACGGATATTCGATCAACTGCGACGTCGTCGAGCGAGAAGTCCGGCCACCGCAGCGAGCGAGATCATGGAAAAACCCACCGGGGCGTTTGTTTGTCCAGGAACGATGCAGCCGCAACCCGTGTCTTCGCTAATCACGGGTCCCGCGCCGGTTCCTGAACTGCTCGAGCTTCCGGCTCCGCCAGCTCCACCCGCGCCGCCCATACCCACCACCTGCGTCATGGAGAAGTCGACATCGGTGTAGATACCGTCGGCGTCGGCAGTATTGACGACCATGACGTACGCGTTTTTCGCGCCGACGGGAACGTTCGTGGTTGCCGAATACATGGTGAGGTTCTGGCCGTCTTTGCCATTGTCGGCTAGATCCACGGCTGTCGCGTCGCCAACGGGGGAAAATGGCGAATACTTGAATTCGATCGGTGTGTCCGCGATCTGAATGAGGACTTTCGGTGCGAAAGTCCCCATGGGACCGCCGAATCCGCCGCCGCCACCCGGAGTGGCCCCTCGGAGTTCGACCGTGAGCGTATCGGTTTTGTCGGGCAATGGAACGTGGAATTGCACAACGCCCGGGATATAACCGAGTGAATTGTTGCCAATGTTGGCGGCCGACAAGCTTGGCCCGAACCAAACGCGAATGCCTCCGCCAACGTTGAGGGGGCCGGAAATGGGTTTGCCCTGGTATTCAAGAATGCGTGCGCATTCGGGCAAAATGCCGCGATTCGTGAACGCCGTCGTCAATTGCGTCGCGACCGTTGCGCCCAAGGTTGGACCCAACTTCACTTGTTCGATGATGATGTTCGCGAAATCTTCATATCCCATGTCGCCAGACGGAGCGGCTTTCATGGCGGCGAAAACGGCGAGATCGAAATCGCGTTGTTTTTCCGCGGCCAATTTCGAGCGCACATCCCACAAACTGCCCGAAAACAGCGTGGCGTCTTGATGCACTTCGCCGCCGATCGCCGACGGACAGGCGTCTGGATTCGCCAGACTGCGAATCGATGTCGCTGTCGGATCGGCATCGAGCACCGCATATTCGCCGATGTCCGGATCTCCCGTGAGCGCTGCGGCGAAATAATCAGAAATACCTTCGTTCATGCCGCCCGGAGACATGCTGATTCCGTATTTGTCGCGATGTGCCGTGCCCACGAATGCGACGGTCGCGTTCACGGCCGCGTGCGTGAATTCGTGGTAAATGACGTCGGCGTCGTAGGAATAATCTTTGACCGGCCCTTGGCCGAACATCATGGCCGCGCCCGTAATGCCAAAGATCGATTGCAACGAGAATTGTCCACCCGGTGCTGCCGGTGCGAAAAACGCGTTTTGGAAAGGTTCGAACGGGATATTGGGATTTCCGGCCTTTTGAATGTCGCCAGCCAAAAGCCCTGCCGGAGTCATGAGGTTCGCCACGGCGTCAATGGGCGCATCTTGCACCTTGAATGTCGGCTCGAACGCCCGGAA
The DNA here is from genome assembly GCA_044221885.1 of Polyangium sp. (in: bacteria). Classification (GTDB taxonomy): domain Bacteria; phylum Myxococcota_A; class Polyangia; order Polyangiales; family Polyangiaceae; genus Polyangium. The sequence goes on from JBGAOI010000013.1 coordinate 17,735, forward strand.
GTAATCATAGACGACACGGGTGTGGTGATAGATGTGCAGCTCGCCAAAAGAATCCTGAGGCGCATTGTCCGCTGCGGGTTTGTCACCGAAATCCAACGTCATGGAGTCGGCTGTCGCCGTTTGTTGCAAATCGCAAATGTGCAAATTGAGCGGAAACGGAACGCCCGGAATTTGAATTTGCTTCGTCATCTTCGTGTCGACGCAATTCTTCGCCGTGACGAGCGTATCGGTGAGTTTCGTCGCGCCCGCAGGCAACGGAAGCGTGACGTTCGTCAGTTGTGGTGAACGCACGGGATTGGAAGGATAAACGTCGGCCTTGTGCAACGTCATCGCCGCGTTGTAGTGCGCAAGGAGCTGACCCGTTTTGGCGTCGACAATCGTGACGGGCGCGTAGGGCAAACCCATCGAAGGCGCGTAAAACGACCACGCCAAGTGATCGCCATCCGCCGCTGGCCAGAACACGAGCTGCCCAGCTTTCGGCTCCATCGTCACGCCCGCACGTCGACTTGCCGTCGCCGCCGCCGTCGTTGCATCGACCGCTGGCGTCACATCCGAAGGCAGTTCGCTGGCCAGTTTTGCAGCCACGACATGCGCAACACCGCTCGCGTCGAACGTCACTGTCGCGCTGCGATCAATGACCGGAATCCCGGCATGCATTTGCGGAAGCTTGACGATTCGACGACCGTCACGAAGGTTGGAGAGCCGAGACAAACCAAACGAAAGGTCCTTCGTCATGGGTGCTCGTTCTGTCAATACAAACCGTGCGGTCGCGTATGCTGCAGCGTCATCCGCGTTCGGTGCCAGCGTCGCCGACGAAGATGCTCCAACGTCAAATACGGATGTTGGCGGAGCAGCCAGAGCCGCACCACCGACCAAAGACAGCAAGAGACCAGCGGACAAACCAAGGAAGAAGCGCATCGAAAGCCCCTTTTCAGGTACGAAGTTCAAGGTCGAGCGGGCACCAACCCGCGCCCGAGGCGATCGTAGAGAGTTCGCCGGGTCGAAGAAATGGCTGAAATCCTGCGGTGAGGGCGGACGCGATCACGCGCAGAAATGAAGAAAGCCGACATCCTGTTCGGTTGTCGGCTTTGCTTGTTTCGGCGATGTTGTCGGTTTCGTTTTCGATTCCGACGGGGTGCGAAGGGGGGGACTTGAACCCCCACGGTGTTACCCGCTAGCACCTCAAGCTAGTGCGTCTGCCAATTCCGCCACCTTCGCTTGGTTTTGGCTCGGGCGCGGACACTAATGGTTTCAAAACCGGTGTCAAGAAAAATTTTTGAGCCCACGTCCAAAACCGCATTTTCTGTAGGCTGAAAATCAATCTCGCGACCCGGGCACCACCACCCTACCGCCAAGAAACTCAGCTACGGCGAAAATTTGGTAATTTCTGCAACGATTTCGCCGATCTCGAAAGGCTTGCGCACATAACTGACGTTGGATGTCGCGGGCAAACCTTCGAGCGGGTTCGCGCTTCCCGAGACGACGATGATGCGACCTCGAGGATTGGCCTGTTCGATGCGGGCGAAAGCTCCAGCAACGTCTTCGCGAATCGGAGACAAGTCACATAGTACGGCGTCGAAATGATTTTTTTCGAGCGCTGTTTCCAGTTCGGCGCGCGTGCGAGCGTGCGTGAGTTCCGCGCCTCGATGCGTAAGCGTCGCGTCGAGTAAATCGAAGATCGCATCGTCGTCTTCGACAACCAGGATGCGTCGGCCTGCCATGCGCGTTTCTGGTTTGGTGTTCGAGCGTGGCGCTGGAGGAACGAGCGACGTGCGTCGCGGCCAGGTCAGTTCGAAACGTGCTCCAGGTTCGGCTCGGACAAGCTGCAACGATCCACCGTGTTCACGAGCAAGTCCTGCGGCGTAACGCAAGCCGATGCCCGCACCTCCAGCTCGCGTCGAGACGCCCGCGTCGAGCAAGTTGGCGCGACGTTCTTCCGGTACACCTGGGCCTTCGTCTGTCACTCCAAACACCAGTTGTCCGGACGCATCCACGGTTGCATCAAGAAAAACAGTACCTCGAGGTGGCGACACGGCGACGGCGTTCAGCAAGAGGTTCGTGAGGATTTGCAAAATGATCGATCCGTCCATGAGTTGCGCATCTTCGAGCGTCGGATGGGTCGACATGTGGAGGCGTACACCTGCGTGGGTCGCTTCGGGTTCGCAACCCATGAGTGCGTCACGCAGGATCGTATCGGCGCTGCATGGAGCGTCGTCGGGAACATCCGCACCGATCGCGCGGCGCACGATTTGTCGCGCATGGCGTGCGCGTACTGCCGCAATGCTCAGAGCGTTTTCCACGGCTGAAGCTGCATCCACCTCGGCTCGTGCGCGATCGATCCATCCAAGAACGACCGTCAACGCGTTCGATACTTCATGCAGAGCACCAGCAAGGTCACGATCGCTTTGCTTGCGTGACGTCGCATCCGTATCGACCTTCGAAGACTCGTCTCGGGGTGCGTCGCTTTGAAACTTTAGCAACGCGTGAGAGCCGATCGTCTGGTCATTGCCGCCCGTGTCGGACTCTGCCACGCGCTAAGCGTACTCCAAGAAGCCGGTGTACGGATACACTGGAAAGTGCAGGGCCTTCGAACGGCGACGTATGCGTCCTGGGCGGGAGTTGCTTTACTTCGCGAGCGAAGGCGCTAGCGGCAATGTGAATCGGCCATCGGGACGAATGGCTGTTTCACCCATTTGAATGACTACCGTGCTGTCAAAACCGACAGCTGTTACGGGCAACCACGCACGCACGGTGCCGCTTGGCACGATGGCATTGTCGGGACTTCGCAGAACGCCTCCAACGATGGCGGGATACGAAATCGCCAGCGAGGGCAGGTTGAACATTTCGGTCCCGTCTGCATTCGGCTGGACATCGAGTTGCGAACGAACGAGCCACGGCAAAATCGAATCGGGCGGCGGAACGACGAGCAAATCGACGAGGCCCGGATCGGCCAGGAGCGAGAATTCCCCCATGTCTCCAAGCGATGCCGAAGCAATTTGAGAGGTTGGGTTTTCCACCACGAGGTGGCTCGACAAATACGGACGGGCGGGTGAGCGTGAAGGGTAGACGGCTGCTGCGCCGGCGGTTAATGGCCGGCCGTCGGGAAGTGAAACGGTGCCGGCAATGGTGGATTTGTCGTGAATGACCATTCCTTTGCCGCAAATACAATTGTCGGTCGTGCTAATGGTCCAATCATCGGTCGTAATGGCTTTGGTCGTATCGAAGGTCGGATGCGCAATGACCTTGAATCGGCCCGGCGGCAATTTCGTGGAGAATCGACCATCTTGATCGGTATCGACCACAATGGTGAAATTTGCGCTACCCGACGCATTACCCGACAATTCGAGGCTCCGGAACGTGATTGTCGAGACAACCGGGCTGCCTTGGGTATCGACAACGAAAGCATCGACGTCACGCCCTGCGGCATCGAGATCCACGAGAACGAGATTGGCTTGAATGCTTTCGGCATTGGGATTGAGCGGACTGAGTCCCGCGATTTCCCAGAAAAACTTGGGCGCATTCACGCCATCCGGCGGCCGCAATCGAAGCACGGGCGACGTGTCTGGTGTACCATTCCAGAAATAAGCGAGCTTGTAACTGGCATAAAGGTTGAAGGGATCGACCTTGAGGACCTGCGTTGCCGAAATGGGTTTGCCCCGTTTGGGCTCGACGACTTGAATGGACCAACCGGTCAAGTCCTGACCCTTGGGAAAACCCACGGTTCCACCGATGATATGCGGAGGTGCGGTGAGGTGTAGGTCGAGTTTTCCGCCTTGGGAAATATCGAGATCACGATGAAATGTGGGTGGTGGGGCAGCTTCGGCACAACCTTCGGGTGCCCGCGGAATCACGTGCATGTCGTATTTTCCTTGCGGCAAATCGACGGTGTACGTGTCTGACGAACCGTCCAATTCCAAGGCTCGGCCTTCGTGGTTGGGCAATCCATCGTGCGGGGCATTGCGGTAGAAAATGAAATCTGCCGGCAGCTTTCGACTCGCGGGCAGCGTACAATCCGTGTATTCGTAATCGACGAACAGCTCAATGGGGGAAACGATAGAATGAGGCAAAACGATATCGCGTTCGACCACGATGCCGTTCTCGGATTGCGCCGTCAAACCGTTTCCGCCAAACGGAACCAAGAAGGACGAACCTGCACCATAAGGAGCTTCGGTCGAAGGCTGGACTTCCAAAATGAGTCCCGGAAGATCCACCCGTTTGGATACGCACGCGCCTACGCCGTCCACATTCACGCACGTTCCACTTGGACAATCGGAATTGCTCGTGCACCGATTCGATACCGCATCGCTATCCGCGCCACTGAGGGCACATCCAGAAAGCATGAGGATACTCGAAAAATGTAGGAACAGCGATTTGTATTTCATCCTAAGACTCCTTTGGTGTTCGCGATTTCAACCTATTTCAAAAACTAAGGTTCCAGGGGACAAGTTGCATTCGTGGCTGGGCAATCCAGCAATGTCGGCGGACATTCTCCCACGTCGCATTGACGAAAATGCCACGTGATCTGATTCGAATCGTTTAGATTCTTGGGGCAACCGCTCGCCGTATCGAATTCGTGTGTGGCGACGAGCGTCAAGCGATGACATCCCGCTTGAATCGGAATCAAACCATCCACCCAGCGTATTCCTACCAGCGGCCTCGGCCCGTCCGCCATGGTTCCTGAGGGCAACTCCGGAAATGTCTGCAATGCAAAACGAAAAGGCTGATCCAACGCATTCGTCATGCCGTAATCGACATACAATGCAACTTTGACACTCTCATCAACGTCTTCGGAAAGGATCGAGGCCGAGATTCCAATCTCCGATTCCCCTTCGTCCCCTCCAATGCGCAAGATACCCCGAGGATCGGGATTGAGCGCCGATGCGACGATAATCGGTGGCGATTGCATCGGTTCGTACGTTCCAGGATCGGCGGTCACCAGGCAACCCCCCGATCCGAACAATGCAACGATGACTGTTGATGAACGAATTGCGCGTTCCAAGAGCTGCCTCCACATCTCTTCAGCAACGAGCCCAAGCGATCTTTGGGCCACGCAAACAAATCCAAGGAATTGGCCGAATTTCATTGTAGAGGAATCGGCCAACCCTGACAACGCTGTCAGACTTCGTTGCTCGTGTCGAGGGCAGCGTTCAACGATTTTGAGGAATCGTCGTCGAGCACCAGGCAAAGCGGATGCAGCCGGTGATCTTCAGCGAATTTTTCTCGGATCCAATGCGGTCGAAGCATTCCAACGTGCTTCCGCATATTCACTACGCGTAGCTAGTCGAACGATTTCCGCAATTTCCGAATGTTTCTCGCACGCACGTAACAACCCGTCAGGCGCAGTCAACGGCACGTCGAGCGAAATGTTTTGTTCCGCCACGATCATTCGCACCGCTGTCGGCACATCACCACACGCAAACAGGCCCGCGCGTCGCGCCGCACGCCGGGCTGCATCGAGCGACCCATCTGGTGAGGCGGGAAGGCCTGTGGAAAAAATCTCCCGCAATCGACGATCCGCACGCGGATTGACCAATTGCCACAAATCCTGCCCCAAACGAGCCACCGCCGGATCCGTCTTGACGTTCGTGTTCACAGGTCCAAATGCGGCCGCAAGAGCGGCAACCAATGTGCGGAAATGCTCCTCGGGCAAACCTCGCGCCAGGACGTGTTCAGGCATCGTTCCGGCGATTCCCGAACCGAGAAGATAATGAACTTCCGTATTGTCTTTTAATACGTCGCCCACGACGAGCATGGCTGGGGGTGTCAATAGCGCGATTTGTATCGACAAAGGCGCCCCAATACCTCCATGCGTCGGCGCTGAACGCCGATGATAAAGCGGCGTACGCGTTGCACTGAAAACTCGAATCACACTTCCATACGCTTCGCCAAGCGACGTCGACGCATTGGGTTGCACGCGAATCGCCCCGGACAATCCATAATGACTAGGCTCCCGGCGATATCGCCCGGTATCCCACGTAATCGTGAGCGCTTCGTCGAGTCCCGTTTCCAAGGGACGGAACAACAGCGCCAATACGAGCTCGGGGGCGGTCATCAATGTCGACAACGGTGGTGGAGGCAGCGGAGTTTGCGAGGCGTCGAATCCCCGTTGAATATGCTCGATGGCGCGAACATACGCGTCGTTGTGGTCAGCAATGGCCGCGAAACGAAGGTTTTCTAAGACCAACCGATCACCAGGACGAATGGCGGCTTGTTGCTTGCGAACAGCCAAAATGTCGCGCGTGCGTTCCGTTGAATCGACCGAGTAAAGCGCGACGAGCCGATCCCCGGCGGCATAATTGCCCGCTGCAAGCTGGGCAAATAGCGTCGTTTCGTCAGCGGGCTCGCCTCCGGTCACGCTTGGCGCATCAAACCGTTCTGTCGCGGAGAAAATATCCGCTGCCTCCGCGATTTCTGGTTGTGTTTCAATTAGTTTGTCGAGACCTACCATTGCCGGCGCGGCTGGTGGCTCCACGCGTTTTTCTACGGGTTTGGGGGGAACGACAATGGGAACCGGCGCGGGACGCAGCTCCGCGGGTTTGGCGCGGATTGCCGGCGCTGCAAGCAAAATCGGCTCTTCTTCGAATTCGTCGCTGTCTTCCCAAGAAACGTCCAATGTTGGAGCTTCGTCGAGGGCTTGTTGGGGACGTAACCGAGCGATCTCGTCGTCGATTTGTGCGGCCAATGCGCGATCGTTCACGGCCAACGGTGCAGCTTCGGTAAAGAAACGCAATGCATCTTGCGGATCCGTCGCCACGAGCAATCGGCCGAGTTGCAACAAAAATCGAGCTTTGTCGATTCCTGTGGTTTGTCGAATCAATTCGTCGAGCGCATGGCGGGCCGCATCGGGTTCACCGTGTCTGGCGACAAACTCGAGTTTCCGGCGGTGCGCAATCGCTCGTGTATCCGCTTCGGTTGCGGCGATATCCAGCATGCGCGAGCAATACTCGAGCTGACCCACGCTCATGGCCGCTTGCGCTGCTGCCAATGCAACGCGACCTTTCGTCCGCATGCCCCGCAAATTGCCCTGCAACGCCCGCTCGAAAAGAGGTAATGCGGCGTCGAAGTTCTTGTTGCGCACGAGACGTTCGGCCATTCCGAGCGCAATCAAAGGAACATTGCCGAGTTCTGCGTGACGTTTGTTGAGTTCCCGCGTACCAGCACCGCGACCTTGAACGGCATCGAGTTCTTCTGCGAGCAAAAATGCCTGCAATTCAAGCTGCTCGCGCGAAAGATCGCTCGCAATACGGGTCAATTCTTCAATGGCAAATTGAGCTTCTCGCGGCGTCCCCGTGCCTCGAAGACGATATTCGAGGCGCCGTACTTCGAGCACAGCATCAGCAAAATGCGGCGAAAGTTGCACGGCACGACGTGCGCGTTCGAGCGCGAGGGTATCGTCGCCTTGGGAAGAAGCGAGTTGCGAAGCTTCGAGGAAAAACGCGGCTCTTTTTTCCGCCGGTTGCGATGTCGCTTGCGCGAGTTGTTCGAGCGCTTCCGATTGCGCCCGTACGTCCCCAAGTTCACGCGCCACAGCGGCGCGTAATTCAATGGTCGTTTCACGCGGTAAAACGGACGAAATACTCTCGAGCAACGTTTGCGCTGCTTTGCCATCGTGCCCAGCGAGATACGCCCGTACGGCCCGGACACCAGCTTCAATACGCGTATTCTTGACCGAAGACGATTCTCGAAGCTGTTTCCACAATTTCGCAGCGACAAGGGGTTGACCAAGTCGTTCGTTCAATTCAGCCAATTGTTGAATGGCATCGCCATCGTGCGGCGACTCGGCAAGCAATGCGGTGAGTTCGTCCCGGGCTTGCTCGGGGCGATTCAAATCGCGATCCAGTATGTTCGCTCGGTTTTTCCGGAGCGTAACTCGGAGTGGCGTTTCCTTGGTCGCCGCAATCCGTTTGGCAAGGATATCGGCAACTGCCGCGTGATCGCCTTTTTCCAGCGCTTGGGCTTGCTGCTGTTCGAGCGTTGACCGGCGCGAGTTTGGCCGCAGCGCTGCTGGTCTCCGCTTTCGGTGCTTCTTTCGTCGAAGCGGGCTTGTTCAGCGGAAGACTGGGTTTGACCGGGAGCTGATCTCCCGTTCCTCGTTTGGTCACGGTTGGCGCGACCGATGGTTTGACCGGCTCAACCGTCCGCTTCGTTTCTGCAGGACTACTTCCGGGGGCCTTGTCAGCAAGACCCATCTTCGTCGTTTCGCGCGGCGCTTCGCCAAGCTGCTCGCGCAAACGAGACATCTCGCGCAAAACGGTTTTTCTTGCACCATCACTCGGCGCGAGTTCAACCAGCCCTTCGAGCAACTTTAATTGCAGAGGTTTGTCGCCTGTTCGGCGGGCCAAACGCAACATTGCAACCATCAAATCCTTGTCCTTGTCGACAAGCGGAGCGACGCTTTGGAGGGTGGTCAACGCTGCCGCGTCATCACCACGATTGCCAAGCAAGGATGCAAGATCGAGCGCCAAGCGCACACGTACGGCGGGGCTGAATTCCGATCGACCCACTTCTCGCTTCAATAGCGCTTCGACATCTGCCGAATTGCCCGACAACGAGAACAATCGACGCATGCTCGAGACGACGGCTTCTCTTTGCGTTGCTTCGAGTGCGTTTGAATCGAGTGCGCGTCGAAGCATGTCGATAGCTTCGCCCCAAGCCCCCGATCGTTCTTTGGTTTCCGCCAATCGGACGAGCGCGGCGATGCGTTCGTCATGAGAAACGGCTTTGTCCAGATCTTTGCCGAGGGTCGCATCGCCGGCAGCACGAACCGCAGCGTCCGCATCACTCACCAGTTGATCGTTTTCCGATGCGTGACGAGCTGCTTTGACGAGCAGCATGGCCTTCGTGCGCGTGTCCCCCAAAGCGTTCGCGAACTTGCTGCCGAGAAGCAGAAGTGCGCTTCCAACCGCAGCGTAAGGCTGGGCAACGACATCCAAGAGCGATTCGACAAACTCTCTCGCGACGGCTGGATCCGCTGATGCAATCACAGGAGCGATCTCGTTCAGCGATTCGTATTCGTCGATATCGCCATCCATCGAGACCGCTTTTTGCAACAACGTGATCCCGAGCTTGTGCGCGCCCAGCGCTCGAAAAGCGACACGCGCGAGGGCAATGGCCGCTCGTCCACCATCAGGTCCCTCGGCTTTTTTCAGCGACATCATGGCGGCTCGCTCGAACCGCATCGAGAGAATGTCCGGGTCTTCGCCATAACCAAGCAGGTGGCGCAACACTGTGCCGACTTGGTCAATCGTCGACGCATCCGGGCGTGCTGTGATCGCGCGCTGCAACAAGTCCAAACGCAAACGCGCGCCTTCTTCGCCTGGACCAGCCAGCGAAGCCGCTCGCAAAAGCCATGTCGCCCGAGCAGCAGGCGGCGCATTGTCCGCGACGCGTTGAATGGCCGCGATGGCTTCCGACGTATCACCAGCTCGCTCGGACAAACGGGCCATCAACACATACGCGGTTCCTTCAGATGGCACCGCCTCGAATGCAGCAACGGCATGTTTCATCGCCGCATGTGTCGCGCCACGGCGTTCGAGTTGCCGCGCACCGCGATAATGAGCCGCGCGTCGTCCGTAACAACCCAGTGCTGCATTCGCGAGCACTCTGTAAATTCGATCCAACGTAGCGATCCCGGACGAACCCTCGGATGCTTTCTCCACGATCGCCACGGCGTCCGCGCGTAACGGATCGATCTGGATCGCACTCGCCGCGATCTCCATCGCCCGCGTCGACAACTTGTGCGCGTACGCAAGGTTGGCCGCATCGATCAACAACGCCGCATGACGTTTCGGATCCTCGAGACGTGCTGCTCGACGAATCACCATGTCGAGTCCGTGTTCCGGTCCGGCAAACGTCATGAGGTCGTGTGCGTACCGCACCATGCCGCCTTGAGGCGCCGTCTGTGCGGCCTTGAAAAACGCCTGCTCAGCGCCCATCCGATCGCGCGCCAAGTCCCACTTCACACTCCCGAGCTCACGCCACGCAACTGCCAAGTTCTCGAGTTGCGATTGCTCAGGACCATCGAGCAAGGCCCCCAACGCGTACACGCGTGCCTCGACAAACGACACGAGACCATCCGATCCAAGCGCAGCATTCGCCGCTTGCATCTTGCTGTCGAGCACGTCGAGATGTTCGTTCAACGTTCGCGATGGAGCATTTCGCGCTGCAGCTCGAGCCAATTCGGCTGCAGCTCCGTTCCAATCGCCGGTCGCGGAACGTCGTTGCGCCAAGTCAAAAAGTCGTTCGACGGCTCGACCATCTTTGACGTTTGACGAGACCAACCTTTCGAGAAGATTGATGGTCAACGAAGCGTCATTCGTTCGATCACTCAGAGCCAAAAAGCGCCCGCGTAATCCCGGAACACGAGGGCCGTACAGATCCAATGCTCGTCGCGCGAGATCACTCGCACGTTGCGGATCGATCTCCACCATCTGTTCGAGCGCTTCGCCAAACGTGCTCGCCATGTCGTCGAGTGGCCGTGGCTGAGCGAGCACCCAACGAAGCGCTTCTTCGAGACGTTCTGGATCGTAGGCTTTCGACGCTCGACGCACGAGTTGATGCATCGCTTCGGGATAACCAGGTTGCAGAGCCAACCATCGTTGGGTCCACGTCAAAGCCAACGCTTCTTCGCCAACAGATTCGAACGCGTTCGCCATGCCGCGACACGTGGATGCGCGGATGAGCATCGTTGACGAACCACTCTCGACCGCCATTGCGGCATCGCGTTCGGGCGCGGCGATCGTGGCGCGTGCAAGCGCCGAGAATGCACGAGCACTCGCAGGATCTGCCAAACAAGCATCTTCCGCTGTGCGTCGCGCATGTTGGCTCAGCCCAAGGCTCAAGTAGCTTTCTGCCGCAACCGCGAGCAAAACCGCCGCAACTTCACCCGATGTCGAAGCCGCAAGTTGCACGAGCGAGTCGGCACGTTCGCGACTGTTCACCGCATGCAGAGCCGCTTGCAAAAGAAGCGCAGCAGCTCCTTCCACACCTCGGGCTTGCGAAACGATTGTCGTAATGGAACCCGTTTTGTTTTGAAGTTTTCGACGAACCAACGCGATCGCATCGAGTCGAGCTAGCTCGACGACGCGTTCGGCAATGGCTCCAAGATCCGTGTCGACTTCGGCAATCACGCCGGCATCGAGCAAAGCACCTAACGCGCGAGCTCCATGCTCTTCATCGAGCGCCATCGTCACGCGTCGCATGTGCACTTGTCGCGCGCGATAACGGTTTGTCTCGCTAAGTGCATTCGCGTGCTCGCGTAACGCCTCGTCCGCAGCATCGAGCGCCCCACGAATCGCGAGTGACTGAAACGCGGCTTCCGCGACGGTCTCGTCGTGCGTGGCCAATTCAAACGCCCGCAAACGATCTTCGACGGCGCTCTCGGAATCGCCGAGCGAATCATGACGTTCCGCGGCCGCGAGATACGCATGTGCGGCGATCTCTGGCGAGACAGCCTTTACTGCCCACGCACCGATCGCTCCAAGTAGTTCGAACGCCAACGGTTGCGCAGGATCGAGCGCCGCGGCTTGTTCGAGTGCGGCTGTCGCGGATTGCGGATCACCTCCACGAGCGAGCCACACCGCGATTTGTTCGAGTACCTGCGCCGTCGCTGCCGGATCGGACGGATCACACGATGCGCGTAACACGCCCGCTGCGGAGGCTGGTTCGCCAAGTCCCGCGTACCAATCGGCAAGATCGGCACGCAAATCCTCGTCTTCAGCGATCTGCAACGCTCGTTCGGCCATTGCGATCGCCGTATCGAGTTCCGTATCGCGTGACACGAGAAGTCGCGCCAACGAGATCGCTGCTTCGCGTTCTTCCTCGAGTTCACCGTCTTCGCGACATTGCGCTACGCGTGCGCGCAGGTGCGCAATTTCAGCCTTGGGACCTCGGTGCCGGGTGATCGGTTCTTCCGCACGCAACGCTTCGAGCACGAGCGATCCTGCCGAAGCCGGGGCGGATCGATCGAGAAGCTCGGGCGGCGGCATTGTTCGCCGTTCGGTTCGTTCGTCGCTTTGGTCGTTTGCCGTCGAACTCATGAAAAACCCCGCGAGCCTATCAGAGCCCGTTCGTCCCGGGTGCGTGATGCGATGGGAAGCAAGACAATCATCGACGTCAACAAGCGTGCTTCTTCATTGCACATGAAGTCCAAAGGGCATGGCCACGAGCGTTCGTTCGCCTGTGAAAAGAGGCATCATCGAACCGAGGAACGTACCCAATGCCGGTGGTGCAATGCCCGAAACTTCCGGCAGCACGGTAGCCCAAGCGGTTTGTCGCGCCGATCTCATCGCCTTTTCGCTTCGAGCATCGGCATCTTCGGCGTCTGCGTCGAGTAGCTCGAATAGGCCAGCAGGTCCACCCAAGATGTCGACAGGCACATCGTCCGGAAGGGATGCGAGCTTGCGGGCGAGCGTGATCGAGTCGGACAAACCACCCAGTTCATCAATCATTCCGCGTTCTTTGGCTTCGACGCCGCCAAAAATGCGACCTTCGGCAAAGGTACCGACTTTGTTCGTGTCGACGCCTCGTCCTTCCGCGATTCGCTGGACAAACAAGTCGTAGATGGACGTCATCGACGTGAGAACTTTGTCTTGGGTGGCTTCGTCCCATCCGGTGAAGGGCGACATATAGGCAGCGCGTGCGGCTTTTTTCGGATCTGGAGCAGCGGCAACGATTTCCGTACTCACGCCGATTTCATCGAGCGTTTTTTTGACGGCGAGTTTGCCCGAGACCACACCGATCGATCCGATGATGCTCGTTTCTTCGGCGACGATTTTCGTTCCCGCACACGCCATGTAGTACCCGCCGCTTGCCGCCATGCCTCCAACCGAAATGATCAAAGGTTTTTCCTTACGCAGCTTCATCAATTTCTTCCAGAGAAGGTCCGAAGCCAGTGCGGATCCTCCGGGCGAATCGATACGCAAGACGACAGCTTTGACGGATTCATCTTCGGCCAAACGGGCGACGGTTTTTCCAAGATCGCGTTCGCTGATGCCTTCGCTGCCGCCGAGAGGTGATTGCGACGAGCTCATCGAAATTGCGCCAGAAGCAATGGCGACGGCAATGCGTGGTTCCCCGGATCCGCCTGGACCAGCCAATGCGCGTAAAACCCCAACGAGACCGCTCGATACGGGTTCGTTGCCCGGTCCTCCACCAAAACGCGTCACGATGCGTTCGGCGCTGGCCAATTTTTTGGCGTCGTCGCGGGCTTCGTCGGCATATCCAATGACATCGATGAGTCCCTTGGCTTTGGCTTCTTCCGGCGAGTACGGACCGTCCTCGACGAGGCTCGATAATTCTGGATTGTTGCGTCCTTTGGCGATGGCATCGAGCCACGACGTGCGCATGCCACGTAATGCCCCTTCGAGGGAAGAACGCGCTTCGGGGCTTGGACCGTCGTTGGTAAACGGTTCCTTCGCGCCTTTGTATTTGCCGACCTGGAGGAAATTCACGTCGACATGCAGTTTTTCCAGGAGCCGTTTGCCGAAAAGCATTTCCGCGGCCAAACCGACCGAATTGACACCCGCTGCGGGGCTCAACCAAATACGATCGCAACCAACCGAGGCGAGAAGCAACGAGCCATTGCTGAGATCATCGGCGTGACAAACGACCGGCTTTTTTGATTTTCGGATGGTATCCAGGAGACGGCCGATTTCGTGTGCACGCGCCAAACCCAATCCGGCTGTTCCCAGGCGAATGAAAAAGCCTTTCGTCGTGCTGCGATTGTTCGCTGCTTCGATCGTTTGGACGAGATCCGCAAATCCGCGTCCGCGACCTGCGGCAAAAAGACCCGCCGCCGGCAATTCAGGAACGCCATTGCCGAGATCGATCTCGACGACGGCCGGGGCATCATAAGAAGGACGGCTTTTCGACGAACCCGATGTGCTCTTCGGGCGGCCTTGGCACGCCAAACCCAGCACCGAAACACCGATACCCAACACGAGCGGCATCAACGACCATCGTCGACGCAATGAATTCATTCCATGCTGCAGGGGCAAACGTTCGCCGTTGATCATTTCTTCTCGCCGGTTATTCACCCGGTCCCTCATTGATGCTGTCGGCGAATGCGGAAAAACGTTCCTTCGCAATGGCCAAGTGCGGGCTTTCAGCGCCGGCACGTTCGATGATTTGTCGATAAAGAATACTCGCCCCTTGTTTTTCCCCGCTATCCCATTTGATGTCGGCCAATTCGGCCATGGCATCGAATTGGTTTTTGTCGATGGCCAACGCCCGATCGAAATACTTCGCCGCCGCCGCCCGGTCTTTTTTCTTGAGGGCCAATTTGCCCGATGCGGTCAGGACATTCGCATCATTGGGCAACCGCGTTTCCAAGTCCTTCAAGAGCCCGGAAGCTTTTTCGAGGTCTCCGTTGGTCATGGCTTCGTTGGCCGATTGCAACGCCGCAGTGTCGTCGGCGGGCGCTGCCGCATCTTCTTCCTTGGCCCCTCCGTTTGCCGTCTTTTCAGCTTCGGCAACATAGGCACGAAATGCACCAATCAACGGATGTGGCCGAGGCATCGCGACCAGTTGATCCAATTCCGCTTTGGCGCGCGTCACATCACCAGATTGCACAAGCGCGTAAATCAGCATCGACCGAGCATGACCGAGATTCTGTTCACTACGTGCAGCATTGGACAAACGCTCGATCACCGTCGCCCATGTCGGCGAAGGTTCGGCCAGGTCGAGCAGGGCAAACAGCACTTCGTCATTTGAAACCCCTGTCGGCTTGAGCAACGAAGCCACGAGCTTCCGTGCTTCCGCTACGTTGCCTTGCAAGCGCAGCGCATCGATACGACAGCGTGTGGCATCTGGTTCGTTCGGCGCGATGGCCTGGAACCGCTCTGCGGCTTGATGTGCACGTGCTGCCGCCAGCACAAGCTCGCGGCGCGTGTTGGCAAGGTCGGGATCCGAGTCGGCCAAGAGTCGCACCTTGAGCCACGGTATGTCGCCACGCACGATCGATAGCCGCGCAAGTCGCAATTCGACGCGGGGATCCTTGTCCGCAAGGGCACTGGCCTTGACAAACGCATCGTTGGCGCCCTCGAGATCGCCTTCGTTCATCGCGCGGTCGCCTTGATCGAGAAACGTCGCGACTCGAGCATCCAGTTGCGTCGGGGAACTACCGGGCTTCGACATGAGCTTCGGGCCAATCGTGATCGCCGCCAGCGCCGTGCATCCTAGAAGGACAAACCCAACGATCCAACGAGCTGCACCAGCACGACGCGATGGAGTGGCGGCCGAATGACGAGGCTCAGAGAACGGATCGCTGAACCGTGAAGGGGGCATCGAAGGGGCGTTCGACCCCGGTGGTATCGAAGGGGCGTTCGACCCTGGCGGCATTGAAGGGGCATTCGAACCCGGTCCGGACAAACGTTCGCTGGAGGGTGACTGCATAGACGTGGTGCTCGCGGTTGGCTTCGACGATCGTTCCTCCCCGGAGGATTCGGATGTTCCGTTCGGGGACGAATCTGCATCGTTCGTCAAAGAAACGTCGGGTTTGTCCGCGACGAGTTTGTCGGCGGACGACGAAGTCGTACGTTCCGTGGTACTCGCCGCCGTGGCCGTTTTCGAACCTTCGGCTTCCGTTGGCGGTGGCGGTGTTACGGGTGCCGTGGGCTGTTTCGAGATCTTCGTCGGATCGGGATCTGGAAACATACGCGGCGCCTTCATCGTTTCCGCTGGTGGAGGCGGAGGTTCGGCGGGCGGAAACATCGGCGGTGGCGGAGGTGCACTACGTCGCGGAGGCATCGGCGGTGGTGGCAACGCGCTGATGCGCTCGATACCAGCACTCGACCACTCCTCGTCGTAGTCCACGCTGCTTGGAGCGCCAAACCATCCTCCGGGATTCGACGAATTTGTGGTGGGAGCTCTTCGTCCTGAAGGTGACGTCGGGGGAGGAGGAGGAATGGAACCGCGTCGAATCGGGGGTGGAGAACCATCGGATCCACTGCGTGGTGTGGGTGGCGGGATGGATCCTCGACGCATCGAAGTTTGGGAGCCGTCACGAATGGCACCGCTCGGAACGGGCAGCGGTGGTGGTGGTGGGAGCGTGCTGCGACGAACCGAGACAGGGCCATCTTTTTCCCCGCCAGGTTGCATGAGGTTTGGCAGGGAAAACACTACCGAAGTTTCGTTACGTTGCGCCGTGACAGCCTGAGGAGGTGCTGCTCCTGCACCGGCGAGTGTCCGCGCGCGTCGCGGGGCGTTTGTCGCGCCCCGGTTGAAGAACGGTTCGAGTTCCGCGATCGAACCGAGGCGCCGCGGACGACTGCTTCCTTTCACGAGGACGTCCTCGCGGGTCACGCGGTTGTCGTAGATGGCTGCTTGCAGATCGCGCAGTGCGGAAAACTCGATTTCACGCCCGTCCACGGTTCGGACAATCCAAACATCGGGACCGGTGGTCGGTACAGCACGTCGCACCTTGAACTGATGACTGCACGTGGTGCACTTGACCGTTGTGCCGCGCTCGGAAACGAGCGCGTCATCGAAGTCGTACACGGTACTGCAGCGCTCGCAGGTGACTTCCATGAGGCACCGGAGAGCTTTCCCTGTTGTGCCTCAGAAGGCAACAAAAGCGCCGGAATTTGGTCCACGCCTACGCGCTTCGATGGCAGCGGAGCCCACGAATTTCCCGTCCGTCGTGGCAAGCCCACAGTGGCACAGCGCAACGTGAACGTATCTTCACGCTCGCGAACGATCTTTCTTGACCTTCGTGACCACGAGCGCGTCAACCGCTCACTGCGAATCTGTGCTCTCCGCGTTCCAACGATCTTGTGCAACGCCTCGTCCAAGAACCTCGCGGCTCGCCTTGTCCAAGGCACGCGGCTTGCTACCTTCGACGCCAAGCCGGAACGTCGATTCGGATGTTTCGGATGGTCTTTTTCGCTGCTCGAGTGCGTGATCGAACGCTTGTTGGGAGACGCGTATGAAGCGACTTTCTCTTGTGGGGTTTGTCGGAATCTTCACCATCTTGGCGGGCTGCCCGATATACGACGGTGACGGTATGCCCCCGGATCCGACGTGCACGGATCCTTCGTGCAATCCAGTTGGGCGATGTTCGTCCGACCTGGACTGCAACTTCAACGAAACCTGCGGCTCCGACAATCTGTGCCACCCAGGAGATTGCTCCGTTTGGGGTTGTCCCACCGGACTTCTCTGCGTCATCAACACCGACCTCACCGCAAGTTGTCAAGAAGGGACGACCAGTTCATCGAGCTCGAGCAGTTCGAGCAGTTCGTCCGGTGGAACCAGCAGTTCGTCCAGTTCGTCCAGTTCGAGTAGCTCGTCGAGCAGTTCGGGTAGCCCTCCACCCCCTGTGTATTGCGGCAATCCAGCCGACTGTTCGGCCGGTGAAACCTGTGCACCGAACGGCACGTGCCAACCTGGTGCCTGCGCGATGATCGGTTGCATTTTTGGATATGCATGCACTGCGAACGGTTGCATTCCGGTCAATCCCATGGCTTGCGCCGAGGACGTCGATTGTGCGGGCGCAGGCGCGGGTTACGCATGCGTTAGCGGCATTTGCACTCCCGCTGTGGATCAATGCAGCGATCAGACGCAATGCCCGTCGAACAACAAGTGCGTGGCTGGAAAGTGCACGACCGCCTGCTCGACCAACGCGGATTGCACCAATGGTTATGGCTGCGACATGGGTCTCGGCATCTGCACGCTCGCCATTCAAGGCTGCACGATCACGAACGATTGCATGAGCCCAGCCAAGGTGTGCGTGGCTGGAACATGCGTTCCTCGGAGCCAGCAGGGCATGTGCCCCGTGGGCCAAGTGTGGGTCGAAAATGGCTGCATTCCCAGCCAAACTCCGCTGTTCGTTTGCGGGACGGACGGCATCCAAGACGCATGCGCCAATGGGTCCATCTGCTTGCACCACAACTGCTACATCTCGTGTGCCCCGCCAAACTCCTCCATCTGCGACAACCTGCAATTCAACATCTGCAAAACCGTGACGACCATGTCGGGCGATCACCCCGTCTGCGGATCGAACGACAACCTTGGCAGCGATTGCGATCCCACGGCCGGCATCATGTGCGCGGTCGGCAAGGTCTGCATCGACGGGTTCTGCAAGTAGGTCCTGTCAAACCTTTCGTTGGTCGCCTTTGGCGCGACACCTTCCACGCCCCGGTTTGTTCTTCCGTACGCTCGTTTGTCTCTCCGTGTGCACCAAGTGCTCACGAAAGCGTGGCATGCACGCTGCCATGACCACGGCGAGGACGAGTTCACGCGCGAAACGACGCGCGTGGGCGTTCGCTTCAAATGGAGAGTTCAGACGATGAGCACGAATCTGTTTTTTCGGCGTTTGTCCGGCGTGTTTCCTTACGGCAATCGAAGCTCGAACTGGTTTTGGCCAATGACGGCGGGCATGGGGGCTGGTTTGCTCGCTGGCGTGGGGATCGGAATTCTGTTCGCCCCACGATCGGGCGAAGAAACGCGGCAGCGTTTGCGTGAAGGTGCAGAGCGAGCTGGTCAGCGCGCGCGTCTTGCAGCGACTCGTGTGCGTGGTGAGCTCGAATCTTCCGTCGCGGAAATACGTGAACATTCGCGCGGATCGATGACGAAGTCTGCTCCTCACGCGCCTTGAGTTTGTCTGCGGAGCCAATGTTCTGTCGCGTGCCTGGACGTCACCAAGCGTCTAGGCACGTCGCGTTTGTGGGACGAATCGAGATGATAGGTGTACGTCGCCATTGTTTGTTGCGACGAACGCAACGCCATTGAGATGGGTGTACTTGGAGACAAACGAGGGATGGTTCGAGTCTACGCAGGCTCGTGATTCAAGGCCGGGTACGTGCGGGCGTTTCGTGCGTTTGGAATGAGGCGATGGTTTCTTCGACCGTGGCCCGAAGGTAATGACGGGCTGCGAACATCGCGATCGCGCCAACGAGTCTCGGGGTTACGCCGCCGCCCAAGACAAACCCCGCAGCGACGGCTGCGGCGAGTGCGGCATGCGGGTTTTCCCGAGCGACTTTGGTCACGGTTTCGATGGTTCGATCGGGATCGAATCCGAGCCTTTCGGTTTCGCGCTGTGGCTGGTGGGGAGTGTTTGTCTCTCCAGGTTGTCGTTGAGGCATGTAATGGAATTCCTTTCTTAGCCGTGCCGGGCGATGACGCGGCCAATGACGTATCCAATGGCCAGCGCAATCCCGAGGGCTGCGAGTGGATTTTTGGAAACGAGCGAGACGAGCTGGTCGTCGGCTTGTTTTACTTGACGAACGATTCGGACGGACGAGTGTCCGTTCGTGGGTGTGGATTTTTGAGGATCTTCCAGCATCGCGCGACGATTGAGCAACGTGCGGGCCAGGACGAGTGGGCACGGGTTGCGCGGTTGCGAAAAAGTGGTTTGTCTTGATCGGGTTGGTCGGTTGGGAACCATTGCATAGCCGAATAAGCTCCGGCACATCGCGCTCGCCGGTACGGTAGGCGGCCGGGCAACCGCATTCAGCGCGTTGCCCATCAAAAATGATATGGCGGCATTACGCGTTTTGAAACGGTAAAACCATCTTCGCCAAACCGCGTCTTGTAATGCGAATTGTCGACGCCCTCCCTTGCGTTCGTCCCGACTGGCTTCATGTAGGCACGAGTGAACCACCGGCCGCAGGAAACATCGAACGAACACGCACGAAGACACACTGTTCTCATCGTGGACGACGATGACGACATTCGCCGCTCCACGCGAAATCTGCTTCTCCTGTCCAATTTTAACGTATTGCTTGCCGCCGACGGCGTCGAAGCCCTCAAAGTGCTCGAGCGGCAACACGTCGACGCGCTCGTCATTGATTTGATGATGCCGCGGCTGGATGGCGTTGGCGTCATTCGAGCGCTCGCGAAAATGCTGCCCGAACAGCGTCCGCCCGTGATCATCGTTATTTCCGTGCATTGCGAATTGCACGGTCATTTCGCGACTCTCGGTGTACGTCGCGTCTTGTCCAAACCGCTCGATGTTGCATGTCTTGTCAACGAAATCCAAGGCGCATTTCATGGTTCTTCATGAAGAACCACACGATCAGTCCCTTTCGTCGATCATTCCAATTCGTTTACGAATCGTATGTTCCACCATTTCTTTGACGACATGCCACAACGCGTCTTGATTCGGACAACTCGCCAAGGGTCCCAGCGGAATTTGAAATCCACCTTTTCCTCGTCGTCCTCCACCATAAGGCATACCGAGCGGCCCAATGCCGAATGCATCCCGCAGCCATGTGGCCGGATCGAGCGAAGGATCGGTCGTGCGTAACGATCCGTCAATCCAGCCTTCGACCAAGCCAAACGTAATGGCGGTGCGTATTCCTTCACGACGCACCAAAAAGTCTGCGGCTTGACCAATGGCATCTCGATCTTGCGAACGCACTTGTCCCACACCCGCAAAAACCCACGTTCCTTCGACGTGCATTGCTTCGAGCGCTCGGCGCATGATCCGCATGGAACCAGCCGGAATTCCATAACGTGACAAAGACGCCAAGATGTCCACATCGACCCGGTCGATGATACTCGCCAATGCCCGCAAGTCTTCACCCGTGGCGTGAAGCAATTCGTCCGTGTCGCTGCGAATTCCATACGCCAATGCCGTGCTCAAACGCGTGGCAAAGGCGGCATTGTCGAGAATTCGGGTCGGCGCATCCATGAGGTATTCGGTATATATCGTACTTGCTGCGCCGACGGACAAACGAATATCGATGAAATCTGCGATGGGTTTGTTCGCCAAAGCGTGATGATCCACAATGGATACACAGGGCAAACCACTGGTTCGTGGCAATTCAATTGAATTTGCATCCACGAGACTCAACGCCTGATAACGATCGAGGTCTTCAGTCGCCGTTACTCGAACCAATGGTAAATCCAGCAAATTCACCATAGCTCGATTTTCTGCGCGGCTCACGATCGGCAAATGTGCAATATCACATTCGATACCAATGCTCGCGGCAAGTCGCGAATGCGCCCACGCGCTCGCCAAACTGTCCGGATCGGGATATCCCCGAATCACGACGACATGACGACCAGGCACCTTTCGCAAAGCATCGAGAAATTCATCGACGCGGCGCTGCCCCTCACTCGTACGTGTACGGGCACGAGCTTCGGCAATGGTCGGTAATGCCCGATCGACTTCGATTCGCGCAGTTTCTAGCTGATTCACGGCTTTTGCTTTTTTCCGATGCAGTTCCATTTGCGACTGCACTTCAGAACCAAGCAAAGTTCACGCCTTCATTGCTTGAACATCGCCATGGCGGTTTCTCCAGGCTTTACAACCACCGCTTTTGACTTCGCGCCGCTCTTCGATTTGCACGTTACGGCGTATGCGCCCGCCTTGAGAGACAAACGTATCGACGAGGACGTTCCTTTGGACGCACCATTGACCGTGAATGTGCACGGACCACCCACCGAAACGGCAACGAGCGTCCCGTTTCCACCAGCCGGAGGCGGAGGAGGTGGTGGGGGCGGAGGAGGTGGTGGCGGGGACGAATTCGACTTGGTTTTGCCCTCACCCGTCGACGCTGGCGCAGGT
>JBGAOI010000140.1:0-13492 GCA_044221885.1 Polyangium sp. (in: bacteria)
GTCGTCGACGCCAGTGCATGTCTCGTTCTTGGGCATCGTCGTTTGCTTGCACGTGATCGCACCGTTGCCGCAAGCACTCGTCCCCAACGCACAAGCGCCTTGAAGCCCCGTCATGCACGGCTGGCCGCCGCCGGGATCGCCATTGTCGATCATGCCGTTGCAATCGTTGTCCTTGCCGTCGCAGATTTCTGCAGTCGGCATCGTATTCGGTTCGCACTTGAGCGCACCGGCCGTGCAATTGAGTGTTCCTTGGGAACATGCACCGGACAAACCAGTGGTACACATGACGCCGCCGCCGGGGTTACCTTCGTCGGTCGTGTTATTGCAGTTGTTATCGATGCCGTCGCAGATTTCGGGCGTCGGCATACCTGGCATACAGGTTTGCGGAACGCCTCCGGAACAAGCCTGCACGGTCCTTTCACAGCCGCCTATACCACACGTCAACGTGCCCAGGTTGTTGTCGATGAAAAAGTCGCAATCGTCATCGACGCCATTACACGTTTCATCTTTGGGCATTCCCGGCGTACACGGCGGCACCATTCCATTCATGCATCCGTCCACCGTCACCAAACAAGCCCCGGCGCCACACGTGACCTTGGCAATGTTTTCGTCTTTCATGCCGTCGCAATCATTATCGCGATCGTCACACGTCTCGACGGTTGGCAAAACTTCGTCGACGCAAGCCGCCCACGCGCCATTCGTGCACGTTTGCGTACCCTCCTTGCAATCACCAACGCCGGCCGTGCCGTTGCCTCCAGAATAACAAGGCCGTTTGTCGCCTTCCGTCATACAAGGACAATTGATGTTGTCATCGATTTGTCCATCGCAATCTTCGTCGGTCCCATCGCAGGTCTCATCCTTCGGAGTACCCGGCGTACACGTCGGAACCATTCCATCAACACAACCGTCGACCATCACCGTACACGCACCTTTGCCGCACGTGATTGGTTGAAAGTTTTCGTCGAGCTGACCATTGCAGTTGTCATCGAGCTTGTTGCAAACTTCGTCGCTCGGAATGACCTCGCCGGCACAAGCTCCCCATTGCCCTTTGGAACAGGTTTGCGTGCCGTTTTTGCATACGCCCATCCCTTGGGTTCCGGCCGGTCCCGTGTAACACGGCTGTGTGGCGCCTTCAGCACAGCCCATCATTCCGCCGCCTTGCCCACCTTCACCGCCCACACCGCCAGCGCCGCCCGCGGCGCCCGTGGCGCCCGCACCGCCCTGGCCCGTGGACGTCGTCGTCGAAGGGTCTCCACAACCAAGGGCGAACGTTCCCAAAAGAACGGAAAATGCAGCAATCATCGATGCGCGGACGGGTGTACGCATGGGAAATCTCCTCAGTGGTGAAGCTCGAATGTGCCTATCGATTGAAGGGCCGACGAAAGCGTCTCACGATTGGCGGCGCATGTAAAGAGGGATCTACGGGACGAACGGCTAGGCGACAGACGAAAAGCACTGGACGCCGAAACTACTGGCAGCGACGCACGACGACGTCGTCGATGTTCCAAGACGACATGAGCCACGAATCGATGTCGACTTGCGTCGCAAACCCAAATCGTACTCGCATGTTGGCGTTCTTGTACGCCGTGAGGTCATGGGTGATGTTGGTCCATGCCGCATCGGTGATGTTCGGATCTGCGGGGAGCGAGGGTTTCTGCCACACCACCACCCACGCCGAACCATTGTAGACTTCAATGGAATTGGTCATCCAAGCGTAGTAGTCGGTATTCAGCCAACGCCAAAAGTCCAACATGTAGAACCCTACGGCACTCGTATTGATAACTGGGCTCGTCAAGTAATACATGCCATGAGATGCCGCAATGCTGGCATTTCCACCAATGACGACCCCGGCCAATTTGTTGTCAGCCGTGGGTGTATGATCCAGCGTCGGATCAGGGTTGCCACTGTTATGGCCTGAAGAAGCCATGGTTGGACCAATTTGCCATTCCGTGCCGAGCGTCCAACCGTTCCAGCTATTTCCGGCGGTTGCCGTCGCAAACGTTTCTTCGTAAACGGTCACGGGTCCACCACACGCGAGCGCGCCATTGGTGCACGTGACAACGCCATTGCTACAAGGTGCAGGCAGCCCGGTGGTACAGGCGGCTCCGCCACCGGGATTGCCGTTGTCGACGACGCCATTGCAATCGTTATCGATACCGTCACAAACCTCGACCGAAGGCGGCGTATTGGGCACGCAGACCAGCGTACCACCTTGGCATTGGAAGGTTCCTTGAGCACACACGCCGGGCTGACCCGTCATGCACGATCCACCGCTGCCGGGATTGCCGTCGTCGATCGTTCCATTGCAGTTGTTGTCAACACCGTCACAGATTTCGCTGCTCGGCTGCTGATTTTGATTGCATACGAGCGTCCCGCCCGTACACGTGCGTGTGCCCGTGCCGCAAATACCAGGCAAACCCGTCGAACATGTCGCGCCGCCGCCCGGATTACCTTCGTCCACCGTACCATTGCAATTGTTATCGAGGCCGTCGCACGCTTCATTGGTCGGCGCTTGATTGCCATTGCAAACCATCGTGCCAAGCGAACAGACCGTCGTCCCTGGAGCACAAACGCCAAGCTGTCCCGTATTGCAAGCTTGCCCGCCGCCGGGATTTCCCTCGTCAATGAAACCGTTGCAATTGTTGTCCTTGTTGTCGCACGTTTCCGGCGAAGGTTGCGTCGTTTGAACACAAGCAAGCCCACCGTTTTGGCATTGAAACGTGCCGGCCGCACAAACCCCGGGCAATGGCGTCGTGCACGAACCTCCGCTCCCCGGATTGCCTTCGTCGATCATGCCATTGCAATTGTCGTCGAGACTGTTGCAAATTTCAGGGCTTGGAAAAACCGTTTGTGTGCAGGTAAGCACCCCGTTTTGACAGTTTTGTACGCCTTGCGCACACGGACCGACTTTTCCAGCCACCGTACAGCTTCCGCCCGATTGCGGATTACCTTCGTCCGTCGCTCCATTGCAGTTGTTATCGAGACCGTCGCAAATTTCCCCAGACGATTGCGTGTTTTGCGTGCACACGATGCCGCCATTCATGCAATTCGTCGTACCGGCCGCGCAAACGCCAAGTTGCCCCGTATTGCAAGCCATGTTGCCCCCAGGATTGCCTTCATCCGTCGAGCCGTTGCAATTGTTGTCCTTGTTGTCACAGATTTCCGGGACGGCCATCGTATTGGGATTACAAACGAGCATTCCTCCAGTGCACAACAACGTACCGGCTGCGCATACACCCTGCTGCCCCGTCATGCACGCAGCACCTCCGCCCGGATTGCTTTCATCGGCGGTACCATTACAATTGTTGTCGATCCCGTCGCAGACTTCGGATGTCGGATTGCCCGGCATACACGTTTGCATGACCCCGCCCGCACATGCCGGCACCATTGCCTGACACGCGCCGACACCACAGGTAATCGTCCCGAGATTGTTGTCGATGAAGAGGTCACAATCGTCGTCGATACCATTGCAGCTTTCTATCTGCGGTTGTCCCGGCACACACGACGGAACCATTCCATTTACACATCCGTCCACGATAGCTAAACAAGCCCCAGCCCCACACGTCACCTTGGCGATGTTTTCGTCAGCCATGCCATCGCAATCGTTGTCGAGTTTGTCGCAGGCTTCCATCGCCGGAACGACTTCGCCCACGCACGTGCCCCACGATCCGCCCATGCATGTCTGCATACCGGCCTTGCATTCGCCAATGCCGACAGTACCATTACCGCCCGAATAACAAGATCGTTTTTCCCCGTCGGTTGGACACGGACAATTGATTCCATTGTCAATTTCGCCATCACAATCTTCATCCGTGCCATCACATGTCTCGGTTTTCGGCATTCCGGGCGTACACGTGGGCACCATCCCATTCGCACAGCCCTCGACCATCACCTGACAGGCGCCTTTGCCACAGGTTTGGCTGGCAAAACCATCGTCGATTTTACCATTACAATCTTCATCGACGCCATTGCAGGTTTCCATGCCCGGCGAAACCTGCCCTGTACAAGTGCCCCATAAACCAGCATTGCATGTCGATGTGCCCGACTTGCATTGCCCTACGTTTTCGGTCCCCATCGGTCCGGTATAACAAGGCTTCGTCTCGCCATCGACACACCCGGAACTTCCACCTGCACCGCCCTGCCCCGCAGTACCGCCCTCACCCCCGACGCCCGCACTACCGCCAGCCCCGCCCTTGTCCGATGTGATGGGTGAATCCGGCGCACAGCCAAATCCAAACACGCCAAGCGCTACGGTCCATACACCAGCCAATGTGATCGCGCGGATGGGACTACGCATGCGAAAGTCTCCTCGAAAATGTCAAGAGGTCCGAAAGAACTCGGGTTCGACGCGGATGCTCGCACGAGCCACGCATCGAGTAAAGAACGAAACCAACATGAACCGACGGGGATGCGTTCGTTGGATTCACAAAGTTGAATGCCAACAGCCGGACACTTGCCTCAGCGTTCGACCCAGGAAACGTCAAGCTCCAGTCACATCAATCCCGCACGAGAAGCTTGCACCCGCCGCACAATCACCGGACACTCGATGCATGAAACCTACTTCTTCTTCGACCCGTTCACGCACGATACGATCAAACTTCTTCCACCTTTCCTCGAGCACACCCCCGCTGCTCGTTATGGGTCTCCTCACGCTCGCCGCATTGACGAGCGCTTGTGGGGATCCCCCCGTCGTCCGCGACAACAGCACCGGCGCAAGTAGCAATGCTGGAGGTAGTGGTGGAAACGGTTCAGGTAGTGGCGGAGACGCGGGTTCCACACCCAACGATCCAATGCCATTACGAGTAGCCAATTGGAACGTTCATAACCTTGAAAATGACAAAGACGACAGTGGTGCGCCCGGAGAAACCATCGTTTCGACAGCCGAATACACGGCGCACCGCAAAGCCGTGGGCAAAGTCTTGAATCAAATCGACGCCGACGTCTTGGTTCTCGTCGAAGTCGAAAACAAAGCCGTCCTCGACGACTTGAACAAAACCGAGCTTGGCGGAAAGTATACGGCTTCGAGCCTCATTGACGGCAATGACTATCGAGGCGTGGACATTGGCGTACTCTCGAAATACCCAATCGATTCCGTGGTTTCTCACAAGGACGAGGGTTTTCCTTTGAATGGTACGCAAGGTCCGAACTACTACTATTCCCGCGATTGCCCTGAAATTCACATTGCTTTTAATGGCCGCAAGATGGTGTTTCTCGGGACGCACCTCAAGGCAAAAAGCAACGACGATCCCATCAAGCGCCTCGCCGAAGCGCAACACACCCGGGCGATTGCGGATAGCCTTGCCAAACAAGATCCTTCACGGGCCATTGTGATTCTGGGAGATTTCAACGATACGCCGGACTCGCCGCCGTATTTGGCAACCGTCGGAACCGGCGCCACGAAATACGCAGACGCAACCCTACCGTTGGCTGCCGCCGATCGTTGGAGCTACAACTTTCAGGGCAAACTCGAGCTCATTGATTACCAATTCGTCAATCCCGTCCTCGCCCCCATGCTCGATGCTCAATCCGTAACGATCAAACATTCCGCGGACGTGGACACGGCGAGCGATCATTCGCCCGTGATTGCGACGTATCTGGTGAATTGAAGGGAAACGGCTTGGGGGCAATTGTGGAATTGCCCCCAATTTCGATTAGGGACACATGCCGGCAATCACCTGCACGTCGTCGATATTCCACGAGCCGCTTTGCACGGCCCCTTGCGACCCGACATTAAATCCGAAACGAATGCGCATGTTGGCATTCTTGTAATTCGTGATGTCGTAGGTCACCTTGTTCCAAGCCACATCGTTCACGGCCAAGGCACCGTTTTGCCAAACCGTGTACCACGTGGCGCCATTGTACACCTGCACGATGTGATTCATGTAGGGCGCCAAATCCGTCTTCAGCCAGCGCTGGAACGTCAAGTACACCGCTGGCGCATTGGCCGTGTTGAACACGGGGCTCGTCAAGTAGTAATAGGCATGCAATCCCGTGAGGGCGCAACCGCCTACGTTGACGCCGGCCAGAATGTTGTCGGCCGAGTCGGTCGTATCCTGCGCCGGATCTCCGCATTGCGTCATCATCGGCGGCGCTTTGATGTCCCATTCAGGATCGAGCGTCCAGCCAGCGGGATTCGAGAAATCTTCCTCGAAATAAACGGCTGGTCCACCCTGACAAACGAGTTTCCCCGCCAAGCACGCGCGCGTCCCGCCACAACCACACGCCACGCCTCCACCAGGATTCCCTTCGTCGACCTGGTCATTGCAGTTGTCGTCAATGCCGTTGCATTCTTCGGGCAAATTCGACAAGTTCGACGTACATTGCAATACGCCGTTCACGCATTGCGACGTTCCCGCCGCACACAGGTCAGCCTTGCCCGTATCACAGACGAGATTGCCACCCGGATTG
The DNA here is from genome assembly GCA_044221885.1 of Polyangium sp. (in: bacteria). GTDB lineage: Bacteria > Myxococcota_A > Polyangia > Polyangiales > Polyangiaceae > Polyangium. The sequence goes on from JBGAOI010000140.1 coordinate 6,409, forward strand.
TCTTCATCGACCGTGCCGTCACAATCATCGTCAACGGCATTGCATTTCTCCGCCGATGAAGCCACGAGCGGGAAGCAATCGATTTTGCCGCCCTTGCATTGAAGCTGCCCAGCCGCACAAACCCCGAGATACCCCGTGCCGCAATCGAATCCCGTCCCCGGAATGTTGTTGTCGACTTCGCCGTCGCAATCGTCGTCGATATTGTTGCAGCTTTCGAGCCCAGGCATCACGTTGGCAACGCACGTCTCGGCGCCCATGACACACGCCTTTTTGCCCACCTGACAAGGTCCACTCTTGCCCGGAACGCTGCACGCCTTGCCATTGTCAGGAAACGTCTCGTCGGTCTGCAAGTTGCAATTGTTGTCGACGCCGTCGCATACCTCGAGCGTCGGTGCATTCGGTACGCACGGATTAAGCATCCCCTTTTCGCAGGTGAGGACTTTTACCTGACACGCGCCTACGCCACAGGTCGTCTCGCCCATGTCGTCCGGTGCGCCATTGCAATCGTCGTCGATCAGATTGCAAAGCTCCTTCGACTTGGGTTTGACCTCGCCCACGCACGGTCCCCAGGTTCCCGTCACGTCACACGTTTGCTGTCCCGGCGAACACGGACCGACACCTTCCGTTCCATCCGGCCCCGAGTAACACTTCTGAGTTTGTCCATCCGAACACGGACAACCCTCGTCCACGACCTCGTCACAATTGTTGTCCTTGCCGTCGCAAACTTCGGTCGTCGGTGTACAGATGGGCCCGCCCCCACCCATTCCCCCGGCTCCGGCACTGCCACCGGTCCCACCAGTTCCACCATCACCTCCAACTGAGCTACCTCCCGTCGCGGACGGAGGTGGCTGAGGGGTGGCACAGCCCGTGGATTGAAACGAGTAAATGAAGCAACAGCCAAGCGCCAAGAGCGCGGCCGGAATCGTCGATCGCATCGGTCCTCCGAACACGAGCCCGACGCACGCGCGTCATGGCTCGAAGATTCCTCGCACATCATGCATGTTTCAGGATTTTTTCCCGGCGTAAAGCAAGACCGCACATCACCCTGCCATCACCGCCACGACGCATGGCGCTAAGGTAAGCTCCAAGCCCATGAACGAAGGGAGCGCAGCGACGAACCGACGCGCGACTCGGCCCATACGCCGAGATCGCGGACGTGTGTTCGCGATCGCGCTCTGCGTCATCTTCGGAATCATCGGCGCAATCCCTCTTTCGCTCGGTGTACTGGTTCGTCTTGGCCCCGTTCGCGCATGGGCCGCTCGCGAAACTGCGGCGCTCATTTCGCGCGAACTCGGTGTCGCTGCTCGGTACCGCGTGTCGATGCAAGCGTGGCCGCTCGCGATCGATCTCGAAGACGTCGTCGTCGATGCCGACGACGGCGGAAGCCCTGTCGCAAGCATCGAACGAATCGGCATTCGTCCGCGGCTTTTCTCGCTGATCAACGGCGAACTCGACGTCGGTGAAGTCGAAGTTCTCGGCCCTCGTCTCCGGTTTGTCGTGGCCAATGGAGAACTCGCCAATCTTCATCCGCGTTTTCCCCCGACGCCGAAAAATGCCGAACCGTCCACACACGTTCCGTTCTCGGCACTCACGATCACCGATGCTCGTATCGATGCGACGATCGAAGGCACGCACGTCGACACACGCGAAGTCGACTTGGACGTGACGTCCGAAGAAGGTGGCGTCTTCGAAATTGCTTTGCGAACCGGGATCTCGACGATCGTCCGGACGCACCCGATGCCCGGTCGACAAGACACCGAAGACATGGTCGATGAAGATTCACTCTGTCGACTCGATGCACGTGTGCATGTGGATCCCGCTGGAATCACGGTTCGTCGCCTGACGCTTCGAGGAGCTACGGATTTCGATCCTGATGCTGGGACAAACCCAGGATGTTCCCTCCCTCGCGACGATGGCCGCACGGTCGAACTCGATCTGGGTGCGTTCCGCGTTGATGTTCCGCTCGATGCGAAAGCGACGAACCCTGCCGAAAAAGCCGAAACACAGCCTCTTTCGAAGTCTCTGATGCCCGTTCCGATGAACGGACGACTGCACGTGCTCGCGCCCATTCCGATCCTGCATCGGTTCTTGGACACACCCTGGTTGACGGGCAGCGTCGGACTCGATGTCGAGATCACCCACGACACGAACACGAAACTACCTCGCGTGACAGGGCAACTCCACGCACGGGAACCTGGACGAGATGGTCGCGTGGTTTCCAAAACGGTCGAGTCGGAACTTTCGATCATCGACGATGTGGTGCGTTTGTCCAAACTCGAAGCCGAGTGGGCCAACGGCGAAGCGTCCATCGCCGAGGTCAAAGTCGAACCGTTTGTCACGGGCATACCGCTCACGGCAGGTCCGATCGACCTTCGCCGCATGAACATCCAAGGCATCCTGCGGGATCTCGGCGTGCATCCGCAGGCTTGGCTCACGTGGGACCTCGACAAAGGGCACTTCGAAAAATTTTCGGGAACGCTCTCCCCGGTGCACCTCGAAGGTCCCATGGAGTTTGCCACAAAGAACTTCGAGATCTTCGATCGACCTTGGACCGATCCGGCACGTGGCCACATGCTCGGCCTCGCCGAAGCCACCATGCGGGCAAACTTCGAGGTTTATCCGACCGGAATCGTCATCGATGATCTGGTTCTCGAAAGCCCGAAATCGCAAATCCGTTCCCGCGTATCGCTGCAATTCCGAAGCGTGCTCGACCTTCAAGTTTACGAAGGATCGCGCATCGATCTGTCGGAACTAACTCCGCTGCGAAACATTCCGTGGAGTGGCATCGCAGAAGTCAGCGCCGTTGGGCGCGGTCCGTTTTCCCATCCCAAACTCGAAGGCGACGTAAAGATCTCGGACTTTCATTTCTCAGTCTTCTCGTTTGGCGACGTGGAACATGCGCGTGTGTTCTTCGAACCGTTCGACATGCACGTCGCCGATGCGCATCTGCGCAAAGGTGAAAGTCGTGTGGCCGTGCCAAACATGCACGTCGACTTGGATGCCATTGCTGGCGTCATCGTCGACGCCGACATCGACACACGTGCTGCGCCGCATCTTTGGGCCCACGACTTTTACGACATCGTAGGACTTGGCGCGGATCCACGTTTCGCTGAGATCGACGCGAACGCGAGTGGTACGGCACGTATGCGTTTCGTTGCGGGCGGTCCCGAAGACCTCTGTGGAACGGGACGACTGCGCGTCAAAACGAAGATGCATCTCGAACACGTCAACTTGTACGGCGAACAGTTCGACGATGGAGAAGTCGATACAGACCTCGACTGGGAAGACTTGGAAGCATCGGCCGCAGGCATGCGCCTCGATGTTCATTCAGCTTCCGTACGCAAAGGAACGGGCACGGTGCTCGCCAGCGCCACGGTTCGTCCGGGCGGAAAAGTGACGGGACAAGCGATCGCGACATCAATCCCGATCGATCGTGTCGATGCGTTGGGACGTTGGGGCAAACCCTTTGATGGTTCGATCTCGGCCGTCGCCGACATCTCCGGAACCGTCAGCCAAATCGAAATGCGCGCCGACGTGCGCATGACGCCGATTCGCATCGGAGCAGCTTCGGTTCCAGCATCCCAAATGGACTTGACGATGACCGCCGAAGGTTCGTCAGGAAAAACGATTGGCTGGACGCGCTGCAAAAATCCGCGCACCGCGCCCTTCGATCGCGCCGAGTTCGATCGCGATCTGCCCTCGGGTCAATTCAAAGTGACCGGCCAAGTCGCAGGCGGACAAATCAAACTCGATGACGTGCGCATGTCACGTCAACGACACAAGGTCGTGTCGGGCAAAATCACGACCCACGGGCTCGACCTTGGCGCCTTGGCAAACTTGATTCCTGGTGTTGCCTTCAGCGCGACACCTCCAACGGGCAAACTCGACGCCACGTTTGACATTGCCAAACTCCCCTTCGACGACCTCGCCAAATCACGCGTTACACTTGCGGTAACCGGTCTCGAACTCGAACGAGGTGGTCGACGCATGGGTTTGACGAGTACACCCGGGCCGATCCTCATCGACAACGACACGTTGACGCTGCCCAAGATCGCTCTCTCGATCGATGCGGCCGCCGGCATCACCGCCCCCATCACGATCGACGGAAGCGTGTCGCGTCTCGTGACTGCGCCAGACTTCGATTTGGACTTGCAGATTGGCTCACTCGATCTGTCGCGTTTGTCTTCCGGAATTCCTTCCATTCACCGCGCACGAGGGTCTGTCGCAGGAAACCTGCGGATCAGAGGACCAGCAACCGCGTTGCGTTACGGGGGCTCGGCGCGCCTTCGTCGTGGCGAACTCACCTTGCGAGGGTTCCCCGTTTCGCTCGACGATGCGGAGCTCGACATCGCCATCACGAGCAGCGAAGCACGCATCTTGCGTGGCTCGGCACGCGCAGGCGGTGGCGAGATGAGCGTCACGGGACGCATGCCGATTCGCGGATTCGAACTCGGTAAAGCCGAAGCATCGATCACGTTGCGCGGCGTCAAGGTTCCGCTCGCCGACGGCATCAACATGACCACGGACGGCGATCTCGAAGCTTCGTTCAAACCGTCCATTGGCCAAGACGAACCTGAAGGAAAAAACCTTCCGGAAGTCAAAGGCACGCTCACGCTGACGTCGTTTCTTTACTCGCGCCCCATCGGTCTGAGCTTGGATCTGAATCAGCTCGATCAGCTCGCGCGAGGTTCCAGTCGGACAAACGTGTCAACGTACGATCCGAAAAACGACACATTTCGTTTTGACGTCAACGTTCTCGCGCAACGACCGCTGCGCTTGCAGAACAACCTCGTCGATATGCAACTCGACATTGCGCCTCCGGGTTTGGCGTTCTCTGGGACGAACCAACGTTACGGAGCCCGCGGATTGTTGCGCATTCTTCCGGACTCGAAGCTTCGTTTGCGCAGCAGCGAATTCACCGTGCGTGAAGGCTTGGTTCGTTTCGACGATCCGCTCCGTTTGGCCCCGAAGGTAGACGTTCGAGCTCAAACGGAATACCGGCGTTATGCCTCGACGGCAGCTTCGCCGGGTGCGGCGGACACGAGTTCTACTGCGGCAGCGACGGCGAGCATGGGTCAGCAATGGCGCATCAACTTGTATGCCCACGGCGACGAAGAAAACTTGAAGCTCGACCTGACGAGCGATCCTTCGTTGAGCCAAGAGGACATCGTGTTGCTCTTGACGATGGGTTTGACGAGGGCGGAGATGGATCGCGGTTTGGCTTCGTCCATCGGTGAAACCGTGGGTTTGGAAGCTCTTGCGGCCCTCACGGGTGCCGACAAAGCGGTGAAGACGATCGTGCCGATCATCGACGAGTTTCGGTTTGGCACAGCGTACTCATCACGTACAGGACGAACCGAGCCGACAGTGACACTCGGCAAGCGCATCACGGATGAAGTGCGCGCGACGGTGACAACGGGCATCACGGAAAACCGCGAAGTGCGATCCAGCATCGAGTGGCGTTTGGGCCGACGCATGATCTTGCAAGGTGCCTACGACAACACGAACGACGTTTCCAGCTCCCCACTTGGAAATCTCGGTGCCGACTTGCGGTGGCGTATCGAGTTCGAGTGATTGGTGTTGAAACGAATTTCTTACGAAACCAAATCATCGAGCGCTGCTCGAACCGGGGTGAAACTTTGCTCCCGCCCGGGCATCCAGCGCTTGAGGCCTTCGATTTCGAGCAGCCGTCGATGTTTGGGATTCGCAAAGTTCATCTCGAGCAGGACTTTGCGGAACGACTCGATCTTGTCCGCAGGTTGCGAAGGCAACGCGTCGAAGATGCGCAGATCGAAGGTGGGCGTCGTCCACAACACGTCGATGAGACGCAGGTCGATCCTTCCCGCAGCTTGCTCGGCTTGCCACACCAAGCTTCCAACCACACCAGCTTGTGCCCGTCCTTCGTGAATCGCCGCGAGCACATCGAGTTCACTCGTTTGCGTATCGCCGTGCTTGCCAATGTCGCTATCGAACGGCATCAACTTCACTTGACTCAAGTCAACGCCGGCCTGTTTCAAGTAGTAGAGGGGCATGATGCGCGCTTGAGCGGAATCGCGCGAACCGACGGCGAGCGACTTGCCGTGCAGATCCGACAACTTTTTCACTATGATCTCGCGACGAATCAGGACCTTCGCGCACGCATCTCGATCCCGATCCCGCATGGCGATTCCAATCACCTTGCCGTCGGTGCGCCGTTTGGCGCGTACATGCGAGAGGCACGAGTTCCAAGAGATGTCGATGTGCCCATGCAGGAGGGCCTCGAGTTGCCGCTCGTAGTTGGAGAACAATGCGAAATCGATGACCAGGCCGTGCGCTTGGAAATGCTCTCGCATTCCTTCCCAAAAGGTGACGACCTTGGGGTCGTACGCGACGGCTCCAATCAGCAGTGTCGAATCAGCCATGCCGTACCTGTTTGGCGAGCATCCGGCGCGGACGGTAGCATCGGGACGGGCGCCGACCCAAGGGCCGATCGCCACAATGACTCCGTGTTTGACACGCGTTCTTCACGCCAAGCTTCTTCCTTCGTCGCTCATCGCACGTTGAGCGCGCTCTGCCTAGTCGCATGTGCAGCGATCTCGTCCAGTGCCAGCGCTCAATCGGCAGGTGAACAAGCCATCACGGCGGGCGAAGAACCTCAAGCTGCCCTTGCCGTTCCGGAAATCAGCCCCGCCCCCGATGTCGCGGCGCTGGTAGGCAAACCCGTTCGTCGCATCGAAGTGGTCACCTCCGGCACTCGATTTCGCGACACAGCGCGTGTCGAGAGTGTTCGTCTGGGCGAACCTTTTGGCGCTGAAGTATCTCGACGCATCATGCGCGAGCTGGGAAAAACATCCCAATTTGCCGGCGAAGGTGATGGCGTTGTCGTGCGCGTGCACGTCCTGCCGCGACGCCTCGTCTCCGCCATTGTTCTCGCTGGCGCAACGCTCGATCGTTCCGCAACCCTCGACGCAGCTCGCATTCGCGATGGAGGCGAAATTACCGAACCCGCGATTGGTGAAATCACCGAACGTGTTCGTCGTTATTACGCCGAACATGGTCACCCCAAGGCGAAGATCACGGCAGATATTTCGGAAACGGACGTTCC
>JBGAOI010000141.1:0-245 GCA_044221885.1 Polyangium sp. (in: bacteria)
CGGGTCCTACACCACCTTTGGAATGACCAATGGTGACGCCAAGCGATTTGTCCGCCTTGTCTTTCCAAACTTTCACGAGTTCGGTCAACACGGGATCTGGAAACGCTTTTGCAGCTTGCGAAACATCGACGAAGTCTGCTTTGACGGAGACAACGCGTGATTTGGGGGGCAAGGTCTTGTCCACGGTCACTTGGACACGGGCATATTGATGCATGCGCCATTCCGGGCTCATCACGGACACTTCT